>DASVXQ010000291.1:0-9525 GCA_036392615.1 Actinomycetes bacterium | reverse complement strand
CACCGCCGACGCCAGCCCGCTGACCTCGCGCAGCGCCGCCACCAGGCCGGGGTCCGGCCGTGGCGTCGCCAGCTCGTGCACGAACGGCGGCTGGTGGACGGTCGGGTCGACGATCCGCTCCTGCATGGGCGCTCCCTGGACGGCTCCTCTTGGTGCACCGCAGCATACCGCGAGCGGGTGGAGCCCGGGGCGGGCCGGAGCGGTGGCGCCGGGTGCGGGCCGGAGGGGCGGCGGTGCGGCCGGGGGCTCACCGGGTAGGCTGGGTGGGCGATCGGACCGGCAGGGCTCCAACTTGCGGGGAGGACCATGACCAGCGATCCCACGGTGGCGGCGCGACCGGCGGGCGAGCGGGAGGCGCCGCTGGACGACGCCGAGCTGCGCGTCATCGACGCGTACTGGCGGGCCGCCAACTACCTCTCGGTGGGCCAGATCTACCTGCTCGACAACCCGCTGCTCCACGAGCCGCTGCGGCCGGAGCACATCAAGCCCCGGCTGCTCGGCCACTGGGGCACCACCCCGGGCCTGAACTTCGTCTACGTCCACATGAACCGCGCCATCCGCCGCCGCGACCTGGACACGATCTACGTGATCGGCCCGGGCCACGGCGGGCCGGGCCTGGTCGCCAACGCCTGGCTGGAGGGCACCTACAGCGAGCGCTACCCGAGCGTCTCGCTCGACGCCGAGGGCATGCGGCTGCTGTTCCGCCAGTTCTCCTTCCCCGGCGGGGTGCCCAGCCACGTCGCCCCGGAGACGCCCGGGTCGATCCACGAGGGCGGCGAGCTGGGCTACTCGCTGATGCACGCGCAGGGCGCCGCGCTCGACAACCCGGGCCTGGTGGTCTGCTGCGTGGTGGGCGACGGCGAGGCCGAGACCGGCCCGCTGGCCACCAGCTGGCAGGGGACCCGCTTCCTCAACCCGGCGACCGACGGCGCGGTGCTGCCGATCCTGCACCTCAACGGCTACAAGATCGCCAACCCGACGGTGCTGGCGCGCATCGGTGACGACGAGCTCGAGTCGATGCTGCGAGGCTGCGGCTACCAGCCGTACTGGGTCGACGGCGACGACCCGCCGAGCATGCACCAGCTGATGGCCGCCACCCTGGACCGCGCGCTCGACGAGATCGCCGAGATCCAGCGGCGGGCGCGCGAGGCCGGCGGCGACGGCGACGGCGCCGGCACGCCGTGGCCGATGATCGTGCTGCGCACCCCCAAGGGCTGGACCGGGCCCAAGGTGGTCGACGGCAAGCCGGTCGAGGGCACCTTCCGGTCGCACCAGGTGCCGCTCGCCGAGGTGCGCACCAACCCGGAGCACCTCGCCCAGTTGGAGACGTGGATGCGCTCCTACCGCGCCGAGGAGCTGTTCGACCAGCAGGGCACGCCCGTGGCCGAGCTGCGCGCGCTGCCGCCCAGCGGCGACCGGCGGATGAGCGCCAACCCGCACGCCAACGGCGGGCTGCTGCTGCGCGACCTGGCCATGCCCGACTTCCGCGACTACGCCGTGGAGGTGCCCAAGCCGGCGACCACCTTCAGCGAGGCGACCAGGGTGCTGGGCGCCCTGCTGCGCGACGTGATCCGGCGCAACCCCGACCGGTTCCGGCTGTTCGGCCCCGACGAGACCTCCTCCAACCGGCTCGACGCGGTCTTCGAGGTCACCGACCGGCAGTGGGAGGCCGAGCGCATCCCGATCGACGAGCACCTGGCGGCGCGCGGGCGGGTCATCGAGGTGCTCTCCGAGCACCTCTGCCAGGGCTGGCTGGAGGGCTACCTGCTGACCGGCCGGCACGGCCTGTTCAACTGCTACGAAGCCTTCATCCACATCGTCGACTCGATGTTCAACCAGCACGCCAAGTGGCTGAAGGTGACCAGGCAGATCCCCTGGCGGCGGCCGATCGCCTCGCTCAACTACCTGCTGACCTCGCACGTCTGGCGGCAGGACCACAACGGCGCCACCCACCAGGACCCGGGCTTCATCGACCACGTGGTCAACAAGAAGGCCGAGATCATCCGCGTCTACCTGCCGCCGGACGCCAACTGCCTGCTGTCGGTGGCCGACCACTGCCTGCGCAGCCGCAACTACGTGAACGTGATCGTGGCCGGCAAGCAGCCGGCGCTGAACTACCTGTCGATGGACCAGGCGGTGCTGCACTGCGCCCGCGGGATCGGCATCTGGGAGTGGGCCTCCAGCGACGACGGCGGCCTGCCGGACGTGGTGATGGCCTGCGCCGGCGACATCCCCACCATGGAGGCGCTGGCGGCGGTCGACCTGATCCGCCAGCACCTGCCGGAGCTGCGCGTGCGGGTGGTCAACGTGGTCGACCTGATGCGCCTGCAGCCGGAGTCCGAGCACCCGCACGGCCTCTCAGACCAGGAGTTCGACGGGCTGTTCACCACCGACCGGCCGGTGATCTTCGCCTTCCACGGCTACCCGAGCCTGATCCACCGGCTCACCTACCGGCGCACCAACCACGACAACTTCCACGTCCGCGGCTTCCGCGAGGAGGGCACCACCACCACGCCGTTCGACATGGTGATGCTCAACGACCTGGACCGGTTCCGCTTCGTGATGGACGTGATCGACCGCCTGCCCGGACTGGCCAGCCGCAGGGCCGGCCTGCGGCAGGAGATCGCCGACCAGCGCGCCGACGCGCGCCGCTACACCCGCGAGCACGGCGAGGACCGGCCCGACATCCAGCACTGGACCTGGCCGTACTGATGGCCGCCGAGTGCGTGCTGGTGGTCAACGCCGGCTCCAGCAGCCTGAAGCTGCGGCTGCTCGGGCCCGCGGACGAGCTGCTCGCCTCCGGTGACGCCCCGGCCTCCGGCGGCGTGATCGACGCCGACGAGCTGCGCGCGGCGCTCGACCGGCTCGGCGCCGGGCGGGCCGACGCGGTCGGGCACCGGATCGTCCACGGCGGCGCCGAGCTGACCGAGCCGGTGCGCATCGACGCCGAGGTCGAGCGGCGGCTGCGCGCGCTCACCGACCTGGCCCCGCTGCACCAGCCGAAGTCGCTGGACGCGCTCGACGCGGTCAGCGCCGCGCTGCCGGAGGTGCCACGGGTGGCCTGCTTCGACACCGCCTTCCACGCGCACCTGCCGCCGGCCGCGGCGACCTACGCCCTGCCGGCCTCATGGCGCGAGCGCTGGGCGATCCGGCGCTACGGCTTCCACGGGCTCTCGCACGCCTATGCGGCCCGGCGGGCGGCGGAGCTGGCCGGCCGGCCGCTGGAGGCGCTGCGGATGGTGACCTGCCACCTCGGCGCCGGCGCGTCCCTGGCGGCTGTGCGCGGCGGCGTCTCGGTGGACACGACCATGGGGTTCACGCCGCTGGAGGGGGTGGTGATGGCCACCCGGTCGGGCTCGGTCGACCCGGGGCTGGTGCTCTGGCTCCAGCAGCACGGCGGCCTGCCGGCCGGCGAGGTGGCCGACGCGCTGGAGCACCGCTCCGGGGTGGCGGGGCTGGCCGGCTCGGCGGACATGGCCGAGGTGCTCAAGGCGGCCGCCGCCGGCGAGCAGGCGGCGCGGCTGGCGGTCGACGTCTACGTCCACCGGCTGGCCGCCGCCGTGGCCGCCATGGCGGCGGCCGCCGGCGGGCTGGACGTGCTGGTGTTCACCGGCGGAGTCGGCGAGCACGCGCCGGAGGTCCGGCGCCTGGCGGCCGAGCGGCTGGCGTTCCTCGGCGTCGCGGTCGACCCGCGGGCCAACCGCGACGGCGGGACCGACCGGGAGCTGAGCGCCGCCGGCGCGGCCGTGCGCACGCTGGTGATCGAGGCGCGCGAGGACCTCGAGATCGCCCGCGGGGTCCGTCAGGTGCTCGGCTGATCGGCCAGCGCCCACAGCGTGCCGGCGGTCGCCAGCAGGACCGCCAGCAGCGCGCCGGCGAGGAACCTCCCCTCCCGGCCTCCTCCTCGGTGATACTCGACACGACGATCATGGAGATCGAAGGAGGGAGCATGCCGCTGGTTCGCATCGACATGCTGGAAGGCCGCCCGCCGGAGAAGCTCGGAGAGCTGCACCGCCGCGTGTCGGCGCTGGTGGCGGAGATCCTCGACACCCCGGTCGAGCGGGTGCGCACGATCATCACCGAGGTGCCGCCGGAGAAGTGGGGCATCGGCGGCGTGCCGGCCAGCCAGGCCCGCGCCGACGAGATCGCCGCCCGCCGCGCCGCCGCCGACGGCGAGCGACCCCTGTAGCGGCCGGCCGGAGCCTCAGGCCCGCTCCAGCGAGCTGCGCAGCTCGGGCTTGACGACCTTGCCGAGGGCGTTGCGGGGCAGGCGCTCGACGAAGTGGACCCGCGAGGGGACCTTGTAGGGCGCCAGGCGCTCGCCGGCCCAGCCCCGCAGCGTCTCGACGGTCGGCTGCGCGCCCTCGCGCGGCACGATCACCGCGGTGACCCGCTCGCCCCACTCCGGGTCGGCGGTGCCCACCACCGCGCACTCCTGCACGTCGGGGTTGCCCAGCAGCACGTCCTCGATCTCCAGCGCGGAGACCTTGTAGCCGCCGGTCTTGATGATGTCGACGCTCTGCCGCCCGAGGATGCGGTAGTTGCCCTCGTCCAGCACGGCGACGTCGCCGGTGCGGAACCAGCCGTCGCGGAACGCCTCCCTGGTGGCCCGCTCGTCGTCCCAGTAGCCGCTGAACAGTCCCGGTCCGCGCACCTCCAGCTCGCCGGGCGAGCCCTGCTGGACCTCGGCGCCGGACTCGTCGACCAGGCGCACCCGCACCCCGGGCAGCGGCTGGCCCACCGCGCCGGGCGCCCGGGGCCCTTCCAGGGGGTTGGACAGCGCCATGCCGATCTCGGTCATGCCGTAGCGCTCCAGCAGGGTATGGCCGGTGATCTCGCGCCAGCGCTCCAGCACATCGACCGGCAGCGCGGCCGAGCCGCTGACCATCAGCCGCAGCTTCCTGGCGGCCGCCGACATCGCCTCGCGGCGCCGCTGGTCGGCGGCGTCATAGCAGCCGATCAGCCGCACGTAGATGGTTGGCACCGCCATGAACACGGTGAGCTCGCCGGAGCCGATGCGCTCCCAGGTCGCCTCGGCGTCGAAGCGCGGCAGGAACTCGCAGCAGGCGGTGTTCCACAGCGAGGTGGACACCACGTTGATCACCCCGTGCACGTGGTGCAGCGGCAGCACCGACAGGATGCGGTCCTCCGCGCTCCAGCCCCACGCCTGGCTGAGCGCCTGGAACTGGGCCGCCAGCGCCCGGTGGGTCCAGAACGCCCCCTTGGGCCGCCCGGTGGTGCCGCTGGTGTAGAACACCATCGCCCGCCGCCCGGGGTCGACCTCCGGCAGCGGCCGGCCGGGGTCGCCGGCACCGCCCGCCAGGCCCGCGGCGTCCTCCAGGCGCAGCCCTCGCCCGGCGGCGATGCCCTCGACCCGCTCGCGCAGCGCCGCGTCGGCCACCACCGTGCCCGCGCCGCAGCGGCCGATGGCGTAGTCGAGCTCCGCCTCGGGGTGGGAGACGGCCAGCGGCACGGCCGTGCCGCCCGCGCGCCAGATGCCCCACTGCGTGGCCACGTAGTGGTAGCCCGGTTGGCAGAGGAACGCCACCGGCCGCTCACCCAGGTCCTGCTCGTCGCCCAGCAGCGCCCGCGCGACCCTGGCCGAGTCCTCCAGCAGCCGCGCGTAGCTGAACTCGCCGCCGGGCTCGACCACGGCGAGCCGGTCGCCGGCCGCCTCCGCCCGGCGGATCAGCTCCAGGCCCGCCGCCATCAGGCGCCGATCTCGCCGAGCTTGACGTGGCCCTTGAGGAGGTTGCGGGCGATCGTGCGGCGCTGGATCTCGTCGGTGCCCTCGTAGATTCGCAGCAGCCGCAGCTCCCGGTACCAGCGCTCGATCGGCAGCTCCTTGGTGTAGCCCATGCCGCCGTGGATCTGGAGCACGCGGTCGACCACCTGGTTGGCCATGGTCGCGCCGGAGAGCTTGGCGATCGAGGAGGCGTGGCGCGGGTCGAGGCCGTGCTCGGCGCGCCAGGCGGCATACAGCGTGAGCCACTTGACGCCCTCGATCTCCACTTGAGAGTCAGCGATCATCCACTGGATCGCCTGGTACTCGGCGATCGGGTGGCCCATCGAGTGGCGCTGCTTGGCGTAGTCGATCGCCATCTGGAGCATCCGCTCGGCCGAGCCGATCGCCCTGGCGGGGATCATGTAGCGGCCCAGGCCGATCCAGCGCATCGCCAGCTCGAAGCCCTTGCCCTCCTCGCCGAGCAGGTTCGCGCCTGGCACGCGCACGCCGTCGAACACCAGCGCGGCCGGCCCCCACTGGCCCATGGTCGGGATCGGCTCGGACTTCCAGCCCATCTCCCGGTCGACCAGGAAGCAGGTGATGCCGCCGTCGGCGCCCTTGTCGGGGTCGGTGACCGCGAAGACGATCGCGAAGTCGGCCTCGTTGCCGCCGGTGATGAAGGTCTTCTCGCCGTCGATCACCCAGTCGTCGCCGTCGCGCCGCGCGCGGGCGCGGATGTTGCGGGCGTCGGAGCCGGCGTCCGGCTCGGTGATCGCGAAGCAGGAGCGCCGCTCGCCCTCGATGGTGGGGATCAGGTAGCGGCGCTTCTGCTCCTCGGTGCCGAGGTAGAGGATGTTGTCGGCGCGGCCGCCGAAGCTGAACGGCACGAAGGTGCGGCCGCACTCCATCTCGAGGATGGCGGACATGATCGGGCCGAGGTTCATGCCGCCGTACTCCTCCGGGGTGTTGACCCCCCAGAAGCCCGCCGAGCGGGCCTTGGCGCGCAGCTCCTTGAGGACCTCGGGGGCCACCGCCGGCTGGCCGGCGCGCTCGTTGCGCAGCACTTCGGGCTCCAGCGGCATGACTTCCTTGCGGATGAACGACCGTACGGTGTCGCGGATCTGCCGCTCCTCTTCCGTCAGGGAGAAATCGACCATCGCCTGTTGCCTCCTGTCCCCCCCCGACGGCCGTGACCCGCCGCTACCCGCGCGGGCCGCCGGCCACGTAGATCACCTGGCCCGAGACGTAGGACGCGTCCTCGCTGCAGAGGAAGGAGATGACCGCGGCGACGTCCTCGGGCCGGCCGGTGCGCCGCAGCGGGATCTGGGTGGTGGCGGCCTGCTTGAAGTCGTCGAAGTCCACCCCGATCCGGGCGGCGGTGGCCCTGGTCATGTCGGTCTCGATGAAGCCCGGCGCGACCGCGTTGACGTTGACGTTGTACGGCCCCAGCTCGATCGCCAGCGTCCTGGTCATGCCCTGGAGGCCGGCCTTGGCGGTCGAGTAGTTGGTCTGCCCCCGGTTGCCGAGCGCGGAGGTGCTCGAGAGGTTGACGATCTTCCCCCAGCGCCGCTCGACCATGTAGCGCTGCGCCTGCCTGGCGCAGTTGAAGCTGCCGCGCAGGTGGGTGTCGATCACCAGGCTCCAGTCGTCGTCGGTCATCTTGAACAGCAGGTTGTCCCGGATGACCCCGGCGTTGTTGACCAGCACGTCGAGCCAGCCCAGCTCGTCGACCGTACGCGCCATCGCCGCCTCGACCTGGTCCGGCTTGGCGACGTCGCAGCCGATCGCGATGGCGCTGCCGCCGGCCGCGCCGATCGCCTCGACCGTGTCCTTGCAGGCGGCCTCCTCAAGGTCCACCACCGCCACCTTGGCGCCGTCGGCAGCCAGCCGCCTCGCGGTCGCGGCGCCGATGCCGCGCGCGCTGCCGGTCACCAACGCCACCCGACCATCCAGTCCGCCCACGTGCCCTCCTTTTCACCGAATTCCGCCTGTCGAGCATTCCACGTCAAGGCTCGACCGGCCAGGTGTGGACCGGCTGGTCAGTCGACATCAGCTCCAGGTAGCGCTCCAGCATCAGCTCCAGCGCGCGGCGGCGGCCCACCCGCGGCTCCAGCGCCGCGACCATCTGGCGCTGCCACCAGGCGCCGGTGCGGCCGCTGGCGACCCGCGCGGCGATCACCTCGAGCCGCGGCCCGGACTCCTCGGCCGCCACGCCGGCCTCGTCGAGCCCGCGCCGCGCCAGCGGCACCAGCTCCGGCACCAGCTCGGCGGCGGTCGCGTGTCGCGGCTCGCCCTGCTCGCGCGGCCACTCCAGCTCGGCCCGCAGCCCGTGCCTGGCCGCCTGGTAGAAGTTGGCGTGCGCCCGGGTGAACAGCAGCCGGTCGGTCCAGCCGTGGTCGCGTGCGCCCGGCGCGCCGGACATCGCCAGCGTCAGCCCGAGCAGGAAGGCGGCGTTGGCCAGCATGTCGGTGATGGTCGGGCCGGCCGGCAAGGCGCGCATCTCGATGCGCAGGTGCCCGCCGAGCGCCGCGTCGTAGATCGCCCGGTTCCAGCGCCACACGGTGCCCTGGTGGAGCCGCAGCTCCTCCAGCTCGGGCACGCCGTCGCCGTCCAGCCCGGCGAGCGGGTCCTGCTCGCCCAGCACCGGCAGCAGCGGCTCGTGGTGGCGCACGCTCTCCTCGAACAGCTCCAGCGCGCCGGCGCGCAGCCAGTCGGTGCCGAAGGCGACCCGCGACACCAGCCGCCCGCGGCTCGGCTCGTCGCGGTCGTCGGCCGCCTGCTCGAACAGGGCGATGCGGGTCTCCTCCCAGACCAGCGAGCCGAGCAGCGCCGGGGAGTTGCCCGCCGCGGCCAGCACCGGCGCGGTGGCCAGCTGGGCCGCGTTGAACACCCGGGCGAAGTCGGCCGGGTCGACCCGCAGGTGGACCTGGAAGGAGGTGTTGGCCCCCTCCAGGGCGATGTGGTCCTGGACGATCCGCACCGGCTCGGGGTCGGTGCCGCGGATCTCGATGCGCACCGGCTCCTGGCGCAGCCGCCGCATGCTGTGGTCCAGCGCCCGGTAGCGGGGCGTGTCGGTGATCGCGTCGCGGTGCATGTGCTCGGGCCGCAGGGTCGGCAGGATGCCGATCATCGCCAGCCGGCCGCGGTGCCCGGCGACCACCCGGTCGACCCGCTCGAGCACCGACCGCAGCTCCTGCCCGAGCGCCGAGAACGGCCGGCCGGCCAGCGACAGTGGCTCGGGGTTGACCTCAAGGTTGAAGCGGTCAAGCTCAAGTGTCAGGTGCGGATCGCCGACCTCCTCCAGGATGTCGGCGTTCCGCGGCAACGGGTCGCCGGCCTGGTCGATCAGGAACAGCTCGAGCTCGGCACCGATGGTCCGCTCGCCGACGCCGAAGCCGGGGCGCTGGAGCATCTGCCCGAGCGCCTCGAGCGACTGCTCCAGGCGACGGGAGAACCGTTGGTAGTCCTCGTCGGAGAACCGGTCGCGCTCGATCTCGATCCCCATGGGCCCCTCACTCGGCCGTCGGGAGCTGACCGGCACAGGCTACTTGACCCTGGCTCTAGGATCGTGCGCGGATTGCGGCAGCGGAGCGGCTTCGGACGGACCGGATGCGTTCGACGGGAGCGTGATGCCAGGTGGGCGCAGTGGCTCGCAGGAGTCGCCGGCTGCTGGCGGCCGGAGTGGGAACGGTGCTGGCGGTGCTGCTGGCGGCCTGCACCGGCGGCGGCCAGGCCAACCGGCCGGCGGGGGCGCAGGCGGCCACCACCCGGGCCGCCATCCCGGCGACCAGCGCGGCCGC
>DASVXQ010000290.1:0-1820 GCA_036392615.1 Actinomycetes bacterium | reverse complement strand
GGCCGGCGGCGACGCTGCGGGGGTGCAGCGGCCGGATACGGCGGCGGCCGCCGGTGACCGCCCAGACAGCGACCCGCAGCAGCGCCTCGAGCACGATCCGCTGGCTCATCTTGGAGACCCCGCTGGCGCGCTCGGTGAAGGCGATCGGCACCTCGGCCACGCGGAAGCCCTCGCGCCAGGTGCGATGCGCCATCTCCACCTGGAAGCAGTAGCCGTTGGAGGCGACCGCGGAGACCGGCAGCGCCTCCAGGACCTCGACGCGGTAGGCGCGGTAGCCGGCGGTCGCGTCGTGGACCGGCAGGCCGAGCGCCAGCTGCACGTAGGTGTTGCCGCCGCGCGAGATGAGCTTGCGCAGCGGGCTCCAGTTGACCGTCGAGCCGCCCGGCACGTAGCGCGAGCCGATCACCAGGTCGGCGCCGGCCAGCCCGTCGAGCAGGGCCGGCAGCCGCTCCGGCGGGTGGGACATGTCCGCGTCCATCTCCACCAGCGCGTCGTAGCCCCGCTCCATCCCCCAGGCGAAGCCGGCCCGGTAGGCGGCGCCGAGCCCCTGCTTGCCGGGCCGGCGCAGCAGGTGCACGCGCGGCTCGGCGTCGCCGAGCTTGGCGACCAGGTCGCCGGTGCCGTCGGGGCTCGAGTCGTCGACCACCAGGACCTCGGCCCGGTCGTCGGCGGCCAGGACGCGCTCGACCACGGCCTCGATCGACTCGATCTCGTTGTAGGTGGGGATGACGACGAGTGCTCTCACTGGCTCCCTCGGATGGCGGCGTGCTCTTGACTGGACGCGGGGCAAGGGGCGGGAGCGGGGGCGGGGCGCCGGCGGCTCCACGGCAGCAGGGCGACCATCGCGGTGGCCACCGCGACCGCGATCATCGCCGCCTCGATCAGGCGGCCAGCGCGAGCGTACAGGGTGAGCCCGTCGCGCGGCACGACCGAGAGGCGCACGATGGCCTGCTGGTACAGGCCGGTGCGCTGGCTGGCGGTGCCGTCGGGCGCGATCACCGCGCTGATCCCGGAGACGGCCGCCTGCACCAGCGTACGGCCCTCCTCGACCGCGCGGAGCTGGCTCGACGCCAGGTGCTGCTCGGACGCCGGGCCCTCGCCGAAGGAGGCGTTGTTGGTCGACACCAGCAGCAGCTGCGCGCCCTCGCGCGCCAGCGTGCGGGCGTCCTCGGGGTAGGCCGACTCCCAGCAGATGATCGTCCCGACGCGCACGCCGTCGACCACCATCGGCTCCAGGGTGTGGCCGGGCAGCTTGTCGGCCGGCACGCCCTCGCGGGTCACCGGCAGCAGCCGGCCCATCAGCGAGGCCCACGGCACGTACTCGCCGAACGGCACCAGCCGCCGCTTCTGGTAGCGGCCGGCCAGCTGGCCGTTCGGGGTGAACTCCAGCGCCTCGGTGGCGAAGTGCCCGCCGGGGGCGTCGGTGGTCGCGCCGACCAGCAGCGGCGCGCCGACGGCCAGGGCCGCCTGGCGGATCCGCGCCAGCCGGTCGGGGTTGACCAGCGGGTCGTCGTCGACCGAGCCCTCGCCCCAGACGACCAGGTCGGGTGGCTGCTCGCCGGCCAGCGCCTCGGTCCGGCGCACGAAGTTATCGAACACCGCCTCGGTGGTGGCTCCCCGGTCCAGGCCGTGCCCGCCGGCCAGGCCGGCCTGCACCACCACGATGCGCAGCGGCCGGCCGCTCGGCGGCGGCGCCCCCGGCGCGAGCAGCCCGACCAGCAGCAGCGCCAGCGCCAGCGCCGGCCAGGCCAGCGTCGGGACCGGCCTCCAGCGGACCGGCGCAGCCGGCCGGGCGCGGGCGGGCAGCGACGGGGCCAGGG
>DASVXQ010000289.1:0-11438 GCA_036392615.1 Actinomycetes bacterium | reverse complement strand
ACCCGCGAGTTGGCGCTGGACGCCGGTCGCGAGGCGCAGCTGGTGGTGGACGGGGCCGGCTACCTGGTGCTGGCCAACGCCAAGGCACGCTCGCTGTTCGACCTGTCGACCGACGACCTGGGAAAGCTGTTCCAGGACCTGGAGGTCTCCTACCGGCCGGTGGAGCTGCGCTCCAAGATCCAGCAGGCCTACATCGACCGGCAGCCGTCCATCGTCTACGGGACGGAGTGGCCCTCGGGCATGGGGGAGGTGACCCATCTCGAGGTCCAGATCACCCCATTGGTGGACAGCAACCAGAACCTGTTCGGCGCCAGCATCAGCTTCACCGACGTCACCCGCTCCAAGCGGTTCCAGCAGGAGCTGGAGCACACCAACCGCGAGCTGGAGGACGCCTACGCCGAGCTCCAGTCGACCAACGAGGAGCTGGAGACCACCAACGAGGAGCTCCAGTCGACCGTCGAGGAGCTGGAGACCACCAACGAGGAGCTCCAGTCCACCAACGAAGAGCTCGAGACGATGAACGAGGAGATGCAGTCCACCAACGAGGAACTGCACACCATCAACGACGAGCTCAGCCAGCGCACCACCGACCTGAACCAGGTCAACGCCTTCCTCGAGTCCATCTGGGAGAGCCTCGGCGGCGCAGTCACCGTGCTGGACGAGGAGCTGCGCGTGCTGGTCTGGAACCAGCGCGCGGAGGACCTCTGGGGCGTGCGGCAGGACGAGATCCAGGGCCAGCACTTCCTCAACCTGGACATCGGCCTGCCGGTTGGTCAGCTGGTCCCGGCGCTGCGGTCGTCGCTGAACGGCGACGGCGAGAAGCGCGCGGTGCGGGTGGAGGCGATCAACCGGCGCGGCAAGCCGATCGAGGTGCTGGTCACCTCGAGCCCGCTGCTCGGCTCGCAGAAGGAGGTCCGCGGGGTGATCCTCATCACCCAGGAGGCCAGTGAGCAGCCCGCATGAAGCAGGACGAGTTCGAGCACGAGTTCGCCAGGATCATCAGCCGGCTCGGCGCCTTCCACCAGCGGGCCGCGGGCCGGGCTGAAGGCGTCGACCTGTTCCCCGAGGCCATCGAGGAGCTGGGCAGCGCGCTCGAGGAGCTGCGGGTCAGCGAGGAGCAGCTGCGCCGCCAGGCGGACGACGCGGCATCGAGCCTGCGGCTGCTGGAGGACGAGCGCCGCCGCTACCGGGAGCTCTTCGAGCTGGCACCGTTCCCCTACCTGATCACCGACCGGGTCGGGGTGATCCGCGAGGCCAACCGTCGCGCCTGCGGCGCGCTCCGCGTCCAGCGGCGCTTCCTGATCGGCCGGCCGCTGATCACCTACCTGCCGGGCGACGACCGCCGCTCCTTCCGCGACCTGCTGCGCCGCCTCGACGAGGGGGAGCCGCACGGCGACGTCCAGCTGCGCTTCGAGCCGCGCGGCGGCGGCGCCGCGCTGCTGGCCACCACGGCGGTCAGCACGGTCCGCGACGTGGGCGGGCGAACCACCCGCGTCTGCTGGGCGATGCGCTCGATGCGCGTCTCGCTCGGCACGGTCAGTCAGACGCCCAAGGAGCCGAGCGAGACCCTGCAGTGGCTGTCGGTCCGGGCCTCGGGTGCGGAGGGGGCCAGCGGTTCGGTCACTTCGATCCTGCGGCACGCGCTCGACGACTTCAGCAAGGCAGCGGTCACGCTGTTCGGCGCCACCGGCGCCGGCATCATGCTGCTGGACGCCTCGGGCGAGCTGCGCTGGCTCCAGACCCTGCGGCAGGTCGGTCGCGCGTTCGAGCGGGCGCAGATCAAGTACCACGAGGGACCGTGCATCGACGCCTTCGAGGAGAACGCGGTCGTCTGGACCGACGACCTCGCCGAGGACGACCGCTGGCCGCGGATGCGGCTGCTGACGCGGGACCGGGTCGAGGTCCGCGCCGTGCTGTCCGCGCCCATCGAGACGGGCGGCGGGCCGGTCGGCACCTGCAACATCCTGTCGGCCGAGCCGAAGCACTGGAGCGAGGCCCACGTCGGCGCGATCCGCGCCTACGCCAGCGCCCTCGGCACGCTGCTGCGGATCGTGGCCGAGGCGCACGCCTCCAGCGTGCTGGCATCCCAGCTCCAGTACGCGCTCGACCAGCGCGTGGTGGTCGAACAGGCCAAAGGCGTGCTGATGGAGCGCGAGGGCATGGACAGCTTGCAGGCGTTCGAGCGGCTCCGCGCCACCGCCCGCTCCAGCCAGCGCAAGCTGGCCGACGTGGCCGCCGAGGTGGTCAAGGACGTCGGCTGAGCCGACCGCTCAGGGCAGGTCGAACTCGAACGCCACCACCCGGTCGCAGGCGCGCAACAAGGTGAGCGCCACCGCGACCGGCCGGCCGCTGAGGGTGGCCTCGAAGCGGCGCGGCGGATCGGCGTAGATCAATTCCTCGCCGAGGTCGACCAGGAACAGCGCCCGGTCGCGCAGCAGCTCGTCGCAGTCGAGCAGGCCATTGGCCAGGTGCGCGGCGACCGCCTGGCCGTCGACCATGCCCTCGACGGTGAAGCCGGCCAGCTCACGGGTCGCGTTCGACTCGCCGGGATGGCGCGCGGCACGGTCGCTCTGGTAGCGCTGGCGCTGCGCCTCGGCGGCGGCACGCAGCACGAAGGCGGCCGCCGACAGCATCTTGGCCCGCTCGACCGCGAGCTGCCGGCGGCCCTTCAGCACCATGGAGACCTGCACCGCGGCAGCGGCCTGCTGGCGCACGTCCAGTCCGTTGGCCGTCACGATGGCCTCCTCACTCCAACGCGCGCGGAGCCTCATGCCGCAGCTCCGCCCAGACCACCTTGCCACTGCCAGGCAGCCGCTCGGCGCCCCACTGGTGGGCGAGCGCGGCGACGATCGCCAACCCGCGTCCAGCCTCCAGTTCGGGTCCAGCGTCTAGTTCTACCGGCATAGAGGGTGCCGCGTCCATAACTTCGACGCGAAGCCGGTCCGCGGACGCCTCGACGGTGATCGCGATCGGCCGCGCGCCGTGCAGCACGGCGTTGGTCGCCAGCTCGCTGGCCAGCATCGCGACATCGTCCACGTGGTCGTGCCATCCGGCCGCCTCGCTGGCCCGCACCGCGAACTGCCTGGCCAACGACAACCCGGCTTCGCCCGGCGCCAACCGGATGCTGGTGCGCGATGCCCTCCGCCGTGCCACTTCCTCTGGCACGCTCATCGCAGCATCCTCTCCCCCGTCCAGACGTTGCTCCCGCCCCGCAGGGTTCCCTCGGCGCCTCCAGGCGCAAACATCCCAACCGCGTACCCCCAGGTCAGCCGGGTGGCACGCGCTCACCGCCGAGACGTCCCAGGAACCGCTCGAACCGGTCCATCTCGCCCTCCTGCCAGCCGCCGGGACCGGCGGCGAACAGCCGGCGGCTGGCGCCGGCCGCTGTGACCCGTGCGTCGGCGACCATCTGCCGGCCAGCCTCTGTCAGCAGCACCTGGGCTGCCCTTGGGTCGTCCGGGTCGGGCTCGTGGGCGACCAGGCCGATCCGCTCCAGCGGGCCGAGCGAACGGGTCACCGCCAGGGTGGAGCGGTGCATCCTGCCGGCCAGCTCGGCGCGCCGCAGCCGGCCGCCGGCCGCCGCGTCCAGGTGCAGCAGCAGCAGGAAGTCGTCGAAGCTCAGGCCGTGCCCCTCGCCGAGCTCCTCGTCGAGCCGCCGGGTCACCGCCGCGTGCGCCCCCGCCAGCCGGACCACCACGTCGAACGGGGAATCGTCCACGCCATCACCTCCGCCGGATCGCCGCCACGCGCCACTCGGGCGGCGCAGCGACGATCATGCCCCGGCCGGCGTGGTGACGCTCAGGATTTTGCCTGCCTGCGGCGAGCGGCACTCGTCACAGCGGGGCGGTCAGCTCCAGCGCGAGCCCGTCGGGGTCCTTGAAGGGCAGCACGGCGATCCCGAAGGGCGGCAGGTCGGTGATCTCGCTGTGGTCCACCCCGCGCTCGTCGAAGGTCCGCACGGCCGCCTCGAGGTCGGCCTTGCTCGGCACCGAGAAGCTGAGGTGGTCCAGCCCGCAGCGGAACGGGTCGAAGCGGTCGTCCGAGCGGCCGCCGGCCACCGGGCGCAGCCCGATCAGCAGGTCGCCGTTGGCCATCACGATGCCGTCCTGGAGGATGTCTGTGGTCAGCTGGTGGTGCGGGTCGCCTTCGGGCAGCGGCGCGTCCATGGCGATCTGGAAGCCGAGCAGCTCGGTGTAGAACGCCCTGGAGCGCTCGACGTCGGTCACCGTGAGCCGCAGGTGATGGACCGGCCCGAGCGACAGCGGGACCGCCATCGGAGCACCTCCTCGCTGTGGGAGACATCTGTGCGGCACATCATGCGCCGCAGGGGCAGCGCGGGGAAGTTGGTTGACAGCCGAGGTCCCGCCGACGATCCTGCCTGCTCATGACGACTTCGACGATTCACGGATTCCCGCGGATCGGTCCGCGCCGCGAGCTGAAGACCGCCACCGAGGGCCACTGGGCCAGCAGGGTCTCCGCCGGCGACCTCGAGGACACCGCCCGGGACCTGCGGCGCCGGACCTGGGAGCTGCTGCGCGACGCCGGGCTCGGCCAGATCCCGTCCAACCACTTCTCCCTCTACGACCAGGTGCTGGACACCATCCAGCTGGTCGGCGCCGTCCCCCAGCGCTTCCGCGGCGCCGGCGACGAGCTGGCCACCTACTTCGCCATGGCCCGCGGCGCGGCCGACGCGCCGGCCATGGAGATGACCAAGTGGTTCGACACCAACTACCACTACATCGTCCCCGAGCTCGGCCCGGACACCGCCTTCGAGCTGGCCGCCGAGCCCAAGCCCCTGGCCGAGCTGGCCGAGGCCGCCGCGCTGGGCATCGAGACCCGGCCGGTGCTGGTGGGCCCGGTCACCTTCCTGCTGCTCGGCAAGCCGGCGGCGGGCGCCCCGGCCGGCTTCGAGCCGCTGTCGCTGCTGGACCCGCTGCTCGACGTCTACCAGGAGCTGCTGGCCCGACTCAGTGACGCCGGCGCCGCCTGGGTGCAGCTCGACGAGCCGGCCTTCGTGCAGGACCGCTCCGAGGTCGAGCTGGCCGCGCTGGAGCGCGCCTACCGGCGCCTCGGCGGCCTGGCGCGGCGGCCCAGGCTGCTGGTCGCCAGCTACTTCGACCACCTCGGCGACGCCCTCGGGCGGCTGGTGGCCGCGCCGGTGGACGGGCTGGCGCTGGACTTCACCCGCGGCGGCGACCGCAATGCCGAGCTGCTGGCGGCCGCCGGCGGCCTGGACGGGCGCAGGCTGCTTGCCGGGGTGGTCGACGGCCGCAACGTCTGGGCCAACGACCTGGAGGCCTCGCTGGAGCGGCTGGCGACCCTGAAGGGCCTGGCCGGCGAGGTGGTCGTCTCCAGCTCCTGCTCGCTCCAGCACGTCCCGATCGACCTCGACGCCGAGACCGGGCTCGACCCGGAGCTGCGGCCATGGCTGGCCTTCGCGCGCCAGAAGGTGGACGAGCTGACCACCCTGGCCCGCGGGATGACCGAGGGGACCGGCGCGATCGCCGACGCGCTGGCCGCCAACCGCGAGGCGCTGGCGCGCCGCCGGGGCTCGGCGCGGGTGCGCGACACCTCCGTACGGCAGCGCCTGGCGGCCGTCGACGCCGACGACCTGCGCCGCGGCAGCTCCTACGAGGTCCGGCGGAAGGCCCAGCGCGAGCGGCTCGGGCTGCCGCCGCTGCCGACCACCACCATCGGCTCGTTCCCCCAGACCGGGGACGTGCGCGCCGCCCGCGCGGCGCTGCGCCGCGGCGAGCTCGACCAGACCGGCTACCGCGACCGCATGCGGGCCGAGATCGACAGCGTGGTCGGGCTCCAGGAGCGTCTCGGCCTGGACGTGCTGGTCCACGGTGAGCCGGAGCGCAACGACATGGTGCAGTACTTCGCCGAGCAGCTCGACGGCTACGCCACTACCGAGCTGGGCTGGGTGCAGTCCTACGGCACCCGCTACGTGCGCCCGCCGATCCTGTTCGGCGACGTGCGCCGGCCCCGCCCGATGACCGTGGAGTGGATCGGCTACGCCCAGTCGCGCACCGGCAGGCCGGTCAAGGGCATGCTGACCGGCCCGGTGACCATGCTCGCCTGGTCGTTCGTGCGCGACGACCAGCCCGAGCGGGACACCGCCATGCAGGTCGCGCTGGCCCTGCGCGACGAGGTCCAGGACCTCGAGCGGTCCGGCGTGGCGATCATCCAGGTCGACGAGCCCGCCCTGCGCGAGCACCTGCCGCTGCGGCGCGGGCGGCAGGGCGGGTATCTCGCCTGGGCGCTCGACAGCTTCCGGCTGGCCACCTCCGGCGTGCTCGACGAGACGCAGATCCACACCCACATGTGCTACTCGAAGTTCGGCGAGGTGCTGCCGACGCTGGCGGCGCTCGACGCGGACGTGGCCTACATCGAGACCGCTCGCTCCGGCATGGGCCTGCTGGAGGACCTCCAGCAGGCCGAGTACGCCCAGGGGATCGGGCCGGGCGTCTACGACATCCACTCCCCGCGGGTGCCGCCGGTCTCCGAGCTGCGCGACCTGCTGGCCGAGGCCCTGGCCACGCTGGGCCCGGACCGGCTGTGGGTGAACCCCGACTGCGGCCTCAAGACCCGCGCCTACGAGGAGGTCGTGGCGGCGCTGACCAACATGGTCGAGGCGGCCGCGGAGGTCCGCGCGACGCTCCGCTGAGCGGCGCCCGCGCCAGCCAGGCCGCCAGCAGCACGCCGGCGGCGCCGAAGGCCACGCTCACCAGCCGGGCCGGCGGGCGCGGCGGACCCGACGTTCCCATCCAGCTCCTCCCTGGGCGGCCTCCACCGTGCGGCGCACGGCCCTAGGGGCCTCCGTTTGGCGCGTCACGGGGTGACGCGGCCGGGCCGCGCCCCAAGACGCCGCGGGGCGCGGCCCGGGACGGGACCCGTCAGGAGGTCATGCCGATGTTGGGGTCGATGAACTCGTTGGTGACCAGGTCCTCGGACTTGAGGCCGGCCTTGGGAGGCTTCTTCTGCCCGACGAAGATCGGCGTGTCGATGTCGATCATCCGCTGGACGCGGCTCATGTCGAAATTCCCCAGGGTCTTGTCAGGCCCGTTGTTGACGAAGTCCGAGCTCATCTTGTTGAGGGCGTATTGCGCCAGGCCCGGCGAGTACTGCCAACCGTTGTTGTAGATCTTCACGAGCTTCAGGACGAGCTGCGTCGTCTTGTCGGGGCTCTTCATGTAGTCGATCGTGGCCCGCTGGATGATGGGCACGAGCTTCTTCAGGCAGGGCGCCAGCTTCTGCTTGTCGGCGGGGCGGATCGACAGCGCCTCCGGGTACATGGGGTACCCGGTGTCGTGGATCAGCGCGTAGGCCACCGCCTTGTGCCACTCGCGAAGATCATGTTCGTAGATGTAGGGCTCGGAGGTGGCGAAGCCCGCCTGGGCGATCTTGCCCTGCTGGGCGACCCAGTTGCCCGGCGTGCCGTCGTAGTTGCCCTGGGTCTGCGAGCGACGCAGGATCCCGGTGCCGACCAGGTACTCCATGTAGGTGTCACCCTGGAAATAGGAGACCGTCACCTTGCTCTGCCCGATGTCCATGATCGTCTTGAACTGCGGGTACCGTTTCGGGTCCCACATGATCATGTAGGGGCTGATCTCCATCGGCGCGACCACGCCGAGGGTCGGCTGCTTCGCCGAGAACCGGATGCCCTCGTCGGTGTTGATCTGGCCCATCGTGATGCTCGGGTCGGTGTACATCTGTGCGGTCACCGGGTCGAAGCCGATCGCCGGGCCACCGGAGCGGACCTCGATCTGCACCCCCGTGTCCTGGCCCTCGGCGACCAGCGGCCCGCTCACCAGCAGCTTCTTCTTGGTGATGGTCGGGTTGGGGCCGATCAGCGAATACAGGACGCCATACTCCGACTCCGGGTTCCAGTCGGTCTGGATGACGATCTTGGCCGGGCAGACGTCCTTCAGGTTCAGGCGCTCGCTGGTGGCCGCCGGAGCCTGGCTGCTCTGGTTGGTCGTTGATTTGCTGCCGCTCGAGCAGCCTGAGAGAGCGACCACCGCCGCCATCAGGACGACGATGCCAACGCGAGATCTCTGCACGTGCTCCTCCCGATCATCCGTGGGCGGTTGCCCAGGTTGGATCTCGTTTCGCTGCCACTGCACGGTCATGCGGGTTGCTACTGGACATCCGAGCCACTGGCGGATTCGTGCCAGCTTCCGACCACGCGTCGGCCAACGAATCCGAAGAACCAGAACACGAGGATTCCCAGTAACGACGCCAGGATGATGGCTCCGACCATCTGCTCAGACTGGAGCCTGGACCGGTAGAGGTCGATGAGGATGCCGATCCCTGGGTCACCCTGCTTGAAGAATTCGTCGCCGACGATCGCGCCGATGACGCACAACCCGGCCGAGATCCGCAGCCCCGTGAAAATCGACGGCAGCGCCGCCGGGAATTGCAATTTCCACAATCGGGTGGCCCGGTTGGCGCCGTGCAGTGTGAACAGGTCCTGGTGCTCCTGGGTCACCGACTGCAGGCCGAAGAGGGCGTTGGCGATGATCGGGAACAGCGAGAACAGCACGCAGACCAGGACGCGGCTGTTGAGCCCGAAGCCGAACCAGAAGCCGAACAACGGCACCAGCGCCAGGATGGGGATCGTCTCGGTCATCACCGCGTACGGGTACAGCGACCGCTCGATCCAGCGCGCCTGGCTCATCGCGACCGCCGAGACCATGCCGATGACGATCGCGATCGCCAGGCCGATGAAGGCCACCTTGGTGGACAGCCACAGGGCGCTGAGCAGTTCCTGGAGGTTGGCCGGGTCGAGGAAGCTGACCTGGATCACGTCGTGCGGTGGCGGCACGAGGAAGCGTCGCTCCGGGCTCAGCAGCAGGTAGCTCACGCCGTACCAGGCGCCGATCACCATGAGGAACACCACGAACGGCGGTCCCCAGAACGAGAGCCACCGCCGGCGACCCGAGGTCGGCGGCCGGGCGGCGACCGCCGGTCCCTGCGCGGTCGCATCCGTCGGGCCGACCCGGTCGGTGTCGAGGCTCATGGCAGCACGGCCCCTCGTGCCTGACCCGGCGAGGACCGGGGCGGGTCCTGCTGCTGGCCTTCTCCCCGCAGGCAGGCCGACACCTTGCCGGCGAGCTGCGAGAACTGGTCGGCGAACCGCAGCCGCGGCGAGCGCGGGTACTCGAACGGCACCCTGAAGTCGCCGACCACCCGGCCGGGACGGTCCGACATCACCACCACCCGCGTCGACAGGTAGACCGCCTCCATCACCGAGTGGGTGATGAACAGCGCGGTGAACCGCTGCGTGAGGTAGAGCTGCAGCAGCTCGTCGTTGAGCCGCTCACGGGTGATCTCGTCGAGCGCCCCGAAGGGCTCGTCGAGCAGGAGCAGCTCCGGCTGCAGCGCCAGCGTCCGCGCCAGCGACACGCGCATCCGCATCCCGCCAGACAGGGCGCGCGGGCGGTGGCGTACGAAGTCGCTCAGCCCCACCAGCTTGATCGCGTCCGCGGCACGCCGGCGGCGTTCGTCCTTGGGCATGCGACGGAGCTCCGCGAACAGCTCGACATTGGCCTGGACCGTCCGCCACGGCAGCAGCGTCGGATCCTGGAAGACGTAGCCGAGCTCGACGGCGTGCCGCCGCATCGAGCCCGCGCTGATGTCGGCGAGGCCGGAGGCGATTCGCAGCAGGGTGCTCTTGCCGCAGCCCGACGGACCGACGACGCTGACGAACTCGCCTCGGACGACACGCATGTCGAAGCCGGAGAGTGCCAGCGTGCCGTCAGGGAACTGCTTGCTCACCCCGATGAATTCCAGTACGGGCTGGCCCGTGTCTTCCAACGTCCGATGTCCTCTGGTCAACGACGGGTCAGGTATTGGCCGCCGCGAGCTCGCGCGGGAAGACCACCCGCGCGGATGTCGCGGTGACCTGCTCGACGAGGCCGGCGGCCAGGGTGTTCTCACCGGTCTGGTCGAACCGGATGCCTCCCCAGGGCATGATCGTGTCGCGGCCAGGCACGTCCAGGCTGAGCAGCGCCGTCCGCACCCGCTGGGCGTCCACCGACCTGGCCGCGTCGATCGCCTGCGCAAGGGTCATCGTGGCGGTGAAGGTCTCGGCGGCCGCCTCGGTCATCGGCGTATTGAAGCGGCGCTGGTACAGGTTGGCGACGGCGCTGGCGGCCGGGTTGCGGCTGGCGAAGTCCTGAGACCACGCCGTGGTGTGGAGCAGGCCGGTGGTCGTCTGGGCCGCCTGCCGGATGGTGTTCACGGTGAAGCCGGAACCCATCGCCAGCGATACCGGCGGCTGGCCGCCGGCCGATGCCTCGGCGGTGAGCAGCGTCCTGGCGGCGCCCGGTTCCGAGGCCACGGCGACCACGGTGTCGGGGTTGCCGCCGCGGACCCGATTGATCGCGGACCGCGCATCGCCCGCGCCCTTCTCGGGGTCGAACGCCGCGGGGCGGAGCACGCTGGCACCGGCCTGGCCGGCCTGTCCCTGGAGCGCGGTGAGCGCCTCGTTGCTGGCGTCGTCGTTGGCCTGCACGACCCCGATGCTGTGCACGGCGCTCTCCCGCTGTCCCAGCACGCCCACACCCGCCTGGGCGAGCATGCTGTCCGTGGGCGTCGTGCGGAAGAACCAGTCCAGCCCGCGCTCGGTCAGGAAGTCCGCCGTGGCGACGGCGCCCATGAACGGCACGCCGATCCGCTCGGTCCGTTCGCTCGCCAGGGCCGTGGACGTGGCGTTGTCGACGCTGACGATTCCGGCGACGCCCTGCTGGGTGGCCAGGCGGGTCGCCTGTATGGCGGGCTGCTCCGGAGCGCCACGAGTGTCAGCTTGGACGATCCGGATCTTGGCACCACCAAGTCCGGGCAGCCCAGCGCCGGCCAGTGGCACCGGGACCGACGCCGTCTGGTTGATGATCTCGGCGGCGAGCTGCGCGCCCCGCGAGGCCTCCTGCCCGGTCCCCCCACCGGGATCGGCGAATCGCCCGAGCAAGCCGATGCGGACTTCGGATACCGCGCCTGGCTGGTGCGTCGCGGCGGTGCAGGCGCTCAGCGCGAGGATCGAGCCCGCAATGATCAGTCGCCCTGCTGGCAACCGACGCATACCGGATGTCAGTTTCATAGGGGGAGGCTTGCTCTCTCTCACGAGGACCGGACGAGATTCACGTCTTGGCGTACTTGCGTTGTGCGGCGTGTAAGTATAATCCGCCCACAGAGTGCATGCTAACAGCATAAGCACCACAAACGCTTCGTTTGCCACAGATTTCCTAGGCTGGACAGACCGGAGCCGCGGAGGCCACAGAACGGCCGCAACTCCCCGCTCTGACGAGACCGGTCCGTCTCGAATCCCAGAGAGGTTGCGTAGGCTGGTGGAGACGCCGCAGGAACGCCCATCCCCGCTGCCCGCACGCCGTCGCGAGGAGTCCCGACTCCAAGTGGTCGGCCTGCGGAACTGG
>DASVXQ010000288.1:0-7746 GCA_036392615.1 Actinomycetes bacterium | reverse complement strand
CTAGACGGAGGCTGCAAATGGGACAGGCCTCGTAGGAACGTTGACTGGCATTGATGCCGCAATCTATGCTAAGTAGTCCTTGGACAGCTACCGTCGGGCTCGTAGCCTTTCAGGGCTGCTCACGTGGGAGGGGGGTCCAGGTGACCTCAGGGGAAGCCGTTCCCGAGCGACGGGGCGGATTTAAGTTCGTAGCTCCCCGCATCGCCCCGATCGAAGCCGCAGAGCAGCTGGAGGGCTGCGGGTGCGGCTGTTCCTGCGACGGGGGCATGGGCGGCGGGGGTGGCGGCGGAACAGGGAGCACAATCGAGGTCCCCGAGACCGAACGCCCAGAGATCCGCAACCAATAGAGCCGGCCGTCATGGCCTCAACGGGCGGCCGGTACCGTGGAGCCGACGCGATGCGCCTGCTGGAGCGAGTCGTCGTCCCCCCTCGCTTGGCGCTGATTCTTCGGGATGGCGAGACACTGGGTTACAACCCGGCGCTCAACACCTGGACGTATCTCGAGGAGGACACCGCCGAGACGCTTCGGTGGTTGCGGGCGGGGCGCGAGCGCGGTGGCCTGGGAGCGCATCTGGGGCGTCGCTTCAGCACCGCGCCGTCCGAGTCGGAGGCGCGGCTGATGGAGATCCTGCAGTGGTGCATTCTCCGCCGGATGCTATACCTCGACCGGGTGCCGGAGATCCCCGAGATCCAGCACCCGGAGAACCCTCTGGCGACGGTCTACTGGATCTGCACGCAGGCGTGCAATCTCCGGTGCACCTACTGCTACCAGAGCGCAGCGAAGCCCCGGCCCAACGAGCTGACGACGGCCGAGGGCATGCGGCTCATCGACCAGGTGGTCGAGCTTGGCGCACGGACTTTCATCTTCACCGGCGGCGAGCCCTTCTTCCGACCTGACCTGTTGGAGCTCGCCCGGTACAGCAGAGACGCGGGTCTCCGGACGAACGTCATCACCAACGGGCAGTCCATAGACGAGGCGAACATCGACGACGTCGCTGCAATCTTCCACAACGTGACGGTCAGCCTTGACCACGGGCTTCCGGAGCACCACGACCGCAACCGCGGCGAAGGGTCGTGGGAGAAGGCCGTCGGCGCCATCGACCTGCTGCTGGAGCATGGCGTCGCCGTCGACATCAACTCGGTCCTCACCTACTACGGTCTTGCGGACCTGCACGAGCTGCTGGCCTTTGTCCGGCGGCGGCGGATCGGGGACCACCGCATCGTGCCGCAGTTCCCGATGGGGCGGGGCCGGGCGAGTCGCGCCCGGACCGGCGAGCTTACCGCCGGCGAGCTGCTCGGGCTCGAACAGCAGCTCCGTGCCGCCGCGGCCGGCTTCGCCCCGGACGAGCAGCGGTCCAGCTCTCCGGAAGGGGTCTACAGCACGAAGGGGATGCGGCGGAACCACTGCGGGGCCGGGCTGAGCGAGGTCTCGGTCGATCCCGAGGGCTGGGTGTATCCGTGTCGGCTCCTGCAGGACCGACGGTTCCGGACCGACAACGTCCGGAGTCGCCCGCTGATCGACATCGTCGCGAACCATCCCGCGCTCAAGTCGATCCGGGCCACCGTGGTGGAGCGACTCGAGCCCTGCAGGACGTGCATCATCAAGTCTCACTGCGGGGGCGGGTGCCGCGGCATCCACTTCTCGTTCACGCACGACTACGTCAAGGCACATCCCATGTTCTGCGCATACCTCCGCCGGATGTTCGAGGGGAAGGCCTGGGAGAGCACCGGGCACCTACCGCCCCCGCGGCGAGCTGAGTTCGTGGAGCAACCGGCCGACCTCGAGGACCCGCAGCCGGAGCCGGCTCACCGGGTGTTCGTGCCGCTCTCCCTCGTCACACGACGTTGACCATGCTCCACCGATGCGCCGACGTCATCTGGGATCGTGTGGATGGAACCATGACCCTCTGCCACCTGGGCACCGGCCAGCTCATGCGGCTCAACGAGACCGGGTCGTTGCTGTGGGAGGCATGCGAGGCCTCGACGGTCGACGAGCTCGTCGAGCGCCTAACCGCGCTATATCCGGAGGAGTCGAAGGAGTTGGTTGCCGAAGCCGTCTCGGCGTTCGTCGTGTCGCTCGCCGAGGCCGAGCTCATCGAACTGCGGGACTCGACACCGTGACCGGGGAGGGGTAGGTGGCGGTCTTCATTACTGACGAGTGTGTGACCTGTGGAGCCTGCCTGTGGGAGTGCCCGACCGAGGCCATCGCTCCAGGAGATCCGCGCCCGGTGGTGGATCCGGAGCTGTGTACCGAGTGCCTCGGGTTCTTCGGTGAGAGCCAGTGCGCCGTGGTCTGCCCGGTGCATGCGATCGCGCTCCGCCACGAGTCCGAGGAAGCACTTGCCGGGAGGTATGCGCGGCTGTATCCGGCCCGGGAGCCTCAGGACACCTGGATCTGGCGCCGGCTGGGGAGCGTCTGAACGGACGCCAGCCCCTGGGGGTCCTGCCCGTGGAGGTTGGTGACGATGGGGTTCCTCGTAGATGCGCCAATACTCAAGGAGCGTGATGGAGGTGGCTCGAAAAGTCCGCTGTGAATATGAGAGCGACCTATTTCCACGCGAGGATTTTGAGGCAACGGCTACCTACGGGCTCGTCCACACAAAGAACCTTGAGGAAGGCGTACCTAGGCATACAAAGACCGGACGGGTTATAGACTGGGGTGAGCGGCCCGGAGTCGGCCAGTGGGTAAGCCCTCTACCATCCCCTCCACCCCCTGATAACCGCTGGGTAAGCCCTCCTGGGGAGCCTCCATCTCGGGACTTCTCCTGAGCTGCGACGGTAGCAAGCGGATCGAGGCCCTGGCGAACATTACAGGAGGACCCGAGGATGACTTGGCCACCGATCCCTGATAAACGTGCGGCCCAGGACATTGACTTGCTCAAAATCCGATATCAAGGGGAAGTCGATGAGGCCAAAGCCCAGCTTAGAGACCAGGCAGCCGCAGAGGGACGAAACGTCGATGAAGACTGGGAGCTTGAAAAGTACAATTGGGAGCAAGAGAAGGCCGCCATGGCCGCAGAATATGCACTACAGAAATCAATTCACGATGCGCGGATAGAGATCGCCAAGGGTTCAATCGAACGTGCACATAAGGGGGCGGAGTTTATCCGCAACGCTGCCAGCGCTATCGCGACAGTTTACACAGGAGTGGCTGGATTAGCCTTTGCCAGTAAGGACGGCCTAAAGCTGCCGACACGAAGAGTCATACCAGCCATATTCTTGGGTCTCGCGCTCGTGCTCTCTGCAGCCTACGTCGCCTGGATACGCCGAGGGCCGGATTCGTCTGCACCTACGCCAACATCTTCTTTGCCTGAATACCAGGATCGTCGAATAAATGCTTTCACCACCTGGGTCTCGAGAATCGCCTTGAACCGAGCTTACACCATGCATGCCGCTGTCATCAGTTTAGGCGCCGGAGTCCTATTTCTTCCAATGCCCTTTATCGAACTCCCAACCTGGTTCGTTTGGGGTGCACCCATATGTGTCTTAATCCTGATGTTGGTTATTCCTTATTGGACAGCTGGCTACTGGTCGCAGCGTAAGCGTAGATGATCGCGGCGATACCTCGACAGGGCCTACAAGTAGTGGTAGACGGTCTGCCAGGGCGGGAGGTCGTGGGCAGCAGTCGCCAGGCGCAGCCCGCCCGTATCAGGTAAAGCATTGCGTCCAGCAGTTCGCGGCGCTGGTGGAAAGCCGAGCGGCCGCCCGGCTTGGGTGCGGGGATCAGTGGGCGAGGATGGCCATTGGGCGTCGGTGAGGTCGGTTGGATAGCGGGGGCGGGACGCGGTCACAAGGGCTCCTTGAAGGCCAGGCGGACGGTGAAGCGCCGCAGCCTACAGCCTTCTAAGACACCCTCCAATGGGACGTCGGCAACCAGAAGCGTGTCAGCAGGCTGTCAGCAACTCGACCGCACAACCCCTCGCGCAACATCACGTACCATGGCGCCGCCAGCGCCGTGGCCTGCGGTGATGTGTGGCGGAGTGGGGTGGCGCGCTGTCCCGTCGGCCCCGCCTGAACCGCTGGTGATTCCATGGTAAGGATGGGGTCGCCAGTTCGATTCTGGCGGGGGGCTCCAAGGGAGAAAGCGCAGGTCAGGTTGGGTGCACAGGCCGGCCTGCCGCGTAACGGACATGTGAGCCTTACGCGTGACGTTTGGTCATTCGCCCGATGGCCGTCAGCCTATAGTCAGCTCTACTGGACCGAGGCCTCTGCTGGCCAGCCAGCACGCCGTTCCTGGTGGAGTTACTTGGCTGCGCGCGCCTGATAATGGACATTGATCACTGAGCCAAGGGTCGACACGGGACGGCCCGCATGACGGGAGCGCGCATGACGTTCTGGCGGGACGGCCTGCAGGGCCGTAACAACGCAGCAGGTAGCACCCAAGCCGCCATGTCGCCGTCGTCTGCCGTCGGATCTAGCGTAGGCAGGTGGGGGTGAGCGGTGCGGAGGCCGGCAGGGAGGGGCGGCCGGTCCTTCGTGCGGCCACCGACGTCGCTCCCACTCCGCAGGCGCCGGTGCTGCTGGAGACCAAGCTGCACGCGCCCACGCCCGGCCCTAGGACTCTGGCTCGTCCCCATCTGTTTGGGGTGCTCGGCGACGCGGCCGGCAAGCGACTAACCCTGGTCAGCGCTCCGGCCGGCTTCGGCAAGACGACCCTCCTGGCGGCCTGGTGTGCTGCTGAGAGGGAACGCCGGCCGGCCGGCTGGGTTAGCCTTGACCAGAGCGACAATGACCCCAAGCGCCTGTGGACCTATGTGGTCGAGGCGCTGCGCAGGCTGGACCCAGCTGTGGGAGAGCAGTCGCTGGCCGCGTTGCGGGCTCCAGGCACGAGCCTGGTCGATGATGTGCTGCCAATGCTGCTTAACGAACTGGCTGCGCTGACCCGCCCGGCGGTCCTGGTGCTTGATGACTTCCATCTGGTTGAGGACGAGGAGTGCTACCGGTCGATGGCGTTTCTGATCGAGCGCCTGCCCCCGACCCTCCAGCTGGTCCTGTCGACCCGCTCGGACCCTCCGTTGGGTCTGGCGCGGCTGCGCGCTCGAGACGAGCTGGGTGAGCTACGTGCCGCCGACCTGCGCTTCACTCCCGAGGAGGCAGTGACGTTCCTGGACGATAGGGCCGGAGTGCAGCTTGACCCTGCCGACCTGGTCAGGCTGTACCAGCGCACCGAGGGCTGGCCCGCCGGGCTGCAGCTGGCGGCGCTCACGCTCAAGGACCACCCCGATCCGAGCGCAAGCGTGGCGACCTTTTCTGGCACCACCCGGCACGTCATCGACTACTTGGGGACTGAGCTGCTGTACGCCCAGCCGCCCGAGATTCAGGCGTTCCTGCGGCGCACGTCGATCCTGGAGCGGCTGTCGGCACCGCTGTGCGACGCCGTCACCCAAGGCGGGAACTCGGCCGGAATCCTCCGCCGGCTCGAGCGGGCCAACCTCTTCTTGGTCCCCCTCGACGACCAGCGTGCGTGGTACCGCTACCACCACCTGTTCGGCGAGCTGCTGCAGCACGAGCTGGGTGTGTCCGAGCCGGCGCTGACCCCGATTCTGCACCGGCGGGCGAGCGCCTGGTACAGCCAGGCAGGATTTCCGGAGGAGGCCATCCACCATGCCGTGCTCGCCGGCGACGTCGCGGGGGCCGGCGAGCTGATCGGCCGCCACTGGGTCGCCTACGTGGACCGCTGGCGCATCGCGACGGTGCGGAGCTGGCTGCGGGCCCTTCCAGAGGAGGCCGTGCGGACCGATCCCCTTCTGGCGCTGGTGTCGGCCTGGATCGCCCTGTCGTTTGAGAAGCCCGCGGAGCTGGACCGCTGGCTGGCCGTCGCCGACCGGCTCCCCTCCCGGGGGCCGCTGCCCGGGGGGATCCCGTCGCTGGAGCTGGGGATCGCGGTGCTGCGCGCCGTCAGCGGGTTTCATGGTGTCCAGTCCAGGATGGACGCCGCCCAGCGGGTGCTTGCGCTGCAACCCGACCCGGATAGCCTCTGGCGCCAGACCGGCTGGTGGGCGCTTGGGTACGGTCTGTACCTATCCGGCAGGCCGGCAGAGGCGCAGGCGGCGGTGGAGGAGTCGATCCGCATCGGCCGGACCGCGCGGGTCCAGACCACAATCATCCGGTCGCTCACGGTGCTCGGGCTGATGCACGACGACCAGGGCAGGAGCCAGGAGGCTGAGGCGGCCTGCCGCCAAGCAGTGGAGCTGATCGAGGCCGAGGGGCTGTCCAAGAGCCCGGTCGTGGGAACCACCTTTACGCTGCTCGGCAGGGTCCGAGGCAGGCGAGGCGACCTGCGCGATGCCCGCGCAGCCCATGAGCGCGCGTTTGCATCCCAGCGCTATCACGTCGAGCGGTTCCACGCTCTGGTTGAGTTGCTACCTCTCCGCCATGCTGACGACGACCCCGAAGGGGTCCAGGAACTCCTGGCGGAAGCTCGGCGGCTGGAGGCAGCCGGCATCGACTTTGGCGTGCTTCCCCGCCGGCTGAAGGCGATGTCGTGGCGGCTCCATCCGGCCGACAAGCTCGCCGGAGCGCTCAGCGCACGAGAGATCGAGGTGCTGCGGCTGCTCTCCGGCCCGCAGTCGCTGCGGGACATCGGTCAAGCGCTCTATATCTCCCATGACACCGTCAAGAGCCACGCCAAGGCCATCTACCGCAAGCTTGGAGTCGCCTCGCGCACGGAGGCGGTCGCCGTTGGCCGCAGGCTCGGCTTCCTCCGCTGACGGCCAGATCACCCCCTGGATCCCCCAACCAGGGTGATGTTCCGACGCGCCGAGATGGGCATTCTTGAATATCCCCGTCCCGCGTGGACGGGACGTCGGCATCGGGCGCGAGAAAAGGGGGGCCGCTGTGAGCGAGCCTCATACCTCGCTGTCTGGCGACGGTGGTAGACCACCGGTCCTCCACTCGGTCGCCTCCGCAACTCCCGGCAGGGTCGCCGAGTTCGACACGATCGTGGAGGAGCTGCGGGTCACCGAGGAGGAACTCCGCGTCCTCAGCGAGCAAATGGCGGCCACCGAGCAGGCGCTGTACGCCGAGTGGGAGCGCTATCGTGAGTTGTTCCAAGCCAACCCAGCTGCCCATCTGCTCACCGACCTGGTCGGGGTTGTCCAGGAAGCCAACCAGCAGGCCGTGAAGCTGCTCGGGGTGGACCACCGCTACCTGATTGGCAAGCCGCTGGCCACCTTCGTCATCGCTGAGCAGCGGCGAGCGGTTCGGAACGGGTTGCGTGGCCTGCTCACCTCGGACGGGCTGCAGGAGTGGACGATTCGCCTCCAGCCCAGGAGCCGGACCCCGGTGACGGTGCTGGCCACCGTGGGCGTGGCCCGCAACCACGCCAGCCAGCCAAAAGAACTTCACTGGTTGCTTCGCCAACAGCCCGATGCCGCTGAGCGACCATCCCCTGACTCCCAAGCGCTCGTCGAGCTGCTGACCACCCAATCGCTCCCACCGGTGGATGGGGTGGAAAACGGGATCGGCAACACCATCAACAGCCTGCGCGAGAGCATCGGCGCCCTGGTCGTGCTCCTGGGCGCGGACGGGGGCGTCTTGGCGCTGGTCGACGAGGATGGCGCGCTGCGATGGGCGACCGCCACCAGTCAGCCGGCTTACCTGCTCGCCCTGGTCGAAGCGGACTTCGGGGAGGGACCTGGCGTGGACGCGCGCGCCGCCGGGCGGCCGGTGGCCACCCCGGACATCCGAGGCGAGCAGCGCTGGCTGCGGTTGGGTCCAGTCGCCGCCAGCCACAGCGTGCGCGCG
>DASVXQ010000287.1:0-13862 GCA_036392615.1 Actinomycetes bacterium | reverse complement strand
CCAGGCGCGCCTCAGGCGCCGGCGGCGGCGCGGTCGAGCAGCCAGGTGACGCTGCCGCCGGCGCGCTCGACCGCGCCGACCGCGCGGGTGATCGGCAGGCGCTGGTCGCCGGCGCGGGCACGGGCCACCGGCTCGGCTTTGCTGTCGCCGCTGGCCAGCACGTGGAGGCGCTCGACCCCGGCGAGCGCCGTCAGGGTCAGGCTCACCCGGTCCGGCGGGGGCTTGGGCGCGTCGTGGACTCCGACGACCAGGCGGTCGGCGACCTCGACCTCGGGCCGGCCAGGGAACAGCGACAGGCAGTGCCCGTCGGGCCCCACGCCGATCCAGACCACGTCGAGCCGCGGCACCGGCGTCCCGCCGCCCGGGACCGTCCGCGGCGGCAGGCGGCGCAGCACCGCCTCGTACTCGTCGGCGGCGCACTTGGCGCCCAGCTCGGCGGGGACCCGCAGGCGCTGGCCCCCGGACAGCGGGACGTGGTCGAGCAGCGCCTCGGCGGCCTGGTGCCAGTTCGACTCGGGGTCGTCGGGCGGCACGCAGCGCTCGTCGCCCATGGCGACCCGCAGCCGGCCCCACTCGATCGAGTCGCGCAGGTCGTGCCGGGCCAGCCGCCGGTAGGCGGCCAGCGGGGTGCCGCCGCCGGTCAGCACCCAGGTGCAGTCGTCGTGCTCGTCGATCGCCGCCTCGATGTCGGCCAGCGCGGCCCGCGCGGCCGCCTCGGCCAGCTCGCCGAGGTCGGCCACCACCTCGACCCGGCTCATGCGCCGGTCGCGTCGGCCAGCTCCGAGGCCGACCGCAGCGCCGCCTCGAAGACGCGGTCCCGCCCGAAGATCTCGAGCTCCGCGGCGAGCGGGTTGCTCTCGGAGCCCATGCCGAAGCGCCGCGCGGTCGGGAAGCCGGGCGCGCGCACGGTGGTCACCAGGCTGGTCGGCGTCGCCTCGATGCGCACGGTGGCCTCGCCGCCGTCGGTCTCCACGCCCAGCTCGGCGCGGGTGAGGCTGGCCGAGCCCAGCGTGCTGGTGATGCGGACCTCGGCGCCGCCAGCCGGTGAGTCGTAGCTGGCGAGGTACTGGTCGTCGACCGCGCGGGCCTCCCGCAGCCGCCAGTCGAGCCGCGACGCCACCCAGCCGGCCAGCTCGAGCCCGGCGGTCGGGTCCACCGCCTCGACGTACAGGCGCCTGGCGCGCCTGGCGGTGCCGCGCAACGGCGGCCCGTTGAAGGGGTCGGAGAGCAGCTCGCGCCAGGCGGTCAGCCGCGACCAGACGCAGTCGGACGCCGCCGGCTGCCTGCTCCGCGCCGCCGCGTCGAAGCGGTTGAGATCGGCCAGCGGGTCGCCGAAGGTGGCCGTGTCGACGATCAGCCGGTCGGTGACCGAGGCGAGCTCCTGGAACACCTCGTCGGCGAACGGCGGGGTGCCCTCCCAGTAGGTGAACACCGGCAGCTCGGGCAGCAGCAGCGGCAGCACCACCGCCGGCAGGTGCCGCGGGTCGACGTTGGTCTGGACGACCACCTCCTCCCAGACGACGTCGGTGGCGCCGGTGTCGGAGTGGCGGTGGTGCGCCACCCGCGCCCAGGAGCGCACCCGCTGCCGCTCGGAGGGCGGCTCGGCGATCAGCACCACGCAGCGGCTCGGCGCCCTGGCGCCGAGGCTCTCGATGGTCAGCAGGGCGCGCTGCCCGGCGGTGCGGCTCTGGGTGACCATCACCAGGTTGTTCACGCTGGCGCGCATCAGCGGCGCGTGGCCGTTCTCCTGGTCGTGGCGCTGGCGGGCGAGCACCTCCTCGACCTTCGGCGGCGCGGCCTCCTCGAACGCCCAGCCGGGCGCGTGCACGGTGCTCATGGCCGCCGCCAGCGGCGGTCGTGACGGTGCCGCGAGATCAGCTCGTCGGCGGCCTTGGGGCCCCACTCGCCCGCCTCGTAGTTGGGGAACTCCGGCGGCGGTGTCGAGCTCCAGCGGTCGAGCACCGGCTGGATGATCTGCCAGGCCTCCTCGACCGAGTCCCAGCGCGGGAACAGCGTCGGGTCGCCGATCATCACGTCGAGCAGCAGGCGCTCGTAGGCGTCCGGCAGGTCGTCGGCGAACGAGGTGCCGTAGGAGAAGTCCATGTTGACCGAGCGGACCTGCATCGACGGCCCGGGCACCTTGGCGCCGAGCTTCAGGGTGATGCCCTCGTTGGGCTGGATCCGCAGCACCAGCGCGTTGGGCTCCAGGCCCTCCTTGGCGGCCTCGCCGAAGGGCAGGTGCGGCGCCGCCTTGAACTGCACCACCACCTCGGTGGCGCGCTTGGGCAGGCGCTTGCCGGTGCGCAGGAAGAACGGGGTGCCGGCCCAGCGCCAGTTGTCCACCAGGAACTCGGCGGCCACGTAGGTCTCCACCACCGAGTCGGGCGCCACGTCCGGCTCCTCGCGGTAGGCGGGCACCGGCTGGCCGTCCACCCAGCCGCTGCCGTACTGGCCGCGCACCACGTTGCGGTCGACCACCTCGCCGGCCATGCGCCGCAGCGCCTTGAGCACCTTCACCTTCTCGTTGCGGACCTCTTCGGGCTCGAAGGTGGCCGGCGGCTCCATGGCGATCAGCGCGAGCAGCTGGAGCGCGTGGTTCTGGATGATGTCGCGGATCGCTCCGGCGGTCTCGTAGAAGTTGCCGCGGTGCTCGATGCCGATCGACTCCGCCACGGTCACCTGCACGTGGTCCACGTAGTGGTGGTTCCAGACCGGCTCGAAGATGCCGTTGGCGAAGCGCAGGGCGATGATGTTCTGGACGCTCTCCTTGCCCAGGTAGTGGTCGATGCGGAACACGTCCCGCTCGGGGAAGACCTCGGTGACCAGGGCCTGGAGCTGCCGCGCCGATTCGAGGTCGTGCCCGAACGGCTTCTCGACGACCACCCGCGACCAGCCGCGGTCGTAGCCGCGCCCGCCGATCCCGGACTTGCCGATGCCCTGGATCGCACCGGGGAACAGCGTGGGGATCAGCGACATGTAGAACAGCCGGTTGCCGTCGGTGCCGTACTCGTGCTCGATCCGCTCGAGCAGGTCGCCGACCTTGTCGTAGGTCTCGGCCTCGTCGGTCGAGCCGGTGATGTAGAACAGGTGGCTGGCGAACGACTCCCAGACCTGCTCCTGGATCGGGCGGGTGCGAGAGAACTGCTCCACCGCCTTGCGCATGTCCGCCCGGTACTCCTCGTGGGAGTAGGGGCTGCGGCTGACGCCCACCACCGCGAAATGCTGCGGCAGCAGGCGGTTCAGCTCCAGGCTGTACAGCGCCGGGATGATCTTGCGGTGGGCGAGGTCGCCCGAGCCGCCGAAGACCACCATCGCGTTGGGCGGCGAGGTGGCGCGCGAGCGCTCGGCCACCTTGAAGGGGTTGGCGTCGACGTCCATCACTTCTGCGTCCTCGTGTTCGCCGGATGGATGGGATGGCCGCCGAACTCGTTGCGCAGCGCCGCGATGACCTTGGCGCCGTAGGAGTCCGGCTGGCGCGAGCGCAGTCGCATGATCAGCGACAGGTTGATGACCGGGGCGGGGACGTCCTTGTCGAGCGCCTCCTGCACGGTCCAGCGGCCCTCGCCGGAGTCCTCGACCCAGCCGGTCAGCGCGGACAGCTCCGGGTCGCGCCGGTAGGCGGCGGCCGCCAGGTCCAGCAGCCAGGAGCGCACCACGCTGCCGTGCCGCCACAGCTCGGAGATCTGGTACAGGTCGAGGTCGTAGTCGGAGGCGTGCATGATCTCGAAGCCCTCGGCGTAGCCCTGGAGCAGGGCGTACTCGATGCCGTTGTGGACCATCTTGACGTAGTGGCCGGCGCCGACCGGGCCGACGTGGGCGTAGCCGCCCTCCGGTGCGAGCGTGGCGAAGGCCGGCTCGACCTGCGCGAAGGCCTCGTCGGAGCCGCCGATCATCAGGCAGAAGCCATCGCGTACTCCCCAGATCCCGCCGGAGGTGCCGCAGTCCAGGAAGCGCACGCCCTTGACCTCGAGGGCCTGGCCGCGGCGCCTGGCGTCGTGGAAGTTGGAGTTGCCGCCGTCGACGATCACGTCGCCCGGCTGCAGCAGCTCGCCGACGGCCCGCACGGTGCTCTCAGTCGGGTCCCCCGCCGGCACCATCAGCCACACCGTCCGCGGCGGCGCCAGCTCCTTGACCAGCTCGGCCAGGCTGGCCGCCGCGGCGCCGCCGTCGTGGACGACCACGTCGGGCGCGTGCGGGTCGCGGTCGTAGGCGACCACCCGGTGGCCGCCACGCAGCAGGCGGCGGCTCATGCCGGCGCCCATGCGGCCGATGCCGATCATGCCGACCTCCACCTCAGGGCCCTCCTTCGCCGAGCGCCGAAGCCAGGGCGTGGTTGAACAGGTCGAGCGCGCGCGGGCCGTCCAGGCCGATGCGCACCAGCCGCCGGCCCTTGGCCTGGAGCGCCTCGGCGTCGCCGGCCGCCTGCGCCGCCACCAGGGTGCCGAAGGAGTAGTCGCGGCCGGGCACGTCGAGGTCGCGGGCGGGACGGTCGACCAGCTGGATGAAGCGGCCGGTGTTGGGGCCGCCCTTGTGGTACTGGCCGGTGGAGTGCAGGAAGCGCGGGCCGAAGCCGACCGTGGTGGCCACCCTGATGGCGTTGCGCACGGTGGTGCGGGCCCGCTGCAGTGCCGCGTCCGCGCCGGCGGTCGGGTCCAGGTAGGCCATCAGCGCCACGTAGTCGCCCGGGGCGGCGCCGGCCAGCAGCTCGCGCAGGGTCGCGGCGGCGGGCGCGACGTCGCCCTCGTCACGCAGCCACAGTGCCGGCTCCGGCAGCTCGCCGCCGTCGGCCAGCTCGGCCAGCACCCGCTTGGTGGCGTCCTTGGCCGCCTGCACGTCCGGCTGGTCGAAGGCGTCGATGCCCAGCAGGTGCCCGGCCACCGCGGTGGCGAACTCCCAGCGGAAGAACTCGCCGCCGAGCTCGATCGGCTCGCCGATGCCGAGGAACATGGTCGGCTGGTCCGCCGCCTTGAGCTCGGGGACCCCCGGCGCGCTGACCCCGGCGGCGTCGACGCCGACCACCGCCCGGTCGTCGCCGAACGCCTCGACCGGCTCGGGCTCCTCGCCAACCACCGGCAGCAGGCCCTTGCCATGCTTGCCGGTCGACTCGGCCAGCAACTGCTCGACCCACAGGCCGAAGGTGTCCAGCGCCGGCGCGGTCAGGACGGTGACCTTGTCGCGGCCGGCCAGCGCGTTGTCGCCCATGAAGCTGCCCAGCCGCACACCGGGGTTGGTGTCGTCGGCGACGTCGGGACCGCATTCCAGCGCCATCTCGCGCGCCTGCTCGAGCAGCGCGTCCAGGTCGATCCCCAGCAGCGCCGCCGGCACCAGGCCGAACAGCGACAGCGCCGAGTAGCGCCCGCCGATGTCGGGCGGGTTCTCGAACACGCTGCGGTAGCCGAACTCGATGCCGTGGTCGACCAGCACCGTGCCGGGGTCGGTGATGGCCACGAAGTGGCGTCCGGCGCCGTCGCCGAGCGCCTGGCTGGCGCGCGCCTCGAAGAAGGCGGCGAAGTCGTTCGGCTCGGTGGTGGTGCCGGACTTGGAGGCGATCACGTAGAGGCTGCGCTCCGGGGTGGCCCAGTCGCCGGCTGCGGCCACCGCGTCGGGGTGGGTGGAGTCGAGCACCCGCACCGGCAGGCCGTGGCCGGCCGGGCCGATGACGCTGGCGAGCACCTCGACGCACAGGCTGGAGCCGCCCATGCCGCAGACCAGCACCCGGTCGATGCCGTCCTCGCGCACCCCGGCGGCGAACTCCGCCAGCTCGGCGGTCCAGGAGCGCATGCCCTCCGGCAGGTCGAGCCAGCCGAGCCGGTCCAGGACCTCCTTGGCCTCCTCGGCGTCGTCGGTCCACAGCCCGGCGTCGCGCCCCCAGATGCGCTGGCCGATCGAGCCGCCGGCGGCGTCGCCGGCGCTCACCGCGCCGCCCCGGTCGCGCGCCGCTCCACGCCGGTCACCGGACCACCTCGCTGCGCTTGGCCTCGATCGTCTCGACGGCGCCCTGGTAGCTCTCGGCGAAGCGCCGCACGCCCTCGCGCTCGAGCTCGTCCATCACCTCCGCCTCGTGGACGCCGAGCTCGGCCAGGTCGCTCCACAGGCGCCTGGCGCGGTCCATCCCCTCCAGGATCGTCTGGCCGCGCACCTCGCCGTGGTCCTGGAAGGCGTCCAGGGTCTCGATCGGCATGGTGTTGACGCTGCCCCGGGCGATCAGCTCCTCGCAGTAGAGCACGTCGCGGTAGTTGGGGTTCTTGGTGGAGGTCGAGGCCCACAGCGGCCGCTGCGGCCGGGCACCGGCCTCCTCGAGGACGCGCCAGCGGTCGCCCGAGAAGCGCTCCTGGAACTCCGCCCAGGCGAGCTTGGCGTTGTCGATCGCCGCAGTGCCCAGCCGCGCGGCGGCGGGCTCGGCCTCGGGTCCGCCCTTGTCCACGATCGCCTGGAGCTTCTTGTCGACGTTGGTGTCGACCCGGCTGACGAAGAACGACGCCACGCTGGCGATCTCGGTGAGGTCGCCGCCGGAGGCGGCCAGGTCCTCGAGCCCGGACATGTAGGCGTCGATCACCTGGCGGTAGCGCTCGATCGAGAAGATCAGCGTGACGTTGACGTTGATCCCGGCCGCCAGCGAGGCACGGATCGCCGGGACCCCCGCCGCGGTCGCCGGGATCTTGATGAACACGTTGGGCCGCGCCAGCTCGTCGAACAGGCGGCGCGCCTCGCGGATCGAGGCGTCGGTGTCGTCGGCGATGTCGGGCGGCAGCTCGAAGGAGATGCGCCCGTCCAGCCCGTTGCTGGCGCGGTAGACCGGCTCCATGTCGTCGGCGGCCGCGCGGATGTCGTCCAGCGCCAGCAGCTCGAAGATCCTGCGGGCGTCGAGGCCCTCGCGCGCCAGCCGGGTGATGTCCTCGTCGTAGAACGAGCCCTCGCCCATCGCCTTCTGGAAGATCGTCGGGTTCGAGGTGACCCCGACGACCTGGTACTCGTCGCGCAGCCGCCGCAGCTCGCCCTTGTGCAGCCAGTCGCGCGCGATGGAGTCGACCCAGACGGCGACTCCCTGTTCGGTCAGCTGCTCGAGTGGTCGCGCCATGCTCACACCCCTTGTGCTCGTGTCCTCAGGCGGGCAGGTCCGCCAGCGGGCCCTGGCCGCCGCGCCCCAGCCGGTCGAGCAGCGCCCGCGCCCGCTTGGCGACGTTGTCGGCGGTGAATCCGTAGTGCTCCAATACCTCCTCACCTGGGGCCGACGCGCCGAAACGTTCGACCCCGATCACCTCGCCGGCGTCGCCGACCCACTCGCGCCAGCCGAACGGGCTGGCCGCCTCGATCGCCAGGCGCGTCCGCGAGTCCGGCGGCAGCACCTCGTCCCGGTAGGCCTGCTCCTGCTGGCTGAATAGCTCCCAGCAGGGCATCGAAACGACCCGCGTGGCCACGCCCTCGGCCTCCAGCAGGTCGCGGGCGGCCAGCGCGAGCCACACCTCGGAGCCGCTGGCGATCAGGATCAGCTCGGCGCGGGTCCCGGCCTCGCCGCCGGCCTCGGCGAGCACGTAGGCGCCGCGGTGCAGCCCGTCCGCCGGGGCGAAGCGGTCGCGGTCGATCGGCGGGAGGTTCTGCCGGGTCAGCACCAGCGCGGTCGGGCCGTCGCGGTGCGTCATCGCCACCCGCCAGGCCTCGGCCGTCTCGGGCCCGTCCGCCGGGCGGATCACCCGCAGCCCGGGCATCGCCCGCAGGCTGGCCAGGTGCTCGACCGGCTGGTGGGTCGGCCCGTCGCCGCCGAGCCCGATCGAGTCGTGGGTCCAGACGTAGACCACCGGCAGCTCCATCAGCGCGGCGAGCCGCACGCTGGCGCGCATGTAGTCGGAGAAGATCAGGAAGGTGGCGGCGAACGGCCGCAGGCCGCCGTGCGCGGCCATGCCGTTGCTGATCGCGCCCATGCCGTGCTCGCGGATGCCGTAGTGCAGGTTGCGGCCGGTCGAGCCAGGGCCGTAGTCGCCCTGACCCTCGAGGTCGGTCTTGTTGGACTCCGCCAGGTCCGCGGAGCCGCCCAGGAAGTTCGGCACCGACTCGGCGATCACCTGCATGACCTGCTCGGAGGCGGAGCGGGTGGCCAGCTTCCCCGGCTCGGCGAACAGCTTGCCGAGCCGCTCGTCCCAGCCGGCCGGCAGCTCGCCGGCCAGGCAGGCGCGCAGCTCGGCGGCGCGCTCGGGCTCGGCCGCCTGGTAGTCGGCCATGGCGCGCTCCCAGTCGCGCCGGGCGCGCTGGTTGTCGGGCACCCGCACGCGCCAGGTGTCGTAGACGCCGTCGGGGACCACGAAGTGCTCGTCGGGGTCCCAGCCGTAGACCTGCTTGGTGGCGCGGACCTCGTCCTCGCCCAGGGCCGAGCCGTGCGCCTTGGGGGTGTCCTGCGCGTGCGGCGCGCCGTAGGCGATGTGGCTGCGCAGCCGGATGAAGCTCGGCCGGTCCGGCTCGTCGATCGCGGCCTGGAACGCGGCGGCGATCGCCTCGAGGTCGGTGGCGTCCTCGACCGCCTGGGTGTGCCAGCCGTAGGCGCGGTAGCGGGCCTCGACGTCCTCGCTGAAGGTGATGCTGGTGGGGCCGTCGATGGTGATGTGGTTGTCGTCGTACAGCAGGGTCAGCCTGCCCAGCCCGAGGAAGCCGGCGATCGACGACGCCTCGGAGGCGACGCCCTCCATCATGTCGCCGTCGGAGCAGAACGCCCAGGTGCGGTGGTCGATCACCTGGTGCTCGGGGGTGTTGTAGCGCGCCGCCAGGAAGCGCTCGGCGATCGCCATGCCGACCGCGTTGCCGACCCCCTGGCCGAGCGGCCCGGTGGTTACCTCGATCCCGGAGGTGAGGCCGCGCTCGGGGTGGCCGGGCGTCAGCGAGCCCCACTGCCGCTGCCGCTGGAGCTGGTCCATGCCGAGGTCGTAGCCGGTCAGGTGCAGCACGTCGTACTGGAGGATCGAGGCGTGGCCGTTGGACAGCACGAACCGGTCGCGGTTGGGCCAGCCGGGCGCCTGGGGATCGAAGCGCAGGAACCGCGTCCACAGCACGTAGGCGGCCGGCGCGAGCGCCATGGCCGTGCCCGGATGGCCGTCCCCCGCCCGCTGGACGCCGTCCATGGCGAGGGTCCGCACGGTGTTGACGGCCAGCAGGTCCCGCTGGCTTCCCTGTGCGATCGTGGCGGTCACGCTCACTCCTCCGTGAGGTTCCGGTGGACCGCGGCCGGACGGCCGTGGCCGAGCCGATCCACCGACAAGGCTACTCGCTCGGAGCGGGCGCGTTCGGGGCCTGTCCACACCCCCGTCGCGGCTGCTCAGCGGCCCCAGGGACCCTTGCCGCCGGCGCGCGCCTCGACGCCGCGGCGCAGCGCCAGCTCGCGCAGCAGCCGGTGGGTGGCCACCGGGCGCTCCCCCTCGGCCGGCGCCAGCCGCTGCCAGGTCCCGTCGGAGCCGAGCTCCCAGGCCTGCACGTTGTCGGCCAGCATCACGTCGAGGATCTCCTGGAGCCGGTCGGTCAGGTCGGGGTCGTCGACCGGCGTCACCGCCTCGACGCGGTGGTCCAGGTTGCGGGGCATCAGGTCCGCCGAGCCGATGTAATAGGAGCGCTCGCGGCCGTTCTGGAACATCCACGCGCGCGGGTGCTCCAGGAAGCGCCCCACGATCGAGCGCACCCGGATGGTCTCGCTGACCCCCGGCACGCCCGGCCGCAGCCGGCAGATGCCGCGCACGATCAGGTCGATCTCCACCCCTGCCTGGGAGGCGGCGTACAGCGCCCGGATGCAGGCCGCGTCGACCAGGGAGTTCATCTGCATCACGATGCGGCCCTTGCGGCGCGGGCTGTGCCGCCTGGCGACCCGGCCGATCAGCTCGATGACCGCCTCACGGAGCCCGTCCGGGGCGACCAGGATGCGGCGGTAGCGGGTGCCCCTGGCGTAGCCGGTCAGCGAGTTGAACAGGTTGGTGAGGTCGGTGGTGATCTGCTCGTCGCAGGTGAGCAGCCCGATGTCGGTGTAGAGCCTGGCCGTCTTGGCGTTGTAGTTGCCGGTGCCGATGTGGCAGTAGCGGCGGATGCGGCCCTGCTCGCGCCGCACCACCAGCGCGGTCTTGGCGTGGGTCTTGAGCCCCACCAGGCCGTAGGTGACGTGGACGCCGGCCTGCTCCAGCGCCCTGGCCCAGCCGATGTTGGAGGCCTCGTCGAAGCGGGCCTTGAGCTCGACCAGCACCGCCACCTGCTTGCCCTGCTCGGCGGCGTGGATCAGCGCGTTGACGATCGGCGAGTCGCCGTCGGTGCGGTACAGCGTCTGCTTGATGGCCAGCACGTCCGGGTCGTCCGCCGCCTGGGCGAGGAACCGCTCGACCGAGGTGGAGAAGGCGTCGTAGGGGTGGTGGACCAGCAGGTCGCCCTGGCGGATGGTGTCGAACAGGTTGACCGCCTCGCGGCCCGAGCCGGACAGGCGCGGCTGGGTGGTGCCGACCCAGGGCGGCTCGGCCAGCTCGGGACGGTCGATCGCGTCCGCCAGGCTGCTGAGGTCGCCGAGGTTGAGCGGCCCCTCGACCACCACCAGGGCGCTGTCGTCCACCTCCAGCTCGCGCTGGAGCAGCCGCACCACGTGCTCGGGCATGCTGGCGGCCACCTCCAGCCGCACCACCGCCCCGAAGCGCCGCCGGCGCAGCTCCTGCTCGACCGCGACCAGCAGGTCGTCGGCCTCGTCCTCGGCCAGCTCGATGTCGGCGTCGCGGGTCACCCGGAAGGGCTGGGCCTCCACCACCTCCATGCCCGGGAAGAGCTGGTCGAGGTGGGCGGTCATGACCTGCTCCAGCGAGACGAAGGTGCAGCCGTCCGCCAGCGGCACGAAGCGCGGCAGGATGTTCGGCACCTTGACCCGGGCGAACAGCGGCCGGTGGCTGGCCGGGTCGCGCACGGTGACCGCCAGCGACAGCGACAGGTTGGAGAGGTACGGGAAGGGATGTCCCGGGTCGACCGCCAGCGGAGTGAGCACCGGGAAGACCTGGTCCTGGAAGTACTCGCGCAGGTATTCGCGGTCCTGGCGCTCGAGCTGGTCGACCTCGGCCAGGTGGATCCCGGCGGCCTCCAGCGCGGGGACCACGTCCTCGAGGAAGCTGCGGGTGTGTGCCTCGGTGGCCGGCCCGATGTACTTGCTGATCGCCTCCAGCGTCTCGGTCGGCGTCCAGCCGTCGGAGCCGCGGGTGGCGACCCCGGCCTCGACCTGCTCGCGCAGGCCCGAGACCCGCACCATGTAGAACTCGTCCAGGTTGGTGGCGAAGATCGACAGGAAGCGCAGCCGCTCCAGCAGCGGGGTGCCCGGGTCGGCTGCCAGCGAGAGCACGCGGTCGTTGAACTGCAACCAGGAGATCTCGCGGTTCAGGTACAGCCACGGATCGGTGAGCGCACGCCCGCCAGGCGGCGTGGGCTGCGCGTCGCGGGGCACGTCGCTCATGGCTGCTCGCATCCGGATGCTCGGGAAATGCCGACCCGCACCCATGTTCGCATCGCGTTGGACGCTTGCAAAGCACCCCTGCCGGCCGGCGCCGAGGGTTCAGCCGGCGTCCAGCGCGTGCCCCAGCAGCCCGAGCGGCGGCGAGCCCATCTCCAGCAGGGCGGTGTGGAAGCGCTGGTGGGAGTAGCCGCTTCCCCAGGCGGCGCGGGCCTGCTCGCGGAGGCGGAGGATCTCGAGCTTGCCCCAGGTGTAGCGGCCGTAGGTCGGGTCGAAGGTCGCGCGGGTCGCCTCGGCCCTGGCGGCGGAGCCGCGGATGAAGGCGTCGGCCTGGAACCGCTGGATGGCGTCCTGGACGCTCATCGAGCCGGAGTGCAGCCCGATCGAGACCGCCAGACGCGTGACCCGCTGGAGCGCCTCGACCGCCACCCCGACGGTGAAGCGGGGGTCGCCGGCGCGGAAGCCCTCCTCGACGCAGAGCTCCTCGACGTAGTGGGCCCAGCCCTCGATGAAGGCGGTGGAGTGCAGCGTGCGGCGCACGTCGCCCTTGACGCGGCGCAGGTAGCGGCCCTGGGCGAAGTGGCCGGGGGCGACCTCGTGGACGGTGATGGCCGGCAGGCTGGCGCGGCTGAAGACCTCCAGCCACTGCTCCTGCTCCTCGTGCGGCCATTCGGGGTCCGGCGGGGTGATGTAGTAGCGCGAGGGCGCGTCGGGCTCGTACGGCGCCGCCCAGGACATCATCGCCAGCGCCCAGCGTCGCGACGGCGGCGCCGGGCCGACCAGGCACTCGCCGTCCAGGTCCGGCACCAGGCCGCGCTCGCGGGTGAAGGCGATCGCCTCCTCGGTGACCGCCTGCGCCTCGGCGAGCACACCGCCGGCGTCGGGGTGGTCGGCCGCCAGCTCGGCGACCACCTCGTCGACGGGGCGGCCGGGGGCCAGGCGCCCGCAGGCGTCGGCCAGCATCGCGCGCAGCCGGTCGCGCTCGGCGTCGGCGGTCTCCTCCAGCCGGCCGAGGTCGACCTTGGTCGCCTGGCTGGAGCTGAGCAGCAGGGTGAGGTTGGCGGCGCCCAGCGAGGCGTCCGGGTCGCCGTCGCGCGCGGCCCGCTCGACGTGGGCCACCAGCCGGCCGTGGGCGGCCAGCGCGGCCTCGGCGAGCGGGTCCGACCGGTCGACCACCGCGGCCAGGCCGCGCACCGCCGGCAGCAGCGCCTCGGCCACCGGGGCGTTCACCCGGTCCATCGCGGCGATGGCGGCGTCGACCACGTCGGGCCACAGGGCCAGGTGGCGGCGGCGCGCCTCGGCGCGCCGCTCGGCCGGGGCGTACTCGCGATCGTAGCAGGACAGGTCCAGCTCGGCGACGTGGTAGACCGGGTTGGCGCGGTGCAGCTCGAGCTCGCCCAGCTCGACCCGGAAGCCGTGCTCGTGCGCGGCGACGTAGGCGTCGTCCAGCGGGTCCTCGAGCGGCGGGCCGCCGAGGCCGGCCAGGCCGGCGCGGACCCCCTCGGGCGAGAGGTCCTGAACCCGGCCGTCGTACTGGTGCAGGCCGACGTACTCGCGGGCGGCGGCGACGGCGAGGTCGGCGAGTGCCTGCAGGCGCTTGTTCATGGGATCAGCCTAACCGAGCGGCGATCCGGCCGGCGGCGCGGTGCGCCAGGCTCATGATCGACAGCATCGGGTTCACCCCGGAGGCGGTCGGGAAGACCGACGCGTCGGTGACGTAGAGCCCCTTGACCTCGTGGGTCTCGTGGTCCGGGCCGACCACCGAGGTGGCCGGGTCGGTGCCCAGCCGGCAGGAGCCCATCTGGTGGTAGGAGAAGAAGGTCATGCGCCCGTTGCGGTAGCCCGCCTCGCGGGTGGCCCGGACCCAGGCGTCGTGGCCGCCGGGCTGCTCCGGCCGGAAGGAGATCCGCGCGGGATGCATGGAGAACACCTCGCCGGCGCCGGCGGCGGCGAGCACCTGGCCGGCGGCGGCGACGCCCTCGGCGACGCGCCGCTCGTCGTCGGCGGTCAGCGCGTAGCGCAGCCGCGGCTGGCCGTCGCGGTCGACGCGCACGCGGCCGGCGGCGCTGTCGCGGCACAGCACCGCGCAGAGCGACAGGTTCCGGAAGCGCTCCATCAGCGCCCGGTGGCTGGCGGAGGAGACCCACGGCAGCGCGGTGGAGCCGCTGCCCGGGTGGACCGGCACCGTCTCGAAGATCGGCCCGTAGTCCCCCAGCCTGCCGCGCAGCTCGGACGACCAGCGCGCCTGGAGGGTGCCCTCCCACATGCGCACGTCCTCGTCGAACACGCCGAAGGCGGCCGTGCCGGGGTGCAGGCGGAGGTGGTGGCCGACCTGGCCGCCCAGCCCGGAGCGCAGCAGCAGCGCCGGCGTCTCGATCGCGCCGGCCGCCACCGCGACCGCGCGGGCGCGCACCCGTAG
>DASVXQ010000286.1:0-37732 GCA_036392615.1 Actinomycetes bacterium | reverse complement strand
CGGCCTGGTCTCGCCGCTCAACATGCCCGCCTGGCGGGGATTCCCGCTCCGCGAGCGGCTGGTGCGCGAATTCGAGGTCGAGCCGGTACGCATCCACAACGACGCGGTCGGTATTGCGGTCGGCGAGCACTGGAAGGGCGCCGGCGTCGGCACCGAGGACCTGCTCGGCCTGACGGTCTCGACCGGCGTCGGCGGTGGGCTGATCCTCGACGGCCGGCTCTACCACGGCATCAGCGGGAACGCCGGACACTTCGGGCATATCGTGGTGGAGCCGGACGGTCCGCCCTGCGCCTGCGGCGGCCGGGGCTGCGTCGAATCCATCGCCGCCGGTCCCAACAACGTGAAGCGAGCCCTCGCCGACGGCTGGCGGCCCGGCGAGGGCTCCGAGGCCGACGGCATCGCGCTCGCCGCCTCCGCCGCCGCGGGCGACCCCATCGCGCTGCGCAATCTCCAGCGTGCCGGCCGCGCCGTCGGCATCGCCATCGCCGACTGCACCCATCTGCTGGACCTCCAGATGGTGGCCATCGACGGCGGTTTCTCCCGGTCCGGCCCGCCGTTCTGGGATGCCCTTCGGGAAGCGTTCGCCATCCACGCCCGCATGGAGTTCGCGGCCGCCTGCCAGATCGTCCCTGGCACGCTCGGCTCCGACGCCCCCCTGCTCGGCGCCGCCGCCTTCATCCTCGACGCCGACCGCTACGGCTGGGACGTCCCCACCCTCACCCGGCCGTAGCCGACCCCGGTTCGTCCGGAGTCCCCCGGCTCGTCCGCGAGTCCCCCGGTTCGTCTGGAGTCCCCCCGGCTCGCCGGCCCGTCGGCCCAAGGCCGCACGCATCCGAGGCCACCCGCGGCCCGAGGCCGCACGCGCCCGTGAGTCCGAGGCCACCGCGGCCCAGCCCGAGGCCGCCCGCGGTTGGTCGGCGGAGACGATCCTCGGCTCGTCGGCAGGGCCACCGGCGGCTCGTCCTCCCACTCGGGCTGACCGGTCCCGCCGGTGACCGGGCTCGCGGGGCTCCCTGGACGCGTCCTACGGCGCGTCCTACGGAGGGTGGCCGTCGCGGCCGGCGAGGCTGGCGTTTCGGCCGGCCAGGTGCGTATGGTGGCGAGGTGATCTGGCCTGCGTTGTCGTCGGCCTGAGCCCCGGGTTTCGGCGCGCCAATGACGCGCCCGCGGCGGGAACAGGCTCGCTAAAATGAGAGGTCTTCACCCAATCTTTGCTCCATATGACTGTGCAGCCCGGTCGGACGCGGACGTGACCGGCCGGGGCTAAGGAGGCACCCAACTCGTGGTTCTGTCCAAGCTCCTCAGCGTCGGCTCGGGGAAGGATCTCCGCCGCGCGCAGGCGGTGGTGGCCCCCATCAACGCGCTGGAAGCTGAGATGGAGGCCCGCTCGGACGCCGAGCTGCGGGCGCTGACCGATGTGTTCCGCCAGCGGCTCGGCGACGGCGAGGACCTCGACGACCTGCTCCCCGAGGCGTTCGCGACTGTACGCGAGGCCTCGCGCAGAATTCTCGGCAAGCGACATTTCGACGTGCAGCTGATGGGCGGCGCCTCGTTGCACTGGGGGCACATCGCCGAGATGCGCACCGGTGAGGGCAAGACGCTGGTCGCCACCCTGCCGGCGTACCTCAACGCCCTGACCGGCGAGGGTGTCCACATCGTCACCGTGAACGACTACCTGGCCAAGCGCGACGCCGAGTGGATGGGCGCCATCTACCGGTTCCTCGGCCTGGAGGTCGGCGTGATCCTGGCGACCATGACCCCATGGGAGCGACGGCCGAACTACGCCGCGGACATCACCCACGGCACCAACAACGAGTTCGGCTTCGACTATCTGCGGGACAACATGGCGCTGTCCACCGACGAGCTGGTGCAGCGCGGTCACAGCTTCGCCATCGTTGACGAGGTCGACTCGATCCTGGTGGACGAGGCGCGGACCCCGCTGATCATCTCCGGCCCGGCCGAGCAGGGAGCCCGCTGGTACCAGCAGTTCGCCCGGATCGCCCCGCGCATGCGCCGCAACGTCCACTACGAGGTGGACGAGGGCAAGCACACCGTGGCGATCAACGAGGAGGGCGTCGCCGTCGTCGAGCAGACGCTGGGGATCGACAATCTCTACGACTCGTTGAACACGCCGCTGGTGCAGCATCTGCAGAACGCCGTCCGCGCGAAGGAGCTGTACAAGCGCGACCGCGACTACATCGTGCGCGACGGCGAGGTGCTGATCGTCGACGAGTTCACCGGTCGCGTGCTCGAGGGCCGGCGGTACTCCGAGGGTCTGCACCAGGCGATCGAGGCCAAGGAAGGCGTGCGGATCAAGGAGGAGAACCAGACCTACGCGACCATCACGCTGCAGAACTACTTCCGGCTGTACGACAAGCTGGCGGGGATGACCGGTACCGCCAAGACCGAAGAGGCGGAGTTCAACCACATCTACAGGCTCGGCGTGGTGGAGATCCCGACCAACCGGCCGATGATCCGCGAGGACCATCCGGACGTGATCTACAAGACCGAGGAGGCCAAGTTCGCGGCCCTGGTCGACGAGATCGTCGAGCGCCACGAGGCCGGCCAGCCGATCCTGATCGGCACGGTCTCGATCGAGAAGTCGGAGCGGGTCTCGCGGCTGCTGGACCGCCGCGGCATCAAGCACAACGTGCTCAACGCCAAGCACCACGAGCGTGAGGCGCACATCATCGCCCAGGCCGGACGGCTCGGCGCGGTCACCGTGGCCACCAACATGGCCGGCCGCGGCGTCGACATCATGCTGGGCGGCAACGTGGAGTACCTCGCCGAGGAGTCGCTCAGGGTCAAGGGCTCGAGCCCCGACGAGATCGATCCCGAGGTGTGGGCGCAGGAGCTGCAAGCTGAAGTCGAGGTCAAGACCGACGAGGTCGCGGCGGAGCACGACAAGGTCGTGCAGCTCGGCGGGCTGTGTGTGCTCGGCACCGAGCGCCACGAGTCCCGACGGATCGACAACCAGCTCCGCGGCCGGTCCGGCCGGCAGGGCGACCCCGGTGAGTCGAAGTTCTTCCTGTCGCTCGAAGACGACCTCATGCGGATGTTCGCCACCAAGACCGTGTCGAGCCTCATGGACAGGCTGAGCCTGCCCGACGACGTGCCGATCACCCACCGCCTGGTGACGCGGGCCATCGCGAACGCCCAGCGGCAGGTCGAGTCGCAGAACTTCGAGCAACGCAAGAACGTCCTCAAGTACGACGAGGTCATGAACAAGCAGCGCGAGGTGATCTACGACACCCGCCGGCGGATCCTGGAGGGCGAGGATCTCGGCGAGCAGACGCGCAACTTCCTGACCGACGTCGTCTCGGGGGTCTTCACCGAGTACGCGCCGCCTGGCGTCTACCCGGAGGAGTGGGATCTCGACGGCCTGTTCACCACGCTCGGGACCGTGTATTCCGTCGGGGTCGACAAGGAAGCGATCGACCTCACCACGACCGACCACGCCGAGCTCGAGGCGCTCCTGCTCGAGGACGCGGAGCGTGCCTACAAGGCGCGCGAGACCGAGCTCGGCGTGGAGCTCCTCGGCGAGCTGGAGCGGGCCGTGCTGCTCACCGTGCTGGACCGCCACTGGCGCGAGCATCTCTACGAGATGGACTACCTGCGGGAGGGCATCGGCCTTCGCGCGATCGGCCAGCGGGACCCGCTGGTGGAGTACCAGCGCGAGGCGTTCGACATGTTCCAGAGCCTCCAGGAGGCCGTCAAGCGGGAGGCCGTGGCCTACGTGTTCAACGCCTCGATCGAAGTCGCCGAGCAGGCGGAGGAGCAGCGCCAGTCCAGCGCCGACACGGGCGTCCGGCTCTCGTCCGCGTCCACCGAGGAGGAGGCGCGTGCGGCCCAGGGCCAGGCTCGTCGCCAGAAGGTCGGCCGCAACCAGCCCTGCTGGTGCGGCTCTGGCAAGAAGTTCAAGGCCTGCCACGGAGCCCCCGGCGCCCAGGGCTGACCGGCCGTCGCCAAGGACCGGACCGGCCGCTCCCGCACCTGCTCTGCGGCGCATGACTAGTACCGCAGCTCGGTGACGAGCCAGCGGCCGCTGCAGGCGTCCAGGCGCATCGCGACCGGCTGGACGCGCGGGCCGCGCTGCACCACCGCGACCGTGTTCGCCAGCCCGGGGACCAGCTCCTGGTAGTGGACGCGCAAGAGGTCGCTGCTCCGGGGCAGCGCCCCTCCGCGCCGCTGGACGCGCTCTTCCACCACGTCCCACAACTCCGGTGCGAACACCCGCTCCAGTTGGGCGGCGCTTCGGCGGCCCGCCTCCACCTCGAAGAGCGCGAGCGCGATCTCCTTGGCGACCTCCGCTGGCGACGGAAGGTGCTCCCTGGCCGCCTGCCTGGCAGCCGATCGCCGCGCCTCCAGTGCCTCCTGCTCGGCCCGCTGCCGCTCGGTCGTCACCGCCCGGGGACGGTCCCTGTCGGTCCGAGCAGTCCTGCGGGCACGCCACGGGAGCACCGTCGCCGACGATGTGCCCGGGTCTGTCGCCGCGCCTGGAGATGGTTGCGCCGATCCGGTCGGCGGCGCGATCGAAGCGACTGCCGTGCTGCTCGCCATGCCAACTCACCTCACGATTGCTCTGCTTGTTGCCGTTGCGGTTGCCGCCAGCGGACGGCGATCAGGACCGGCTGGCCGTCCGCTGCCGGATGGGTCGCGGATCTCAGGTGCCGCGAAGTTGCGCTTCGGTCGCTGGGGTGCGGCCGCGGGGGCGGGCCGCAATGAGGGACTTCGGGTAACACCAAAGTGGGGGATTCGGTACCGCCGATGGCTGCTGGTCAGGGACGCGGAAGCGCCGGACGGCCGATCTGGTTGGCGGAGGCCGCCAGACAGTCGCTCAGCATCGCCAGCACGGCATCGTGGGGAACGAGCACCGCGCTGGCGACCGGCGGCGGATATCGTGGGTCTCCGGCCCTGGCGAGTCCCAGCGCCGCGGGCCCGCTGAGGACGGTTGCCTTCCAACCGGCGGACTCCGCCCGTGCGGCATGGCGGCGAGCGGTGCGGCCCAAGCCGCTACCCAGGGTTGACGCCACCACGACGCCGGCGATCAGGGCCCAGGTGGCATCGCCTTCAACCGTTGCGTTCCTCGCCGGGCTCCGCCGCCGTGGACATCGCCAGGCGCGGAGCACGGTGGCGCCCCCCGGCGGCGGCCGCAGCGGCATGGGGTCGCCGTGCCCACTCACCGCGATCACCGCCTGCAGGGATGCTCCCGCCCGGCCGCGGCAGGTGATGACCGCGCCAGCCCCTGGCTCCCAGACGGCCACACGTGGTCGATGTGCCCGTGTGCGGCGGGACCCGACGGGTTGGCCGCGTTCGCCCGCCAGCACCAGCTGCGCCATGACCTCTGAGCGGGCGACCGCCTCGAAACCGGCTTCCGGATGCGACGGCGCGAGCCGCACCGACCGGGTCGGTGCGCTGGTCCCCGCGACGTGGTCGACCTCGCGAACCGCGTCGCCAAGTGCCTGCCCCAGGAAGCGCCACCGGCCGCCGGCTCGGGCCAGCAGCAACGCTCGGGGCTGGCAGAGGCCGTCGAGGGACCGATCGAGCGGACGTTCAATCGTGAGCGCGAGTTCGATCACCCAATCGGGGATCGACGCGCCCACCATTGGGCGATAGGCGTGCCACCCCGATCGGAGCCGGAGGGGAGCCTGCCCGGTCGATCCGCGCCGCGACCCGCGCCACCATCGCCGCTCGTCTGGAGGCGTCCGGTCGGCCGCCAGAGCGGGGTCCGACACCATCGACATGCTCATGACATGCCTCCGGCGTCGATCTCGCGAACGGTCGGGGTCGTGGCACCGGAGCGCAGCCAGACGCGCACCGGTACGGGATAGTCGATCCCTGAGCTCGGTGGCCTCGCACGGACAAGGACCTCCGCGGTCGGCGCATCGTCCGGTCCCGCCGGACGGATCCCCAGGATCCCGACGGGCCGCCAGCCAGTCGGGAATGGCCGGACCACTGGGGCGACGTCGCCGCCGAGCCGCACAAGGGCTGGCCGGTCGTGGTTGAGCACGGCCGCCACCGCCTGACCCGCCACGGCGGCGACCGAGCGCGCGATGGCCGTGGGGAGCGTCACGGGACGCGACGTCGTGCCCGGGTCGATCGGCAGCGTGATCGGTCTCGGGACGCCTGCCACGGCAACGCCGTGGGGGCCGCCGATCATGGGCACGGCGAACGCAACCGTCCCGCCGTCCTCGGACGTGCCGTCGCTTGTGCGGATGAGGTGGGCCAGCACCGACACCTCGATCCGTCCTCCGCCCCGTCGCACGCCGGCGGGCTCGGCCAGGTCGACGGTCTGTGCGATCCCCTGCTCCGGGAGGACGTCATCGTCCAGGCGAACGCCTCGGGCCAGGTAGCGGCCGAGCCGGCCGGGCCGTTCCGACCGACGGTCGTCCACTGTCAGGTATTCGCACAGGAAGGCGGTCGCGGTGGCCGTGGCCGCCTGATCCTGGATCGATTCTCCAGACGACGATGCGACCGAAGCGACCCCCGGCATATCGGTCCGCGGCTGGGTTGGCGCGGACCGCACGGGGAGCAGACCGCGCACGACCGCGGTACCAATCAGCGCCCAGAGCAGGACGCGGGCCGCCAAGCGGATCCGGCGATCCGGCGGAGGCGGCGGCGTTTCGAGGTCGGTCCGCCGCACCGCATTGGCGTCGCCGGTGAACGTTCCCGTCGACATGTCTCCCTCCCAAGTTGACTTCACCGGCCGACAGCGACCGTTGGAGCTCGTGTCAGAGCGCAGCTTCGACTGGACAACGAGCCGCGCTGTCCTCCAGTTCACCCAGTCCAGCCGCGACAGCGGTCGTTAGCTTCCATTTGCATTCGTTTACTTATCACTCGGATCGAAGCTCGGCAAGCTACCGGGGAAGGCTGTGGATGACCGACAGCGGGGGTGCCAGCCCACCGCCGGAGCGTTCCGTTGCGCCGATCGGTTGATGGGCAACGCCCAGCAATGCCCGGGACCGGCTGGTTTGTGCGGTACGGCCCGGTGTGGCTAGGCTCCGCGCGATGAGCGAACCGGAACCGTCACCAGCGATCCGCCGCCTGTTCGAGGAGCTCGAGGCCGAGTTCGAGGCGAGCCTCCGTCATGAGGCGGACCAGCAGACCGTCGCGGCACTGCGCGCGCAGGCCGCGGAGACCCTGCTCTGGGAGGCGTTGGCGCGGCGTGTCGGCAGCGACGTCGCGGTGCAAGCGGGTCCACGATGGTTCCGCGGCACGCTGGTGGCGAGCTATCCTGACTTCTTCGTCGTCAGGGACGGGCTGAGCCGCGCTCAGTACCTGGTGCGCCTCGGGCCAGCCGTTTCGGTGACGCTTCCGTCGGAGCCACAGGCGCTGCGTCTGCTTCCGGCCCCGCCGCGATACCGCTTCATCCTCGCGCTTCGCGAGCTCGCACGCCGACGCGAGCCGGTGCGCCTGGAATTGGCGGACGGCAACGACACCGCCGGGACGATCGAGGTCGTCGGCAACGACCATCTGGAGATCGCCGAGCACAACCTCGGCGAAGCACGCCGTCAGACGGCCCTCACGGGCAGGCGGCTCCTGGCCCTCGCCGCCATCGCGGTCGTCACGCTTCTTCCGGACTCGCGCTGAGTGGATGGGCAATCGCCCACTCACGTGTCTTCTCGTGCATTCGCTCGATGTAGTCCTCGAGCTGGTGACGATCGACCCGCCAGACCCCGCGTCCCCCGAGCTTGATGGCCGGGAGCTCACCACTGCGTACCAGCGCGTAGACCTGCGCGACTCGCACGTTGAGGATCGTCGCGACGTCCTCGAGCGTGTAGAAGCGGGGCTCCACTCCCGGCGTCGGCATGCGGCCTCCTGGAATCCCTGGCGGACCTGGCCGGCAGCCCCGGCCCGCGGCCAATCTCATGGCTTGTCCACAGTATCGAAGATTGCGTTTGCCTTCAATAGCTCTCGGGCGCATCCTCTTGCCACGTCTTGCTCGTCAAGCGTTGCAGAGGAGCGCTGATGAGATGTCGCGGATATCCATTTCTGCTGATTTGCCATTAACCGCCGTTCGCGACATGTTCGGCGTGTCCGACCGCACTGCTGCGAGGAGGTGGAATCACTGAATAGCCCGGATCGAGCCGGTGTTGCCCCGCCGGGCCAGCTTGCGCACCGGCTCGAGACCCAGCGCTGGATCAACCTTCGCTCTGTCGTGGGTCTCCTGCTGGTCTTCGCTGCGGTCTTCGCCGGCACGGCCGCTCTCCAGCGAGCTCAGCGACTCGTCCCCGTCTTCGAGGCGGCACGCGACCTCCCGTCGGGGATCCCCCTGTCCAGTGACGACCTCTCGCTCGTGCGGGTCCGGCTGCCCTCCGCCCAGCTCGCGCGGTACCTCCAGCCAGACGCAGGCCGGCCGGCGAGCGGTCAGATCCTCACCGCACCACTGCGCCAGCACATGCTGGTGCCCGCGAACACCGTGGTCGCGTCGCGAGAGCAGGGGGACATGGTCGAGCTGGCCATCAGCGTCGATCACGGTGACATGTTGCAGGGCCTGCGACCCGGGGATCACGTCCGCATTCTCGGCGCCTTCCCTGACGACCCCGGTCAGGGAGCGGCCCAGGTTCTGGTCGACTCCGCGGAGGTCGTCCGGATCCTCGAGGACTCCGGCGGTCTGGCGGCGGGTCATCGCGAGGGCGGCGTCCAGGTGCGACTCCCCGCCGAACGAACCACCTCGGTCGCGGCCGCGATCGCCGCCGGGCGCGTGTTCGTCGTCAAGGCGCCGGCGCTTCCGAGTCGCTCGACCACGCAACGCGGCGGCACCGACGAAGTGCCTTCGGGCTCGTCCAGCCCGGAGCGACGACCTGAGGGCTCGCCATGAAGCTCCGCATCGTGACGGCGGGCGTCGGCATCCAGTGGGAGTCGGCGCTGGTTCAGGCCTGCCAGGACGGCGCGGTGCGAGCCGTCGTCGTTCAGCGGTGCCATGACGCCGGGGACCTGCTCGCCGTCGCGGCGTCGGGGAAGGCCGAGGTCGCCCTGGTGGCCTCGGGGATGCGCTGGCTCGATCGGGACACCGTCGTGCGGCTCGGTTCGGCGGGTCTCGCGATCGTGGGGGTGGTGCCGGCCGGCGACGAGCATGCCGAGCGGCGACTCCGTCAGCTCGGCATCGACCACGTCGCTCAGGGGAAGGCCCGGCCCGTGACGCTGATCGAGCATGCCCGAGCGGCGATCGCCGGACGTATGGACGGACATGGCGGCCCGGGCGATGACCGCTCCGGGCAGGCGCGCCACCTTCCTGCGCCTCGCGTGGAGCCGACCGACGCCGACGCAAGCGGAAGCGCCGGCGGGCCAGATGGGGCGGACGGTCGCAACGCGCTGGTGGTCGTCTGGGGGCCGAAAGGCGCGCCGGGCCGCACCACCGTCGCGGTCAATCTCGCCTTCGAAGCACGCCCGCTGGCCGGCGAGGTCCTTCTCGTCGACGCCGACACCTATGGAGGCTCGATCTCGCAGACGCTCGGCTTCCTCGAGGAGCATCCCGGCCTGGCGTGGGCGGCTCGCTCGTCGAGCCGGGGCGAGCTCGATGCCCCCAAGCTGTGGCACGCGACCCACCGAGCCGGCCCGGGCGGACCTCGCGTGCTGTCCGGCCTGCCACGCGCGGATCTGTGGACCGAGATCCGGCCGGGCACGTGGCAGTCCCTGCTCGAGCTGTTCCGACTGAGCTTCCGGATCACCGTGGTCGACGTCGGCTTCTGCCTCGAGGAGGAGGAAGAGCTGCTCTACGACCATGTCCGCTTCCGCCGCAACGCGGTGACCAGGCTGGCGCTCCAGCAAGCCGATCTGGTCATCGCCGTGGCGCGGGCGGATCCGGTTGGGCTCCATGACTTCATCCGGAGTTACCAGCAGCTGCGCGACATCGGCGTCGATCCGCGGCATGTCCGGGTGGTGGTGAACCAGCTGCGCGGCGGGCTGTACGGAGGCGATGCCGCCCCGCAGATCCGTACAGCTCTGAACCGCTATCTCGGGGTGGAGCCGTCGGTCTTCGTGCCATACGACCGTGGGGCCATGGACAACGCGCTCATGATGGGCAAGGCACTCCGGGAGGTCCGCCGTGGCTCCGGACCGCAGCAGGCGATGGAGGCGCTGGCGGCGGTCGTGGTCGGAGCGCCCGCGGCGGCACCGCAACGCCGGCGCCTGCGCAGGCGAGTCGCCCGGCGCCGGACCGTCCTGTGGAACGGACGCCCGAGTGGGCCAACCATGACCTCTCGCAATCTGGGGTGGTGAGCGCGTGGTGAGCTCGGTGGCGCGCTGGGATGACGATGCGAAGCTCACCGGTGACCCCGCCGGTGCAGCACGGATCATCGAGGACGAGGTCCGGGAGCTGGTCCGCCGGAATGCGGTCGACGCCGGCAGCGGCACAGATGCCGCCGTCCGTTCGCTGATCGACGACGTGGTCGCCGACTATGGCGAGCGGGCGCTGAGCGCCAACATGCCGGCGCTTGTCGAGCCTGCGGCGGTGGCCAAGGTGGTGGCGGATCGAGTCATCGGGCTGGGGCCACTCCAGGAGTACTTCGACGATCCCGAGGTCGAGGAGATCTGGCTGAACGCCCCGGACAGGGTCTTCGTGGCGCGGGGCGGGCGGCCCGTCCTGACCGGCACGGTCCTGAGCGAGCAGCAGGTCCACGATCTCGTCGAGCTGATGCTGCGGACCAGCGGTCGCCGCGTCGATCTCTCGACGCCCTTCGTCGACGCCTCGCTTGCGGACGGCTCGCGCCTCCACGTGGTGATCCCGGACGTGACCCGCCGCCACTGGGCGATCAACGTCCGAAAGTTCCTCGTGAAGGCGAACTCGCTCGGCGAGCTGGTGCGCCTGGGCACGATGACCTCGCAATGCGCCAGATTCCTCGAGGCGGCCGTGGTCGCGGGCGTCAACCTCGTCGCCGCGGGCGCCACCCAGGCGGGCAAGACCACCCTGCTCAACTGCCTGGCAACCGCCATCCCCGGTCATGAGCGCGTGGTCACCTGCGAGGAGGTCTTCGAGCTCAAGGTCGACCTGCCGGACGTTGTGGCGATGCAGACGCGGCAGCCGAATCTGGAGGGTCAGGGCGAGATCCGCCAACGGCGGCTCATCAAGGAAGCGCTCCGGATGCGTCCGAACCGCCTGATCGTCGGCGAGGTTCGCCAGGAGGAGACGCTCGACCTGCTGATCGCGCTGAACAGCGGGATCGCCGGGATGACCTCGCTGCATGCGAATTCCGGGCGGGAAGCCCTGGACAAGCTCGCCACGCTGCCGCTGCTGGCGGGCGAGAACATCTCCCACCAGTTCATCGTCCCGACCGTCGCGGCAGCGGTCGACGTGATCGTGTACCTGCGGTGCGATCGCGACGGACGGCGGCTCGTCGAGGAGGTCCTCGCGGTTCCGGGGCGTGTCGAGGCTGGACGGATCGAGTCGCAGCCGCTGTTCCAACAGCTGGGTGGGCACCTCCTGTGGACCGGCCACTACCCACCACATGAGGAGCGATTCCTGGCCGCGGGCATCGACCTTGGAGAGGTGCTCTGCGCATGAGGTGGCCAGTTCCATGACCGATCCGGTCGCCGTGCTGATCCCGAGCCTCTTGGTGGCTGGCGTGCTCCTGATCTTCCTGGGAGTGCATGGCGCCCGGCAGCCCGGCCACGCGCTCGAGCGCCGCCAGCGTTGGCGCGACTGGATGGCCCGAGCCGGCGTGGGGCGCATCTCGCTTGGCCAGTTGCTCGCCCTCTGCCTTGGGATCGCGACGATCACCGGCATGGCACTGCTCACACTGGCCCATGCCGTCTGGCTCGCCCTGACGTTTGCCGTCTTCACGGGGTATCTGCCGGTCGCGTTGCTCAAGGGACGCCACAAGCGACGCGTTCGGGAGCGACGCGAAGTCTGGCCGGATGCGATCGACAACCTCGTCTCCGCGGTGCGGGCCGGGATGTCACTGCCTGACGCGGTCTCGGCCTTGGCCGAGCGCGGTCCCCAAGCGTTGCGCGAGTCGTTCGGCCACTTCGCGGCGGCGTATGCCGCCAGCGGCCGCTTCGGCGAGGCGCTCGATCTGGTGAAGGAAGAGCTGGCGGACCCGGCCGCCGACCGGGTCTTCGAGGCGCTCAGGGTCACCCGGGAGGTCGGCGGCAGCGACCTCGGCCGCACGCTGCGGACGCTGGCGGCGTTCCTTCGAGACGAGCAGCGGGTTCGAAGGGAGTTGGAGGCCCGACAGAGCTGGGTCGTCGTGGCGGCGCGACTGGCGTTCGCCACACCGTGGTTCGTGCTGTTGCTCCTTGCCACCAAGCCCGAGGCGGTGGCGGCCTACCAGCGCCCGGCTGGCGCTGTGGTGATCGCGGTCGGCGCGGCGCTCGCGACCGCCGGCTACCGTCTGATGCTGCGAATTGGGCGCTTGCCGACGGAGGAGCGTGCCCTGCGATGAGCCCGATCGCCTCGCTGCTCACCTGTGTCGCGCTGGTGCTCGGGCTGATGCTGCTCGGCTCTGGCGCTCCCGCAAGGCGATCTCCGCGACTCTCGGCGCGGCTGGATCCCTATCTGCGGGGCCTGGAGCCCCGGCTCACCCGGCTCCTCGACGCCGAGCAACCGCCGCTCATCAGGGCAGCGGCGCTCGACCGGCTCTTGCGGCCCTTCCTGGACGAGGGAGGCCGACTGCTCGAGCGATGTCTGGGTGGGACCGCTGGGGTCGCGCGCAGGCTGCGCGAAGCCGGCCTCGCCGGCGATGTGGCGCGCTTTCGTGCCGAGCAGACGCTCTGGGGACTCCTCGGCTTCGCGGCGTGCACGCTGCTCGGGTACCTGGCGCCGGCGGTTTCCGGTGGCGCGCCGGCGGCGGGTGGGACCGCGGCGGGTGTCCTTGGCCTGCTCGGCGGAGTTCTCGGTCGTGACTGGCGTCTGACGCGGCAGGTGGAGCGCCGTCATGCGCGCATGTTGGAGGAGCTCCCCGCCCTCGCGGATCTGATCTGCCTGGCGGTGACAGCCGGTGAGGGTGCCAGGGCGGCCATCGAGCGGGTCGTGGCCAGGACCCATGGGGAGTTGAGCCGGGAGCTGGGGCTCGTGCTCGCCGACCTGCGCGCGGGGGCCTCGTTCGTCTCGGCGCTGGAGCATCTGGCGGTGCGCGTGCCCGTTCCACAGGTGGTCCGGTTCGTCGACGGCCTCGTGGTCGCGGTGGAGCGCGGCACGCCGCTGGCGGACGTGCTGCGGGCGCAGGCGACCGACGTGCGCGAGCAGCGCAAGCGCGACCTGATCGAGGCGGGCGGCAAGCGCGAGGTCTACATGCTCGTGCCGGTCGTCTTCATGCTCATGCCGGTGGTGGTGCTGTTCGCGCTGTACCCGGGCTTTGTGACGCTGATCCAGATCGCTCGATGAAGGACTTCAAGATGGACAAGGGGGCGACGACAGGAGGCAGGATCAATGTCCACGATCCACCGTCTCGTTGCCCGTCTGCGGGTGCGGCTGGCCGACGAGTCCGGCGACGTGCCGGGCTGGGTGCTGATCACCGCGATGACCGTCTCGCTCGTGCTGCTGATCTGGAGTGTCACCAGCAGCGCGCTGCGCGGCATCCTCGACCACTTCCTGAACGACCTCAGCTTCGGCGGCTGAGCGCATGGCTGACCGCATTCCCAAGGGCCGTCAGGCGCTGCGGGCCAAGCTCGGGACGTGCGTCCACCCTTCCGGGTTCCCCGGTCCGACCCGGAGCGAAGGCGGGTCGGCGGTGGTCGAGTTCGCACTGGTGGCGCCGCTGGCGATCCTGGTCGCGCTGGCGGTGGCGCAGTTCGGGTTGTTCCTGTACGAGCGCAACGTCGTCATGGGGTCGCTGTCCGAGGGTGTGCGCGTCGCCGCGTCGACGGGCCGATCGATCTCCGACGGTCAACTGGCCGCGACCAAGCTGCTGCGGGAGTCGCTGGGCGTCCGAATCGCTCGGTCAGTCCTGATCCGAGGTGGGATCGAGAACGGCCTTGCGGTGCTCCGGACCGATGCGACCCTGCCGTCGTTCGTCCCTGCGATGCCTGGGCTCGAGGTCCACATGACCGCCGCGATGCACAGGGAGGACGACCTCATGGCGACGGTGGAGGTCCAAGGGCCGCCCGAATCGGATGACGCTGGAAGAGCGGGCGGATCGGTGGACGGGGTCCTGAAATGAAAGGCGGTGGGAATCGGGCATGGGCTGTTGGGCCGGACGGTGAGCGGGGCGCGGCGGTCATCGAGTTCCTGCTCGTGTTCGTCGTCCTGGTGGTGCCCCTGGTGTATGCGATCGTCGTGATGGCGGACGTGCAGCGGGCGTTGCTGGCCGTGTCGACCGCGGCTCGGGAGGCCGGGCGGGTGTACGTGACGGCGCCTCCGCGGGATGCGGAGCGCCGGGCGGAACTGGCCTACGGTGAGGTGCTGGCGAATTTCGGGTACGCCCCGAGCGATCATCGCGCGAGGCTGGTGCTGGAGACGGCGTGCGGTGACCGGGTCTCGGGGTGCGTCGGGGGCCTCGGTCCGGGCGCCGAGGTCACCGTCCGGGTCGTCTATCGGGTTCCGGTCGCCCGGTTGCCGTTCGTCGGTGCGATCGCCGGCCCGGACCTTCCGGTTGGGGCCACCCAGCACACACGGGTCGATCGCTTCCGCGGGATCGGTCCATGAACCGCACCCACCGCTCGTTTCCGATGGGTTCCTGTTGGAGGCTGACCGGCACTGACGGGCAGCGATCTCGGGATGTTGCCGGCGAGGAGGGGCAGATTCTCATTCTCCTCTTGGGGCTGGTCGGGCTGATCCTGATGGTGCTGGGGCTGGGATGGGACGCCTCGAACTGGTTCCTGGGCCACCGGGCGCTGGACGATCTGGCGGATGGGGCGGCGATCGCGGCAGCGAGCGACGTGGACCTTCGGGTCTTCTACGCCAGCGATGGACGGGAGATCACGCTCTCGGACCAGCAGGCGCTGGCGACCGTGCGGCGGTACCTGACGGACGCGGCGGGGGATTCGGGGCTGAAGCGCGTTTCCGTGCGGTCGGTGCGGGTCGAGCGGGTCGCCAGCAGGCCGCGGGTGACGGTAGAGGTTCAGGCGGCGACGCCAGTGGCCTTCTTGACCTATCTGAGCGTGGTGGCGCCCGAGATGGTCGGAAGCGCGACCGCGACGGCGGAGATCCGGCCGCCGTGAACCCACCTGCGCCCACCGTGGTCGGGTGAGCCTCCATGGGGCGGCGCGTCCAGTCCAGAGGTCGTGATGGGGCTCGACCGGAGGGTCCGTAGCGCCGGTAGGATGGCGAGGTTTGTCGTCGACATGAGAGCGAAGGATCATGCCCACCGATCACGCCCCGGAGCTCGCTGCGCTGGCCAAGCGCCTCGCGGACGCTAAGGAGTTCCTTTGACCTGGATGCCAAGCAGCGGGAGCTGAGGGGGCTGCGCGAGCAGTCGGCGGCCCCCGACCTCTGGGAGGACCCCGACCGCGCTCGCAGGGTGATGCGCCGGCTCGCCTCGGTGGAGGCCGACCTCCACGAGGTCGACGAGCTCTCGCGGCAGCTCTCCGATCTGGAGACGCTGAACGAGCTGGCGATGGAGGAGGACGACGACGCCTCGGCCGCCGAGGTCGCGCAGGGCCTGGAGTCGCTCGTCAGCAAGATCGACGACCTCGAGATCCTCGCGCTGCTGAGCGGCGAGTACGACGACCGGGACGCGATCGCGACGATCCATCCGGGCGCGGGTGGCACGGAGTCGCAGGACTGGGCGGAGATGCTGTGGCGCATGGAGACCCGCTGGGCGGAGCGCCGCGGCTTCAAGGTGACGGTCAACGACTATCAGGAAGGCGACGAGGCCGGCATCAAGTCGGTCACGCTGACGATCGAGGGCCCGCGCGTCTACGGGCTGCTCTCGACCGAGGCGGGGACACACCGGCTGGTGCGGATCTCGCCGTTCGACCAGGCCCGCCGGCGGCACACGTCGTTCGCGGCGGTGGACGTGATCCCGGTGCTCGACGACGAGGACGCGCCGGAGATCGACGAGAGCGACCTGCGGATCGACATCTACCGCTCCTCGGGGCCCGGCGGCCAGGGCGTGAACACCACCGACTCGGCCGTGCGGATCACGCACCTGCCGACCGGGATCGTGGTCGCGGTACAGAACGAGCGGTCACAACTGGCCAACAAGACGATCGCGCTGAAGATCCTGGCCGCTCGGCTCGCGGAGCGTGCCAGGAAGGAGCGGGAGCAACAGCTCGCCACGCTCCGTGGCGAGCGGGGCGACATCGCCTTCGGGAACCAGATCCGCTCGTACGTGCTGCACCCCTACCAGATGGTCAAGGACCACCGGACGGGCGTCGAGACGGGCAACGTCCAGGCCGTGCTCGACGGGGACCTCGATCAGTTCGTGGGCGCGGAGCTCCGCCGCCGCGCCGCCACCCGCGGCGACGGGGAAGGACCGCGGGAAGAGTAGGGAACTGGGGCCGGGCGGCGCGGGAGGGCCGACCGGGCGAGTCCCAGGGCAAGGCAAGGTCATGGGGCGGCATGTGGCTGTGGCTCCGCCGCGCGACGCCCATCCATTGCGGCTTCATTGCGGCTGGTCGGGCCGTATACTCCGGCCGTGATCACTCGTTCTCGCGCGTTTGCGCAGTCGTTCTGGCGAGCCCGGACGCGGGCGGTCGAGACGGCCGAGGTGCCCCCGGAGGCGGAGGACTCGGCGGCTGGCGACGTTGAACGAGAACCTCGCGGCGGAGCGCCGGGCGAGGTCGCCGACCTCGTACCGATTCTGCTGCTGGCCGGGCTGATCGCGCTCTACATCGTGGTGTTCGGCACGCTGACGTGGATGCAGCAGACGAACTTCGGCACGTTCGGGTTCGACATGGGCATCTACGACCAGGGGATCTGGCTGCTCTCGCGCTTCAAGAACCCGTTCGACACGGTGCGTGGCCTCAACTTTTTCGCGCACCACGTGAACGTGGTCACGCTGGCGTTCGTCCCGTTCTACTGGCTGGGCGCGGGCCCGCACTTCCTCTACCTCATCGAGACGATCTGGATGGCGCTGGGCGCGCTGCCGGTCTGGCTGCTGGCGCGCGACCGGCTCGGCGGGCGCTGGCTGCCGCTCGGCCTGGCGGCGAGCTTCCTGCTCTACCCGTCGCTCGAGTGGATCAACTGGTGGCACTTCCACCCGGACGCGCTGATCATCACGCCGCTGCTGTTCGCCTGGTGGCTGGCCAGCCGGGGGCGTTGGGGCTGGTTCTCGGTGGCGGTGGCGGTCGCGCTGCTCTGCAAGGAGGACGCGGCGCTGGCGGTGGCGGCTCTCGGCCTGGCGCTGATGTTCCGGGGCCGGCGCCGCGCCGGGGCGCTGACCTGCGTGGCGGGGGTGGGCTGGTTCCTGCTGGCCACCAAGGTGATCATCCCGATCGCCAACGGCGGCTCGAGCCCGTTCTACGTGCGGGAGCTGTTCCCGGGCTTCGGCGATTCGCTCAGCGCGATCGCGGTCAACCTGGTGACGCACCCCGGCAGGTTCTTCTCGCTGGTGACGCAGCCGGACCGGCTGACCTACTACCGCCAGCTGCTGGTGCCGGTGGCGTTCCTGCCGCTGGCGGCGCTCGAGGTCCTGTTGATCGGCATCCCGCAGGCGGCGGTGAACTCCATCTCGGGGCATGCCCTCACCCACGACATCCGCTACCACTACAGCTCGATCGTGATCGCGGCGGTGTTCCTGGCCACGGTCGAGTCCTGCGCGCGGCTCGGCGGCCGGGCGGCGGTGCGGCGCGTGCTGGTCGGGCTGGTGCTGGCCGCCTCGGTGGCGGCCAACGTGGCCTGGTCGCCGTCGCCGATCGGCACGCACTACCGCTCGGGCATCTGGGCGGTGGCGCAGCCGAGACACCAGTTGCTGCGTGACGCCCTCGCGATGGTGCCGGCGGGGGCCGGGGTGTCGGCGACCTACAACCTGGTGCCCCACCTCACCCACAGGGTGCACATCTACGAGTTCCCGAACCCCTGGGTGCCGACCAACTGGGGCGCCAACGGCGAGCACCCGCCCGACCCGGAGACCGCGACCTACCTGGTGCTCGACACGGCGCTCAACGGCACGCAGCAGGGCCTCTACGAGCGGCTGGTCGCCCCGAATGGGTCCTTCCGGATCGTGTACGACGTGAACGGGATCGTGGTGGCGCGCCGGGTCGCGCCGGGCTGATCCCGTGCCACCGCCCTCGCCGGAGACATGGCGACACTGTCGGAGGTGCTGCTCATGAGACCTGGGCAGGAATGCTGAGCCAACGAAATCTATTCGTGATCCCGATGGTGTATTTGTCCGTTCTCGTTGCGCTAGGCTGGGGAACCCATCCTTCAAGCAGGAGCCGAAGTTGCAGTGTTGCCTGACCGCCGGTCCGCCTGAGACGACCCCGCGGGGACTGTGTTCATGACCATGGTGATGAGCCTCTACCGCCGCTGGCGAATGCTCGTCCACGAGCTGACCAAGTTCGGCATCGTCGGAGCCTTCAACACCGCGCTCGACTTCGGTGTGGCCAACTTCCTCCACGTCGGCCTGCACACCAACCAGTACCTCGCCAAGACGGTCTCGGTGACGATCGCGGCGACCTCTTCGTACTTCATGAACCGGTACTGGACCTTCAGGCACCGCGCACGCACCGGCATCGGTCGCGAGTACGCGCTGTTCTTCGTGCTCAACGGGATCGGCCTGGTGATCGCGCTGGCCTGCATCTGGCTGGTGATGGGACCGTTCGGCAGGAGCGGCGTGCTGTGGTTCAACGTGGCGCAGGTGCTCGGCCTGCTGCTCGGCATGCTGTTCCGCTTCACGACCTACAAGCGCTGGGTGTTCCTGGCCCCTCCGGAGACCGGCGAGGAGCCTGCGCCGGGGGAGCCTCAGCCGGCGTGGTCGCGAACCCGCGCCTGATCGTAGAGCCCCCGGGCGGCCGCCCGGCGTACCGCCCAGACCTCGCGCAGCATCCGCAGCGCGTCGACCGCCAGCCGCACCTTGCTGCCGTCCTGGTCGGTCGGACGGACCCGCACCTCGGCCACCTCGTAGCCCAGCCGTCTGGCCAGGAACAGGATCTCGGCGTCGAACGCGAAGCCCTCGAGGCGTGCGCGGCCGAACAGCTCCCTGGCCTCCTCGCGGCGGAAGCCCTTCAGACCGCACTGGGTGTCCTGGTAGTCGAGCCCCAGGGTGAGCCGCATCGCCGTGTTGAACACCCGGCTGGCGGTCCGCCGCAAGGCCATGCCCGGGCCCTCCTCGGGCGGCTCGCCAGGCGGCGTCGCGCTCGGGTCGACTTCCAGCGGGCCGCCCGCGCGCGAGCCGATCGCCACCGACGCGCCGTCCAGCGCCCGGACCACCCGCTTGACCTGCACCGGATCGTAGGAGCCGTCCGCGTCGGTGAAGACCACCAGCTCACCCTCGGCGGACAGCACCCCGGCCCGGACCGCGAACCCCTTGCCGTGGTTGAAGTCCGAGCGCAGCAGCCGCACCCGCGGGTCGCCCGCGGCGGTCTTCTCGGCGATCGCGGCGGTCGCGTCGGTCGAGCCGTCGTCGACCACCACGAACTCGACCGCCGCCGGGTCCTCGGGGAAGGCGGCGAGGTAGCGCTCCAGCGTGCCGGGCAGCCGCCCCGCCTCGTTGAAGCAGGGGAACACGATGCTCAGCGCCGGGACGGTCATGGGCCGCTCCCGCGCCATTCGAGCAGCACGACGTTGTCGCTGTCGAGCCGGGTGGTCCAGTCGGGGCTCGCCTGGAGGTCGCGGAGCAGGCGCCGCTGGTCGTCGTCGAGCAGGCTGCGGTCGACCACCACGTACCGCACCTCCTGCAGGTCGCGCGCGGGATGGACGTCGCCGCTCAGGCCCCAGTTGGAGGTCCGGAACGGGTTGGGGAACTCGTAGATCCTGACCCGGTGGCTGAGCTGCGGCACCAGGTTGAACTGGGCGCTCACCGGCGCGTCCGGCGGGATCATCGCGAGCGCCCGGCGCCGCGCCTGGTCGCCGGGCGCGGCGGTGGCGACGATCCGGTCATGCGACCAGGGCGCCGGGCCGAAGCGCTGGTCCACCACCAGCGCCACGACCACCAGGGCGACCAGCAGCGGCGCCAGCAGCGCCCGCCGCCTGCTGGCGACCACCTTGAGCCCGGCGACGGTGGCGATCCCGAGGAACGGCGCCGCGGTGGCCAGGTACTGGAAGCGGATCTGGTGCTGCTCCGGTGGGATGGCGGCGAGGTTGAGGAACAGCGCGGGCGCCACCGGGAGCAGCGTTCTCGGGGCGAGCAGCGGCAGGCCGAGGAAGCTCACCAGGATCAGCAGCAGGTAGCCGATGCCCTGGTTGGACAGCGCGGTCGCCAGCGCCCTGCCGGCCATCGACGGCAGCGCGCGCAGCAGCGCGATCGGGCCGACGCCGGTGACGCCGTAGTTGAGCTCGAAGAGGTTGGTCTGCCGGGCGTTGGCCCAGGGGATGAACAGGAAGGTGGCCAGCACCCACCAGGCGAGGCCGGCGATCAGCACGCGGCGGCCGACGACCCGCTGCCCGCTGAGCATCAGCAGGCCGCCGAAGCCGGCGACCACCAGGCCGACGTCCTCGCGGCAGAGCAGCGCGAGCCCGAGCCACAGGGCCATCAGCCGGTGCCGGCCGCCGTCCGCGGCGAGCGCGGCCAGCGCGAGGAACGCGGCCGCCAGCGTCTCGGGGTGGAACTGCCAGGTGAGCGCCCCCTGCATCCCGGGGAACGCGAGGTAGGCGACCGCCACGGCGAGGCCGGCCGCCGGGTTGGCGAGGTGCTTGGCGCCGAGCCGGTAGACGACCCAGGCGGGCAGCGCCAGTGCGAGCGCCTGGAGCAGGAGCAGCAGCCTCGGGTCGGCCCAGATCCGGTACAGCGGCGCGACCAGCACCAGGATGTAGGAGGCGTGCTCGCCGAACAGGTTGAGCCCCCGCACGGTCACGAACGGGGTTCGGAGCCGCGACAGCAGCCAGGTGCCCTGGTCGTAGATGCCGACGTCGAAGCCGTAGGTGCCGAAGTGGCGGTGCAGCGCCCAGGTCTGCGCCACGAAGATCCCGACGAATACCGCCACCACCAGCCCGAGCGCGATCAGCCCGAGGGTCCCGCCGCTGAGCCTGGTCCGCTCCGCCAGCCGGGCGCCCACCGCCGCGAAGCCACGTTCGAGGCGGCCGGCCGCGACCCCGACCACCTTCCCGGCCTTGGTGGCCGCCGGCATCTCGGGCTCGCCCGCGGCACGCTCCGGCGGGGCCGTCGCAGTCCCTGATGCGGGCGGCGCCTCAGCCTCCGGCGCCGCGCCCGCGTGTGCCTCCGCCCTGGCCTCGGCCTCAGGCTCCCGCGTGGCGCTCTCCTCGGCCTCCGCGCCGCCCGCCCCGGCGCCGGCCTCAGCCTCGGCAACCGCCTCCGGCGAGCCGCCCTCCGCCTCGGGCGCGAACTCCGCGTCGGCCTCTGGCCTGCCGACCACCGTGGTGTGGGTCGCCAGGCCGAGAGAGCCGATCCGGGCGGGCATGCGGGTGCCGCCGGCGCGGGTGACCAGGTCGATCCTCGCGCTCGAGTTGAAGGCGAAGCCGGGCAGGGGCTCGGGGAGCGCGAACGCCTCGGCGTGGCGCTCCGGGTAGCCGGCACCGCCCTCCAGGTCGCTCAGCTGGAGGTAGGGGAGCGCTTCGGCGGCTTCCTCCAGGGCGAGCACGTCGTCGGGCCGGGCTGGGCGGTCGAGCACGAGCAGCAGCCGGCAGTGTCCCTCGCGGTCGAACGACACCGTCGCGACGCGACCGCCCTCGAGCTCGAGGTCGCCGGCCGGGAGCCACGCGCCGGCGAATGGGGGAAGCTCGCTCGCTTTGCGGGATGCGACCGGTGGCGGCATTACCAAGCGGTTCCTGCTTTCATAGGCACGTACCTTCCGGCCTCGTCGAGGGAGCGGGCTTGGCGACGATCGCTGCACCAAGGCAAGAGCAACGGCGCGAGGGGCTGTCAGCGGCCCGGGCCAGAGCGACGCTGGTGAACCGGGCCCTGACGGTGGTCGCGTTCGCCGCCATCTACCTCGTCCTCGTCAAGGTCATGCACGTGAACCTTATCTTCTCCCGCACCACGGCAGCGGGCGGGGACATGGGTTCGCATCATTACATCGATACGTTCCTTCGGACGGATCTGCTGCCGCACTGGCGGATCACCGGGTGGGCACCGGGATGGTTCGGGGGCATCCCGATGCTGACGTTCTACTTCCCCTTGCCGTATCTGTCGATCGCCACGCTCACCCCGGTGCTCGGCAACCAGATCGCCTTCAAGGTGGTGACCGCCGCCGGCCCGCTGCTGCTACCGCTGACCTGCTGGGCCGCGTTCAAGATCCTGCGCCTGCGCGAGCCGGCGCCACTGCTGGCGGCCTGCGGCAGCGTGGTCTTCCTGATGCTGAAGCAGATCGGTCCGGCGGAGGCCGACCAGTTCAACATCTGGGGCGGCAACATCGCCAGCACGATGGCGGGGGAGTTCTCCTTCGCGCTGTCGTTCGCGCTGCTGCCGCTCGCGCTGGCGGTGCTGTACCGGTCGGTGGAGGAGCGCAAGGGCTGGAGGCTCGCCTCGGTGATCGTGGCCGGGGTGGTGCTCACCCATATCCTCACCACGATCTCATTGGTGCTGGCCAGCTCCATGCTGGTGTTGCGGCTCCCGCTGCGCGCCGCCAGGGACGCGCTGCTGCGGCTGCTGTTGATCTTCGGCGTGGCGTTCTGCCTGACCGCGTTCTGGGGCCTGCCGTTCATCCTGCGGCAGTCCTACACCGCGCACATGAAATGGGACCAGCTCACCAACTACAGCTACCTGGTGCCGAGCCCGATCCGGCCCTACCTGATCCTCACCGCCATCGGCCTGGTCGCCGCGGTCGCGCGGGGCGAGCGGCGGATCCTGCTGTTCGCCTGGCCGGCGATGCTGGCGGCGTTCGCCTACGTGACCCTGCCGCACGTGATCCCCGCCGGCGCCCTCTGGAACGCCCGCCTGCTGCCCCTGATCTACCTGTCCGAGCTGCTGGTCGGCGCCTACGGCGCGGCGGTGATCATCGGACGGGTCACCGAGCTGCTGCGGCGCTGGGCCGGCATGCCGGTGCGGGTCGGCTACGTGGTGGTCGTGCTGCTGCTGATCCTGACCCCGGTCATCAGCGCCTACCGGACCCGCGGCGACGTGCCCGGCTGGACCGAGTACAACTACTCGGGCTTCGAGGTGAAGCCGGACTGGCCCCAGGCGGTGGCGCTGTTCCACACGCTCGACACGCTGCCCCACGGCCGGGTGATGTGGGAGTTCAGCCGCGACTACGAGCGCATGGGCACCACCAGGACGCTGGAGAACATCCCCGCCTTCACCACCCAGGACTCGATGGAGGGGCTGCTGATCGAGTCGTCGCTCAACGCGCCCTTCCACTTCATCAACCAGGCGGAGACCTCGGAGACCGCGACCCAGGCGGTGCCGGGGGTGCAGTATCCCGGCTTCGACTTCACCACCGGCCTCGAGCACCTGCGCATGTTCGGCGTGCGCTGGTACGTCGCCTACACCGACAAGGCCAAGCAGGCCGCCACGCAGGCCGGCCTCCCGGTGGTCGCGACCAGCGGCAAGTTCACCATCTACGAGGTCGGCGACGGCCACCTGGTCGAGGTACCGCCCTTCAAGCCGGTGCTGTTCGACGACCCGAACTGGCGTGACAACGCGCTGACCTGGTACCGCAACACCCAGTGGCTCGACACGCCGCTGGCGTTCGCCTCGAAGAGCGACCCGGCCGCGCGGGCGGCGTTCGCCGACCCGGGCAGGCTGCCGGTCAAGTCGCTGCCACGCGAGCCGCTGGCGCGGCCCGGCGAGATCCCGTCCACCATGAAGGACGGCACCATCGACTTCACCACCGACCGGATCGGCGAGCCCCACATCGTCAAGGTCTCCTACTTCCCCAACTGGCACGTGCAGGGCGCCAAGGGACCGTGGCAGCTCTCGCCTGGGCTCATGGTGGTGGTTCCGACGCAAGCGCACGTCCACATGTACTACGGTGATACCAAAATGGAGACCGCTGGCAACGGCTTGAGCATTCTGGGCCTGGGCGTCCTCGTGCTGCCTGGCGTGGCCGCCGGTATCCGCCGATTCCGGGACGCGAGGTAACGGGGTTATGTACGAGCGGCCGGACTTTGATAACGTCTCCCGTCGGCCGAAGGCCCACGTGGGCTTCATTCCCCCCAGCCATGCGGAGCCCCCGAGAGCGAAAGGTTGCTCGCAGCCGTGATCAAACTCGACCATGTCACCAAGGTCTACGGCAACGAGGTCATTGCCCTCGACGATGTCTCCGTGGACATCGGCAAGGGCGAGTTCGTCTTCGTCGTCGGTCAGTCCGGGTCCGGCAAGTCGACCTTCATCCGCCTGCTCATCAAGGAGGAGCGGCCCAGCGCCGGGCGCATCTGGGTGGCGGGCAAGGAGCTGAACCGGCTCGCCTCGTGGAAGGTGCCGGCGCTCCGTCGCTCGATCGGCTGCGTCTTCCAGGACTTCAAGCTCCTGTCCAACAAGACCGTGGGCGAGAACGTCGCCTTCGCGCTCGAGGTGATTGGCGCGCGCCGGCACTCGATCGACCGGACCGTCCCCGAGGTGCTCAAGCTCGTGGGCCTGCACGACAAGGCCGACCGCTTCCCGCACGAGCTCTCCGGCGGCGAGCAGCAGCGCGTCTCGATCGCCCGCGCGTTCGTCAACCGTCCCCTGCTGATGCTCTGCGACGAGCCCACCGGGAACCTGGACCCCACCACCTCCCAGGACATCATGAAGCTGCTCGAGCGCATCAACCGGACGGGCACGACCGTGGTGATGGCCACCCACGACGAGCGCATCGTCGACACCATGCGCCGCCGCGTGATCGAGCTGGAGCACGGCAAGGTCATCCGTGACCAGGAGCAAGGGGTGTACGACCTTGGCTAGGCTCCGCTACATCACCGCCGAGGCGTACCGGGGCTTCCGCCGCAACCTGCTGCTGGCCGGCTCGATGGTGATCATCGTGGCGATCAGCCTGACCCTGTTCGGCATCGCGCTGCTGGCCGGCAAGCAGGTCAACCTCTGGGGCGGCTACTGGTCCGACAAGATCGAGGTCTCGGTCTTCCTGGCCAAGAAGATCACCCCGCAGCAGCGCGCGAGCATCGGCAACCAGATCCGCACGCTGCCGGTCGTGCAGAACGTCTTCTACGAGTCGCAGGCGCAGGCCTACCAGCGCTTCAAGGACCAGTTCCGGGACTCCCCCGACATGGTCCGCAACGTCACCCCGACTGTCCTGCCGGAGAGCTACCGGGTCAAGTTGCGCGACGCGAACCAGTTCGACCAGGTGCATGACCTGTTCTGCTCGGGAAAGACCGACTCCCGTGGCAAGGAGATCTGCAACGCCGGCATCGACTCGGTGGTCGACCAGCGCAAGCTCGTCGAGCGGCTGTTCGCCATCCTGAACTACATGAAGGTCTCCTTCCTCGTGCTGGCGGCCGTGCTCGGCGCCGCCGCGGTGGTTCTCATCGCGGTCACCGTCCGCGTCGCCGCCTTTGCCCGCCGCAAAGAGACGCAGATCATGAAGCTGGTCGGCGCCAGCAACACCTACATCCGCCTGCCGTTCCTGGCGGAGGGCGTGGTCGCCGGGCTGCTCGGGACCCTGGTCGCGTTCGGCCTGCTCGGCGGTGGTATGTACTATCTCGGCCGGGTCAGGCATCAGGTCTCGTTCCTCCAGCTGCTGCCGATCGCCGGCGTCCACGAGCTCTACGAGTCCTATGTTGTCCTGCTGTTCTTCGGCGTGATGGTCTCCGCGCTGGCCAGCCTGCTCGCGCTGCGCAAGTACGTCCGCGTGTAACGTGGAGCCATGCCCAGACGCCAGCCACCTGGCACAGTGGCCAGCAACCGCCGTGCCCGCCACGACTACGAGATCCTCGACACCTTCGAGGCGGGCATCGCGCTGCGTGGCAGCGAGGTCAAGACGCTCCGCGAGGGGCGCGCCTCGCTCCAGGACGCCTACGCCACCGTCGAGGACGGCGAGATCATCCTGCACATGCAGATCCCGGCGTACTCGCACACCGGCTACGACGGGCACGAGCCGACCCGGCCGCGCAAGCTGCTGCTCCATCGCAAGGAGATCGAGCAGCTCAGCAGGCGGGTCGCCGAGCGCGGGCTGACCCTGGTGCCGCTGCGGCTGTACTTCAAGCAGCAGCTGGTCAAGGTCGAGCTGGCGGTGGCGCGGGGCAAGCGCGCCTACGACAAGCGGCAGGCGATCGCCAAGCGCGACGCCGCGCGCGAGATGGACCGGGTCCGCAAGGCGGCCCGGGTCCGCGCCGGTTGAGCCGGGACTGGCGGCCGGGCGATAGAATGGGATGGCCGGCATCCAGCCGGCGTTGACAACTACACATGGGGGTGCCTGGGTTCGACCGTGACGGATCGACTCAGGGGAAGCGAGCCGGAGTTCGCGGGGCTCCGTCAGCAAACCGCGAACGCTATAAGCGCCAAGAACAACTACGCGCTCGCTGCCTAACTTCGCTTAGGTGGCCGTCCTCCGCTCTTTGCCTGTGGGAGCGGGTAGGGCGTCGATAGCAGGCTCCACCCGAACGGGGTGCCCGTTCTCGTTCGGGAACATTGAAGCGGGCTGGGATCCGGATGCGGTGCCACCAGACAACCCGGGTCCGAGACACACCTGGTGGCTGCGCTCGGAGAAGCCCTGGGACGTCGTCATGGGACGGGGGTTCGAGTCCCCCCACCTCCACTTGAGGCCCCAGGTCGCGGTTCGCGACCTGGGGCTTGTTGTTGCTGGTCAGGGTCGGGACGTAGAAGAAGGGTCGGATGTGGCCGCGGTCCTCGACCCTGGTCTCGGCGATGAGGTCTTCAGCAGGCCTTGCGGGTTGGCCCGTCGCCTCGGGCGAAGACTTCGCGGATGCGCCGTCGCAGGGCCGCCAGGGCTGCCGGGTCGGGGCCGCGGGTGGTGTTGGTGGCCGACAGTTCCTGGAGTCGCTGCTGGCGGGCATCGAGCAGGTTCCAGTCCGCTGGAGCTTTTCCAGGGGGGCGGTGGACATCCATGGTGCCGTGTTCGAACGCGGCCAGGTGCTGAGGGCGGTCCGCAGGCTCACCACCAATATTCATCTATTCATCGTGAACGATCTGTGAGCATGGCGGCAGCGACGCGGAGCACAACCCGGACAGCTGGACCGATGACGCTGTCCTTGCTGTCCGCGCCTTGGACCGATGTGCTCCATCCACAGGCGCACCTGTGCTCTTCCGGCAAGTCGAGGCGGCTCGGGCGGCGCAGCATCGCTGAGTTGATCGCCTGGGCCGCCCGAGCCGAGAGCGCTTGAGCTCATTGAGGCGCCCGGGTTGCGCGCGAGAGCGTCGAGGTGAAGGGGCGCGCCGGGTCCCAGCTGCGGCGCCAATCATGCCGGTCGGCTGGCCCTGCCACGATGCACCAAACGCGGTGCACGCCACGCGGCGACACAGTGGCAATCAGAACGAGGAGCTCGTGGAGATCCCCACGATTGGGGAAGGGTTGCCGCCTTCGTGGAGGCGCAGGGCACGAACGCCGGTCTGCCCGCGGCTGAACGCCGATTAGCGCTCGACGCCGGCACTGCAACGCCATCGCGGGCGGACATGCATCAATATGATCGAACGTGGCACACATGAAGCGGGCCGTTCGTCGATTGGAGCAGGACCATGCTGGTCCATCCCTGGGATGCCGGCAGCCGCGCGGAGGCGCTGGACTTCGTACGGAACAACGAGTTTGGGCACCTTGTCGCGGCCGGTGCCGGTCGTGCCGTCCCAGTGGTGGTCCCGACGCAATTTCTACTCGCCGACGAGCACACAGTGCTGCTGCACCTGGCCCGACCGAACCCGGTGTGGGCCGCGATCGCCGAAAATCCCGCCGTCCTACTCGTGGTGAGCGGCGACTGGGTGTTCATCCCGGGCAGCTGGAAGAAGATTCCTTCCCTTGGGGAGGACGGATCGTACGGCATACCGACGACATTTTATGCTTCGGTGCAGCTGACCTGCGAGGCCACACCGGTGGACGATGTTGCCGGTATCGCCGACATACTCCGCAGGCAGATCGAACGGCTGGATCCGAACGGCGGCCTCGTCGATCCCGCCGCGCACGGCCAGCGGTTGAAAGGCACTCGCGGTCTGTGTCTAGCCGTAGGGGAAATCCGGGCCAAGTTCAAATACGGCGGCAACCTCGATGAAACGCATCGCCGCCATATTGCCGAGCTACTCGCGCGGTCCGGCGGCGCTGGCGCCGGCCCGGCGCTGGAACACCTGCGGCGGCGGATCGGCGATGCGGGCAGCGGCTAGGCAAGAGACGAGTGCCGACGGCGTCGGCTTGGTGAGCTGTTGGCTTGCTGGGAATTCCGACCCCTGGGGGTTGCTGGCGGCATCGCCGAGCGCACCGGGAGACGACGTCGGAGGCGGCGGGCTTGCTCAGCGGTAGTGGCAGCCCAATCCCTGCCGGTGCCGAGGTGGTAGGCGCCCATCAAGGCGAGCAGTTACCTACCCTTGGCTTGCGATCTGGATCAGGTTGCCGCAGGTGTCGTCGAATACGGCGGTGGTCGCGGGGCCCCCCTGGACCGGTTCCTGGGTGAACCGCACCCCAAGACCAGAAAGCCGCACGAATTCCTTGTGGACGTCATCGACGGCGAAGGAGGTGAAGGGAATCCCGTCTTCGACGAGCGCCTGCTTGAATGGCTTGGCGGCGGGGTGTCCGTCCGGCTCAAGCAGCAGTTCAGGCCCCTCTGGCTGCTCTGGGGAGACAACCGTCAGCCAGCGGTGCTCCCCCAGGGGGATGTCGGTCTTTTTCACGAATCCGAGCACGTCGCTGTAGAACTGGAGCGCCTTGGCCTGGTCGTCGACGAGGATGCTTGTGAGGTTGATTCTCATCTGGTTTCCTCCATGTCAGCGTGCAGCCACCGATCGACGATCTGCTCCAGTGGCTTGGTATTGATGTAGTGGAACTTGTAGCGACCTTCTCGCCGGCTGGTGACCAGGCCGGCGGATTCGAGAACCTCCAGGTGCTGCGAGATCGCTTGCCGGGAAGAGCCCAGGCCGTACTTCATGGCCAGGCGCGAGCAGATCTCGAAGAGGGTCTGGCCGTTCCTCTCGATCAGCTCATCGAGGATCTTTCTCCGCGTGTCGTCGGCGAGTGCTTTGAACAGGTCGCTCACCTGCCGAGGATAGGCAAGTAGCGACTTGCCTGTCAAGCGCTGTCGATCGCCCGGACTACAGCGGGCCGAGCAGGTGAATGCCAGGAGGCGACCGTCACGCCGTGCAGAGGCAGAACGGGTGGCCCGCCGGGTCGGCGTAGACCCGGAAGCTGGACCCCTGGCCGGGCAGGCGCTTGGCGCCAAGGGCCAGCACCTGCGGCTCGGCCTGGTCGATGTCGTCGACCATGACGTCGAGGTGGAACTGCTGCGGGAAGGCCGGGTCGGGCCAGCGTGGCGGCTGGTGGTCGGGGGCGTGCTGGAAGCTCAGGCAGATGGTCTTGCCGTCGCTGATGTCAACCCAATCCCCATCGGCCCTGGTGATCGGCAGGCCCAGCAGCTGCGAGTAGAACCCCGCCAACGCCTGCGGATCCGGGCAGTCGAGCACCACCCCAGCCAGTCGTCCGATCATCCCGCTCCTCCGCAGCGCCGACCTGGAGGGATGCTGGCACATCGTTGCGACACTCTGGCGGGCTCGGACGCCGCCACGGGCGCCGTCTCACACGCCGAGCCGGGTAACTTGGGTGCGGGCGGCGGCGCGTCCGGCGGGATCCGGCGACCGCCGCGCCGCCTCGGACTGCTGGTCGAGCGTGGTTGCGCAAGGCAGAGGCGTATTGGGCGTCGATGGCTTCGAGGAGACGTCTCTGGATGCTCCGTGGCTACGGCGAAATCGCGACTCACTCGTCGCGTGGAACGAGACTTCCCCGAGCCGGGCTCCGCGGAAATGGGCCCGCTCCGGGAGCCGTGGAGTGCTGACCTGGACCGGCGGGCCTGGCCGACTTCTACGGAAGTGGTCTGGTCGAGGCCCTGGCCGCGGGCGTGCGACGACCGACATCGAGAGCGACGGCGAATGGGCCGGCAGACGCCGGCCCATTCGCGCTCCGGTTCTAGAACACCGCAGGCAGTTGATCAGCTTTGCTCATGGCCTCGTCCATGGACCATGTTGCGTGTATCTGAGTTTTGTTCCACTGGGCGATGCGACTCTGCACAACGAGTTCTCGGACGGCCTCGATGTTGTCGGCCTCGGCGACCGTGTGAATCACATGGTCCGGCCCGAACACATTCGTCGTAATGATGTTGACTCCCAGCTTCTCGGCCAGATTCGGCATCTCCATGGCCATTTGCTTCGCCATGTCGCGAACCTTTGCGTTGGACATTGGGCACAGCTCGGGCGCATGTTCAGCGATGACCACGAACTGCATTTGAGCCTCCCTTCTCGCGGTGCTCAAGCCGGGAGCGCCGCTACGTCCGGTTGTCGTTGGCGTATCGGAACCTGGAAGTCACGGATCGATGGTGCCCGGTGACACCGTCAGGACCTCCTCGCCGGGTTGCTGGAAGTGCAGCACGACGTCGGTGTACGTGAGTGTCGCGGGGGGGGAGAGCAGGCAGACAAGGAAGGCGCATGCTTGCCGCCAGGCTTGGTCATTGTTGACCTCCGCATCCCTACAGGAGGCGCCAGAGGCGGGACCGCATTCCATCAAGCGAAGCTGGCGGCGCGGAATGCCTGCGGCCCTGGCTGGCACCCCTCAGGCCAGCCCGCAGAAACGGTCACGATTTCGCCGGGAGAGGGTTGCAGTCAATCGACATTTTGAAGGGCCGCGAATACTGCATTGCGCGCAGGCTTTCTACGCCAATCGTGTCATGCATCAGCTGCTGGCCATGAACTTGGCCGTCCTCCCGTTGAACCGGACGACATGCCGAGGCCCCAGCGTGCCGCTGTGGGCGCCTCAGAGCCGGATCACCGGCCCTTCGACGGCGAGCGGGCGGTTCGCGCCGCCAGGCAGGTCATCGGCCGATCATGGCAAGGCGGAGGCGGTGCGTCTTCCACGATCCATAACCTCCCAGTAGGAGGACGGTGGCGAGGAAGACCACATAGGCCACGGCGGACATACGGCTCCAGTCGAGATCGGCTGGATAGCGCAGCACGCTGGTGAGCTGCAGCAGCCCAAGGAGGGTGTAGCTCAGCATCATGGGCCGAAGCCGCCACCAGTCGTTCTCCCACGCGGCGTGGGCGGCGATGGTCCCGATGCCGATGGCCCACGCACCGACCGCCCGGCAGGTCAGCGGGGTCAACGCCCAGGGCCACCCGCCGAGCGTCGCCTCTGGCACCAGCAGCATCGGCACTCCGACCGCCAGCATGACGGCTGCCTGGAGCACCAAGACGACCCGCGTCCAGGACGGCAGGGGAGCGACCGGTGCAGGGTCCGCCTGCGGTCGCCGCAGCTGCGCGACCAGCAGCCAGCTCATGGCGACGGGGACGGTGACGTAGACGGTCAGCCACCCCCAGGTGCCGACCCGGGTGATGAGGTGCGGGCTGTGGAAATGGAAGCGGTCAGCATGGATGAGGGTGATGACGAGAGTCAGCGTCGAGAACAGCAGCACGGCCGGGACCGCCACGCGGGTCCTGGCCCAAAGCCGCTCGCGGGCAGAGCAGCTCCAGGACGAAGCTGGCCCAGTAGCCTGAGCCGAGCACAGCAGCCGTGAGCGGCGGTTGGATGGTCCAGGCGAAGGAGATATCGGTCCGTTGCGAGACGAGATACAACGGGATGCCGATGATCAGCACCAGGGCGCTGTTCACGTATAACAGCCGCCGCATGCCGGGGATCGTTGGCGCCGCCGTTCTCTGGTCCACGACAGACTGGTCTCCCTTCCGGCCCCTCCGGCGACCAGACTGGATCATCGGTCCTTGGGGAGACGCCCTCGCCTCGCTCACGCCCGCCGCTGGTCGCCGGCGGGACCCGTCGATCTCAGCCAGCGGTGGCGTCGCGCCAGGCGAGCCAGTCCCGGAGGGGCGCGAGGTCGTAGCTTGGGCCGTTCAGCCCGAGGGTGAACTGGCGAAAGCCCATTGCGAGGTACTCGTCGGCGAAGTGGGCAAGATCGTGGGCGACCGCGTCGGGTTCGATGCCGACCGCCCATTCGATGCTCGCCGGGTCCCGACCCTGCCGCCAGCACCATTCGCGCAGCGCGGCGATCACCGGCGTCAGCTCGTCCGGGTTGGCCGGGAACATCGCATGCCATACGTCGGCGTAGCGGGCCACCAGCGGCAGCGTCCGCTGCCGCCCGGTGCCGCCGATCAGCACCGGGATCGGGCGGAGCGGCCGCGGGCTGAGCCGCTTCCAGCGGTCGACGATGACCGGGAGGTTGTCCGCCAGGGCATCCAACCGGCTGGCCGGGGTGCCGTACTCGTAGCCGTACTCGGCGTAGTCCCGCTCGAACCAGCCGGCCCCGATGCCGAGGACCAGCCGGCCGCCGCTGATGTGATCGACGGTCCGGGCGATGTCGGCCAGCAGGTTGGGGTTGCGGTAGGAGTTGCAGCTGACCAGCGGGCCGAGCTCGATCCGGGAGGTGGCTTCGGCCCAGGCCGAAAGCAGCGACCAGCACTCGAAGTGCGCGCCGTCGGCCGGCCCGTACAGCGGGAAGAAGTGGTCCCAGGTGTACAGCAGGTCGGCGCCGAGCTCCTCGGCGCACAGCGCCGCACGACGCATGGCGGCGATGTCGCCGTGCTGAGGGTGGATCTGCACCCCGATTCGTATCCTGTTCCTGGTCATGCCGAAAGCGTGCAGGCTCCCACTGTGGGAGGGTCAATGTTTCGCATCGGGGAGTTCGCCCGGTTCACCCGGGTGAGCGTCAAGATGCTGCGGCACTACGACGAGATTGGCCTCCTGCCGCCGGCGCGGGTCGACCGGGCCACCGGCTACCGGTACTACCGCGCCGCGCAACTGCCTCGACTGAACCGGATCCTGCTGTTGCGGGAGCTCGGATTCGGACTCGACGACATCGCCCGGCTGGTCGACGCCGACGACGGCGTGCTGAACACCGCCTACGACGAGCGCGAGGCCGAGCTGCGGGAGCTGCTGGACCGCACCGGTGCGCAGCTGCGTGCGGTGCGGGCCCGGCGGCAGATGCTGGCCGCGGCGGGGGCCGCCGGCCTGGCCGACGTCGTGATCCGTCCGGTCGCCGAGGAGTTGGTCGCCACGCTGCCGGCCGACGACGACGTCGGAGCCGCGTTCTACCGGCTGGAGACCCATGTGCGCCGGTGTGCCGCCCGTGCGGCGCGTCCGCCGTGCGCGCTGCTGCCGCCCGACGGCAGGGCGCTGGTCGCGGTGCCGCTCACCCGGCGGATCCCGGCCGCGGACGGCGTGGCGACCTGTCGCCTGCCGGCTGTCGGGACCATGGCCTGCAGTGTCCATCGTGGACGCTACCGCGAGCTCGCCGGGCGCCTGCAACAGATGCTGGTCTGGTTGGAGGAGACCGGCCGGCGTCCGGAGGGCACGATTCGCGAGGTGTACCTGCGCTTCGACGCCGAACCCGAGCTGGCGTTGCCGGCGGCATACCTGACCAGTGACGCCGATGAGCTCGTCACCGAGCTCCAGGTACCGGTCACGACCTGAACGCAGTCAGCAACCCTTCAGGCCGTGCTCAGTAGCCTCTCACCGTCGCCGGGGTCGAATTGCTGGAGGATTCCGCGCGGGGAGGAGGCTGCGCCGATGGACGGCCAACCCGCCAGCTCCATGCCCCGTGCCGGGGACGCGGCCGTGCTGAGCCGGCGGGGATTCCTCCTCGGGGCCGGGGCGGCGAGCCTGATCACGGGCGGCGTCACCTTCGGTCTGGACCGGCGGAGCGATGCGCAGTCCCGCGACCTGGAGGACTCGGCCAACCCGGGCGGCTGGCCGCCTGGCCTCGGCCAGCGCCGGGTGGTCTGGTCGGTCCCGACGACCCTCCCGGTCGTCGCCCTCACGTTCGACGACGGCCCGGACCCGGAGCTGACGCCTCGTGTCCTGGATGCGTTGGCCGCCAGCGGCGCACGGGCCACCTTCAACATGATGGGCTGGAACGCCGCCCGGCATCCGGACCTGGTCCGGGCGGTGGTCGATGCCGGCCACGAGCTTGGCAACCACACCTGGACGCACCTGGACCTGGCGGGGCGGTCCGCCAGCCAGACCCGCCACCAGCTCGATCTTGGCCGCCGCATGATCGAGGCGGCCGGCGGGGTGCGTCCGCGCTGGTTCCGCCCGCCGCGGGGCAACCTGACCGGAGCCGCCGTCTGCGCGGCCGCGGAGCTGGGCCATGACGTGCTGCTGTGGTCGATCGCTCGAGGGCCGGCGGGTGTCGGCACGCCCGCCGCGGTCGCCAACCACCTGGTCCGTGTGGTCGGCCCTGGGGACGTGGTCGGCCTGCACGACGGGATCGGCCGAGGGACCTTCGATGCGGACGGCAGCCTCGCCCGCCACCTGCGGGCGCGCCGGCTGGTGGAGCTCGCCGCCCTGCCGACGGCGCTGCGGCGGCTCCAGGCGAGAGGGATCCGCCTGGTGACCGCCTCCCAGCTCGTCGACGCGGTGGCGCGGACGCAGATCAGAGCTTGACGAAGATCCGGCGTCGGTACATCCATTCCGCCAGGACCCAGACGACCACCACGGTGGCCGCCGCGTAGGCGACCGCGGCGAACGGGGCGCCGGCGAGCCGGTCGAGCGGCCGGACCAGGTCGGCCTGCCACGGCTTGAGCAGGAACGCGAACAGCAGCACCGATGCCGTGTAGGCGGCCAGGGCGTTGCAGCCGAGCACCAACAGTGGCCGGGTCCACGGCCGACCGGGACCAACGTCCACGAACCGATGGGTCGCCGCGGTCATCAGGTAGGCGATGCCGGCGGTGATCAGGACGTACGACGGCGACCAGAGGGGCTTGGACACCGGCACAGCCACGGCGACGGCGGTGCCCACGGCGAGCGTGCCAACCCCCAGAGCGGACAGCCGGGTGGTCACGCCCCTTCCGTCCGGTCGCTCGCGGAGCAGTCGCCCGGCAGCCACCCCGGTCAACACGGTCACACCGCTGGCGACCATGACCAGCACACCGTGCTCGGAGAACTGGCCGAGCACCTGGCGGTCGACGACGTCCGCCAGGTTGGTACCCCGCGCCCACGAGCCCTGGGTTCCGTCGGCCGGCACGAACGTGTAGGCGCCCCACAGTCCCGCCAGCACCGCAAGGCCGGCCGGGAGCTGGGCCGGGCGGGGCAGCCTGAGCGCCAGCCACGCGAGCAGATAGGCGCCCGCGATCTGCTGCAGCACGCCGGTCGAGGGAGCGAGCCGGTGTTGCTTCACCGAGACGAGGAGACTGCCGAGCACGACCAGGGCCCCGACGCGGCGCAGCACGGCGGGCGGCCGCTGGGCCCGCTCCGAGAACGGCATCGACGCGCCCACGGTGAACAGGAACAGCGGGAACACCAGGTCGGCGATGGTCAGTCCCTGCCAGGGGGCATGCCGGAGCTGGCGAGGCATGGCCCATGGGATGCCGGCATCGTTGACCAGCAGCATGCCGACGACCGCCAGCCCTCGAATCACGTCGATGGCGACGACCCGCGACCGCTGTGCTACCGCCATGTCAGTTGCGGCGACCCGCGACCGCTGTGCTACCGCCATGTTGACTGCTTGCCTTTCCGCCGGACGACTCGAGTCCCGACCAGGGTTCCATGAGAGCTCGCGCGACCCCGAGGGAGCCGCTGGAGCCGTGGATGGTCATCCTGAATGGCGCTATCGTCGGCCGATGCCGTTCCCCGAGCGTCGGGATGCCCAGGCCGGCTCGAAGCCACGCCTCGCGCCACCATGGGCCCTCGTCGTCGTGGTTGCCGCGTTCTCGGCAGGGATGGTGATCACCATCCTGGTCTGGCATTCCGTGCGGCCGGATCCGTTCGACGCCTGGGTGATGCGTGGGCAGGAAGCGGGTGCCGCCTATGCCAGGCGAAGCGGACGCATCGTCTCCAGCGCCGTGGCGCCGGGGGTCATCGGCGCAATGCTGGCAAGCACGGCCCTGGCCTGGCGGGTCGGACGCTGGGACGCGATCATTCTGGCCCTCATCGCTGTGCCCGGCGCCCTCGGCGTCGAGATCGTCCTGAAGCAACTCGTGCATCGCCAACGGCCCGGTGGTCCGGATCTCGTGTACCCCTCGGGCCACCTCGCGGTGGCCTCGGCGGCATGCCTGACGCTCGTGCTCGTCCTGCGGGTGACGACGGCGCCGTCACGGACCAGAGTGGCCGTGGTCTCACTGGTGGTTGGCGCTGTGCTCGTCATCGCCGCGGCGCGTCTGGTCGAGACGGTGCACTTCCTGACCGACGTTCTCGGCGGCGCGGCCACCGGGATCGTCGTGACCGTCGGGGCGGCGCTGGCGATCACGGCACTGGCGGCTGCGTCTCAGGCAGGCCATTGACGAACCGACCGACCGGTCGGTATTCTGCCGCCGCCATGACTGCGATCACGACCCGCGAGGATGCGGCCGCCCGCACCGCGCGCGCCACCGACCGGGGCTCCGCCACCCGCCAGCGCATTCTTGCGGTGGCCACTGACCGGTTCCTGACCCACGGCTACGCCGGCACGTCGGTCAATGACCTGATCCGCGACGCCGGGATCACCAAGGGGGCCTTCTATCACCACTTCCCCTCCAAGGAGGCGCTCGCGGTCGAGGTTGTCCGCACCCGCCAGGCGGAGGAGGCCGAGGTGGTCGTGCGGGCGGCGGCGGGCCACGACCGTGCGGTCGACCAGCTGCGGGCGGCGGTCCGGGTGGCCTCCGACCTCGAGGACCAGGGCGTGGCAACGAGCATGCAGCGGCTGTGCGCCGAGCTGTCCGAGGACTCGGAGCTCGCACCGCAGATCGCCAAGATTTGCGACACCTGGATCGACACCGCCGCCGGTCTCGTCGGCCGGGCCCAACTCCAGGGCGACATCCGCACTGATGTCGATGCGCACCAGGCGGCCGAGGTGCTGGTCGCCACCTTTCTGGGCGCCGAACAGCAGTGCGTGATGACGGCCCGCCACGAAGACTTCGACGGCGAGTTCCGCGCGCGCATGACCCGCTGCCTCGATCTGCTGCTCGAGGTCCTGAAGCCGGTCAGCTAGGGGACGGGACAAGGGGGGACGACAGCATCAGGAACGCGGAGTAGCTTGACGCTTCTGGACATACCGACCGGTCGGTATGAGAACTGACTGATCCGAACGTTCACGGACCGAGCCAACCGAACACCCGAAGCCACCACCAACGACGCATGGAGGTTGAGAGGGAGAGATGAGGCTGTCTCCGCAGAGCGTGGCGCTCTGGAGCGCCAGACGTCGCTTCACGGTGATCGGCCTGTGGGTTGTGCTGTTCCTGGTTGGGGGGTTGCTGACCTCGAGATACCTGAGCGGCGCGCTGACCACCCGCGCCGATTTCACCAACAACCCCGACTCCAAGCAGGCCCAGACGCTGCTCGAGCAACGGCTGACCGGGCCGAACCGGTCCAACGAGGTGGTGATCATCCGGTCGCAGTCCCTGACGGTCAGCGATCCAGCGTTCAGGGCCTACGTGGCGAAGGTCAAGGCCGAGGTCGACGCGCTCGGACCAGGGGTCGTGCAGCAGACGACCAATCCCTACCAGGCGGGAAACCGGTTCGTCTCGAAGGATCGCCACGCCACGCTGATTCCGGTGACCATGGCCGGGTCGCTGGACGACGCCAACAAGAACATCGACCAGGTGCTGGACCGGACGCTGCACGCCTCGCATCCCCCGGGCTTCAAGGTCTGGGTCGCCGGGGAGGCGACCGCGGCCAGGGACTCCAACACCATCGCCGAGCAGGACCTGCGACAGGGGGAGACCATCGGCATCGTGGCCGC
>DASVXQ010000285.1:0-1608 GCA_036392615.1 Actinomycetes bacterium | reverse complement strand
GGTCCCCGGGTGCCAGCCGCGCGGCCGCCTGGCGGGTCGTGACCGCCAGCCCGTCCGCGGCGGAGAGCCCGCTGCCGGCGTGGCCGCCCGGCGGCAGGGCGACCAGCCAGGCCCGCCGGGCCTCCGGCCCGAGCGTGCCCGGACCGGTGACCGCCACCCAGGCGTGGACGTCCAGCGGCGCCACCAGCGTGCCGGTGATCCGCAGGCTGCGCTCCGGCCGGACGAGCCGCAGCGTGCCGCCGATTCGGCCGCCCAGCTCGCGGAGGGCCTCGGTGCTGACCGCCACCTCGCCCGGCTCCCGGGGCGCCCGGCCGCCGCGCAGCCGCAGCATGCCGGCGGCGAGCGGGTCGCCGAGCGGCAGGTCGCTGAGGGCGACCTGGCGGACGTCGCCGGCGCCGACCCGCAGCAGGCCGTCCGCGGCGGCGAACCCGAGCACACGGGCCTGGCCGGGCAGCAGCCCCGGGTCGAGCCGCGCCCGCGGGCTGGCCGCGTCGACCCGCAGCGTGGCGGTCCCCATCATCGCGGTGGCGCGCTGCTCGCCGCTGACCGTGGCCGCCCGCGACAGCACGAACCCGGCGGTCAGCCCGGCGACCGGCAGGCCGACCAGCGCGACGATCAGCGCCGACCGGGCGGCGTGCCGGCGCAGGTCGCGCCGGGCCATGCGCCACAGCGCCGGCGGCCAGCGCCGCCTCACGTGCGGACCCGCGGGTCGTGCGGACCGTCGAGGTCGTCCGCCGGCGCGGTCTGGTCGACCATGCGCCCGTCGCGGAGGAACACCACCCGGTCCGCCCAGGCCGCGTGACGGGCGTCGTGGGTCACCAGCACCGCGGCGCAGCCCGCGTCGCACTGGCGCCGCAGCAGCCGCAGGACGGTCTCGCCGGTGAGGGAGTCCAGCGCGCCGGTCGGCTCGTCGGCCAGCAGCAGGCGCCGCTCGCCGACCACCGCGCGGGCGATCGCCACGCGCTGCTGCTCGCCGCCGGACAGCTCCTCCGGGAACCTGCCGTCGAGCTCCCCCAGCCCGAGCGCGCCGAGCAGGGTGCCCGCCTGCGAGGCGGCCGCGCGGGGCCGCAGGCCGTCGAGCTCCAGCGGCAGGGCGACGTTCTCCCCGGCGGTGAGGGTGGCGACCAGGTTGAGCTCCTGGAAGACGTAGCCGATCGAGCGCCGCCGCAGGCGCGCCAGCGCGTGCACGTCCAGCGCGCCGAGATCCCGGCCGTCGACCAGGACGCGGCCGGCGGTGGCGCGGTCGAGCCCGCCGGCGATCGCCAGCAGGGTCGACTTGCCGGAGCCGCTCGGCCCCATCACCGCCACCAGCTCGCCCGGCTGGACCGCGAGCGACACGTCCGCGAGCGCCTCCACCCGCGCGTGGCCCGTGCCGTAGGTGCGGCCGACGCCCTGGAGCTCCAGCGTGGCGCTCACCGCCGGCCGCCTTCGCGGACCCGCTCGCCCGCCTCGGCGGGGTGACCCTTCGCCGGCGTCGCCGGCCCGCCGGGCGAACCAGCGTCGGCCAGCCGCGCCTCGCAGAGGTCGAGCCAGCGCACCTCCGCCTCGCCCTGGAACAGCAGGCCGTCCAGGGTGAGGGTCCAGGCGAGGTCGCCGCCGGCGTCGCCG
>DASVXQ010000284.1:0-3087 GCA_036392615.1 Actinomycetes bacterium | reverse complement strand
ATGGCATGCAAGGGGTCAGGGGTTCAAATCCCCTCAGCTCCACCGCGAAATCCCAGGTCAGACGGTACGGCAGCGTTCGAGGACGTTGCGCGTCGCGGCTTGTTGTCAGCAAGTCACTGCGCGGCAACACCCCAACCGCATCCTCCATTCTGCGGGACACCGGAGCCTGCTCGCCCTGTTCGATGCCGAGGATGGTCTGCCGTTGCCGCTATGGACCCACCACGTCATTGCCGCCCCTGCCCGTGCCGCTGTGGTCGCCGCTGCGCGGCAGCCGGTTGGTGGCGCCGGCGAGCGGTGGACAACTGCACTAACCGCCCGCTTGGCGCGCTCCTGGATACAGATCGGCGCTCTGATCCTCTTCAGGATTGCCTCAACACCTGCCCACAAAGATGCCGATAACCCCGATTGACCGGTAGCTCACCCACGCTCACGCCGGCGTGTGCACCAGCGAGAGGGGGTGTCGGGGGAATGGGATGAGCACGGTTCGTCGTGCGCTCCTGTTTCCGCGCGGAGTGCGCGGTGTAACTGGGCCGCATCGGACGGACACGCAAAGGGAGGTGATCGCGCACTCACGTCGCCTTGCGGGCGATTGCTGCTATTTCTGACCGTCCGGAAGAGGGAAGACAGGATGAAATTACGTGGAATGCATCTGAAGCGCTACCCGGTCGTCGTGGCCGGGATCGCCGCGCTGCTGATCCTGGTGCCGGCGACCGGCGCTTCCGCTGGGGCCGCCCACAGAAACGTCCAGATGCTCGACGACTGCGACCCGGCGACCTTCAACGCCGTGCTCGGGCCAGGCTCGTGCGTCAAGAACGGCGGCACAACGTTCGATGAGTTCGTCGCGCAACTGCAGGCGCAGGGTCGCGCTCCCGCCTGGCGCTTCGCTCCCGGTCAGCTCAAGGTCGACGCGGGCGGGACGATCACGGCGCGCAACCGCGGCGGGGAAGCCCACACCTTCACCCAGGTCGCCAACTTTGGCGGCGGCTGTATCGCAGAGCTCAACGACCTGTTGGGGCTGACACCCGTACCGGAGTGTGCGGGATTCCCCGGCGGGACGTTCGGGGCGACTTTGGCTCCACCCGGCGGCACGGTGACGACCGCACCGCTCACGCCAGGCGTCCACCGCTACGAGTGCCTTATCCATCCCTGGATGCGCACGACAGTGACCGTGCGTTGACGATCCTGACCGGGACGCGCGCGCGTCCCGGTCACTCCTCCCTGGCTATGCCACCTAGTCGAGCGGCCTCAGGCTGTGAGCCTGCTGCGCGCGCTCGACCTCCGCTCGCGAGACGAGGTGGGGTTTGGGGGCGGCGATGGACGGGGGCTGGCGCATGGCGATCGGTGAGCGGGACGGCCAGGCGTTCCTGCTGGACAGGAGCGCCTCGAGTACTTGGAGCGCGTGGTCGCTCCGGTGATGGGGGAGGCGGTGCGCGCGACCGGCGGGGTGCCGCTGCGCCCGCTGATGCGGCGCGCCATCCACATGGGCGACGAGCTCCACAGCCGCAACACCGCGGCGACGATCCTGTTCACCCGCGAGCTCTTCCCCGCCCTGCTGGACCTCGACGGCCGCATGAGCAAGGAGGTCCGCATGACGCTCTCCTTCCTCAAGGAGAGCGACTACTTCTTCCTGCGACTGTCGATGGCGGCCGCCAAGGCAATGGCCGACGCGGCGCACGGCGTCGAGGGCTCCAGCGTGGTCACCGCGATGACGCTGAGCTGCACGAGCTTCGCGCTGCGGGTGAGCGGGCTCGGCGAGCACGAGTGGTTCACCGGCCCCCTGCCCACCGTCGAGGGGAAGCTCTTCGAGGGCTACACCGAGAACGACATCACCTGGATGGGCGGCGAGAGCCACATCACCGAGACGGTCGGCCTCGGCGGCTTCACCCAGGCGGCCGCGTTCGCGTTGCAGGCCTACCAGGGCGGGTCGCCACAGGCCATGGTCGAGAGCAATGAGCAGATGTACCGCATCACCGTGGGGGAGCACCCCTACTTCCGCATCCCGTTCTTCGGCTACCGCGGCACCCCGGTCGGCATCGACCTCTACCGCGTGCTGGAGACCGGCATCACCCCGGTGATCGACGGCGGCCTTGCGGGTCGCGACGGCGGCCAGATCGGCGCCGGGGTGCTGCGCCCGCCGATCGAGTGCTTCGAGGCCGCCCGCGTGGCCTTCGAGGCCCGCTACGGCGCACAGCCGATCGCGGCTAGGGCTGGACGGCCATCCGCTGTCTAGTGATGCTCGACGGATGGCGCTCGACAAGGATCTGGTGCGGGAAGCGGAGGCCGCGCGGGAGGGGCTGCTCCAGTCGCAGGACGCCGCCGAGCGGGCCAGGCCGACTATCATCACGCGATCCGCCGGTTGCACGCAGCGGGTGGGTCGCTGCGGGGGATCGCCGAGGTGATGCACCTGAGCCATCAGCGGGTGCACCAGATCGTCGAGGAGGCCGGGCCGGCGCGGCCTTGGTGGCGACGGCGGGGGCGAGGAAGGTGGGGACCGGCGGGGGCGTGCTCGTTCTGTGGCCGCTCCCGCCGGGAGAGCGCCCGGCTGATCGGTGGGCCGGGGTGTGCATCTGCGATCGGTGCGTCACCGATGCGCGTCGGCTGGGCGCCGGCGCGCCGGTCGAGAACAGCGTCGAGGCGCCGTTGCGGCTTGAGCCGTCGGGGTCGGAGGTCCGCTGCGGCTTCTACGGCAAGGAGACCGCCCGAGTGAGGTTCCTGGCGGGCAGCGGGCTGACGGGAGCACCCGGCGGCAAGCCGGGCCAGGGCGCCCGGATCTGCGCCGAGTGCCTGGACCTGTGCGTCGAGATCCTGGCCGAGCCGGCGCCGTCCTGACCGCCGGCGTGTCCAGCGGCGAGCGCCGGCGGGTAGATCTCCAGGTCGGTGCCGCCTTCGGCCTCGCTGGGGAAATCGGCCTATGCTCGCGGAGAGGCCGATCCAGCCACAGGGGGCGAAGTCGCATGTCCGCGGGAACAGCCATGAAGCCGATGGTGATCGTCGGTGGCGGCAAGACCGGCGGCACTGCCGCCGCAGCGCTGCGTGACGAGGGGTTCCAGGGGCCGCTGGTCATCATCAGCCGGGAGCCGGGCATCC
>DASVXQ010000283.1:0-4517 GCA_036392615.1 Actinomycetes bacterium | reverse complement strand
GTGGGTTCGAGTCCCATCAGCTCCACCACCAGCGATTTTTAGTCGCATAGTGGGTTCCCGTCCCGCATGTGATGCGTGCCCAGGGGCGAGCACAGCGCTTCACGACACCCTAACCTCGAACTCTGACCTAGCCGCACTTAGAGCGTGCGCGGATTGGTAACGGGTTCACCTGCGCATTACGCTGCCGCGATGGCAAGCCCCCAACGCCTTCGCCTCTCTATCGGCGCCAACAGCGGCACCAAGACGCTCGCCCTGGTCGTTGCAGCAGCCATGGTCGCCACGGACATCTTCTTTGTGCTCCTTGGTGCGATGGTGGTCAGCGATCAGGTTGCCAAGCGAGCTCACGACTGGGCGGTGACCGCTGCGGTGATGTTCGTCGGCCTCTCCGTTGCCATCTATGTCGTGAGCGCTGTTGCCTACGTCATGCTGGGCGTGCTGAGGACCGGGGCTTGGCTGGATGGCACCACGCTGAGCATGCGAGTCGGGTTCCGAACGACCTCGGTCGACCTCGCGACAGCGGACATCCACTGCGGTCTCCAAGGCAAGACGCTGATCGCCCGCGATCCGAGATCGGGGTCGACGCTGACGTTGACGCTACGTAGGCCAGGGTCGGTCAGACTGCCATCAGCCCAGCTGCATGCGTTAGCAGAGGCCATCAGCCAAGGCCAGACGCGTACCACCTCCGAGGAGGACCCGTTGGCGATGGCAGAGCGGCTGCGCGATCTTGCCAAGAGCTGACGGTCTGCGCAGAGAGTGGGTTCAGGGACGTCGGGCTGGTCGGGTGTCCCAGCGGTACAGCGTCCAAGCGCGGCGGATCAGCGGCGCAGCTGGCCTGGATCGGAGCGGGCTTGCCCTCTTCGGCGATCTGGCCGGTCATGCCGTGTTCGACGAGGACCTTGGGGTCGTGCGACTCCTGGGTGGCCTGGACCTGCTCAAGCAGAGCGACGGCCTCTTCAGTCCGGCCCGCGGCCAGGCAAGTCCTGACCAAGTGGCTCTGCCAGGGTCCTGGGCTGGTTGCCGTCCAGTTCTTGCTCGAAGGTGGCCTCCTCGCCGCGCTCGAGCTGCTGTCGCACGAGCCTTGCATAGTGACCGGCACGCCGAAGCAGGTCGTGATGATCTCCTCGCTCCACGATGGTCCCCTGGTCAAGCACCAGGATCGTGTCGGCGTCGCGGATCGTGCTCAAGCGATGCGCGATGATGATCTGAGTACAGGCCAGGGTGCGCAGATTCTCCGCAACTCTTCGCTCCGTCTCGACGTCCAGATGACTCGTGGCCTCGTCGAGCAGGATGACTGTGGGTTTGTGCGCGATCGCTCGTGCGATACCGAGCCGCTGCCGCTGACCGCCTGACAGAGCGCTCCCGCCCTCGGACACGAAGGTGTCGTATCCCATCGGCATAGCCATGATGTCGTCGTGTATTGCCGCCAGCTTCGCCGCCTCGACCACCCGCTCCCGCTCGATCAATGGGTTGCTGAGGGTGATGTTGGACAGTATCGACCCGCTGAACAGGACATTCTCCTGCAGCACGACGCCGAACTGGCGTCTCAGCTCTTGCCAGTTGACATCCCGCAACAAGAGGCCGTCATAGACGATCTCCCCTTCTGTGGGAAGGTAAAGTCCGAGCAGCAGTTTCGCCAGCGTGCTCTTGCCCGAACCCGAGGGCCCGACGATCGCAATCCTCTGCCCAGGTCGTGCGGTCAGGTCGATGCCCTTCAGCACCTGGGGTCCTGCCTGCGAATAACGGAAGCCAACCCCTTCCATCCGCAGGTCCCCCGACAGCTGCGGGGTTGGCCGCGCCTCTCGTCGCGATTGCTCCGGCTCGGCCTCAGTCACGTCGCGAATGCGGTCGAGATTGGCGCTCACGAGCTGGAACTGCTGGCCGCTGCGCACAAGGGAGGCAAGCGGCGTGAAGAAAGCGGCGGCCAGAGCGAGGAACGCCACCATGGTCCCGATGGTGATCGATCCGTTCAGGACCTGGGTCGCGCCCACCCATAGCAACGCGAGCTGCCCGAACCAGGGCAGTGACGTCAGTATCGCCGCCACAGTGCCGGAAACGTAGTTGTAACGCAGCGAGATATTGAGATGGTCGAAGAACAGGTTCGACCATCGGTCGAAGGCCCGTTCTTCGGCGCCTGCTGCTTTCAGCGTCGCGATCCCCACCATCGCTTCGCCCAGATACCCCTGGGACTTCCCGAACGCCGCCAGCTCCCGGCCCGCCAGCCTGTTGACGGAGCCCTTGCTGAGCAGGAGTACCACGACCTCCAGCAGGCCGACGCCGAAGGTGAGCAGGCCCAACGGCGGGGACTGCCAAAGGAGGAGGAACAGGTAGAACACGGCAAGCCCGCTGTCCATGACAGTGGACAGGAGCTGGTTGCTCAGCAGTTCGCGCAGCATGGCATTGCTGGACACCCGGGCGAGGAGGTCACCAGTCGATCGCTGCTGGAAGAACTTGTAGGGCAGTGAGAGGAGGTGCTCGACGAAGCTGAGCATCATGCCGACGTCAATCCGCGCCCGGAGATATACCAGTAGCCATTCCCGCAGCAGCGTCGCGACGGTCTGGGCGAAAAACAGCACGAGGATGCCGATTCCCAGGACGGGCATGACGTTCCGCGTGCGGAAGGGGAGGACCTGGTCCACCACCACCTTGGTCAGGATCGGCAGGACCAGCCCGAGCAGCAGAAGCAGCAGGGAAACGCCCAGTATCTGCAGGAACGTCCCGGGCGCCTGCCGCATGTACTGGAGGGCGTACACCCGGAAAGCCGCCCTGGGCGGAGTGGCAGGACGACGGTTGAAGGCCGCCCCTGGTTCGAATGTGATCACCACCCCGGTGAACCCGGCATCGAACTCGTCCTGCGTCAACCGGCTGCGTCCTCTGGCGGGATCCATTACGTCGACGTGCTTCCGTGACCACCGTTCCACCACCAGGAAGTGATCGAATTCCCAGTGGACGATCGCGGGGAGTGCGACGAAACGGAAATCATTGCGCTGCAGCGAGACCGCCCTCACCCGCATTCCGTGGTCACGTGCGGTCCTGACGATCTCCAGGGCGGACAGGCCGTCGCGACCGACGCCGCAGCGCGTCCGCAGCTCCGCCAAGGAGATCCCGCAGCCGTAGTAGTTGAGGATCATTGTCAGGCAGGCGAGGCCGCATTCCACCTCGCTCATCTGTCTGACCTCGGGAACCCGCCTGCGGTGCATCCTGCGGATCCTGGCGAGCGGGTGGCTCACGGGGCGCCGCCGACGAGTTTGCCCAATCCGGGGAAGAACGCCAGGAGCCGCTGCGAACCGATCTCCACACGGGCAGTCAGCAGGCTGCCACCGTAGGCGGCCGAGGGCAGCGACTCTCCGAGCCGCACGATCACGACGGTCCAGGGCTGCCGGACGATGTCGACCCCGGGCTCGAATCTGTACTTGGCGCGCGCGGTGTCCGGGCCGATCACGCCCGGCTCGACCCGGGCGACGGCACCCAGCACAGCGGGACCTGAAGAGCCGACCTGAGCATGGACTGGCTGGCCGACGCGCAGGTGAGCCGACTGATCCGGCGGCAGGAACAGGGCGGCTGCCGTCTTTCCGCCGACTCCGTTCTGGAGAATCACGCCCTGGGCGCCGACATAGGCCGGCACCCGTACGGTCCAGGCCACTGCCGCGGTGGCCACCAGCACAGCCAGCAGCAGCCAGAGGCAGATGATGGCCGGCCGTGAGGTGAGGCGAGGCACGATGTCCTTTACCCGACCTCGCCGGTAGGCCTGGATCGCGCTCTCCCGGAAGATCACACGGTTGGCCACGGCCTTATCACCCCTCCCCTCAGGTTTGCGCTTGCCACCGTGGAGGAGCCAGGAGCAGGACGGATGGCACATTGCCGGGCTCGGCCAGTCGGAGCAGCTCGTAGCCGATTCCGGCCAATCCGGTCATGAACCCGGGCGTCTCTACACCGAGGGGCACCGCGGTGACCGCGCCGTTGGCCTCGATGCTCGCGACGACCAACGCCGTCGCTCGCTCCAGGGTGTCGTGGTCTCCGGGCCTGTCGAGCAGTTCTGCCGCCGTCAGGAGAAGCTCGAGGTTCCCCAGCGCACCGTGGCAGAGGGAATGGTTCATCGCGAAGCCGAACTGTGTCGTGGCGCTCAGGGCGATGTCGATCTCGTCCCGTGTCGTGGTGTCGGCCAGCTGGTCCAGAGCAGCGAGGCGCGCCAGGCCGATACCAGGGGCGCCGTGGCACCAGGCCACCATGCTCTTCGGGGCGGGCTCGGTGGCCGGGTCGGCCTCCGTGGCCTTGGATGCGAAGACGCGCAGGTCAGCCCAGTTGTTCAGCTCGGGAACGAAGAGGCTGCGGTCGAACTCCAGAGCGTCGAAAGCAGCTTGCCGGAATCGATCCTCACCGCTCTCGGCGGCCAGCCGCAGCAGGCTCAGCGCGATGCCGGCCGTGCCGTGCGAGAACCCGCCCAGCGGCGGTTGATCCTTGAGCGTCGTCCAGGCGATCCCTCGAGGCATGGGTTGCGCCGTGGCCAAGAGCCGCTCGCC
>DASVXQ010000282.1:0-8768 GCA_036392615.1 Actinomycetes bacterium | reverse complement strand
GCCGGGCTGCCCGAGTGGATGTAGAGCCGGATGATCCACGGCGCCGCCAGCACGGTGACCAGGGCGAGCAGGGTGAGGGCCACGAACGCCACGGTCATGACCGCGTTGCCCACGTAGTTCGCCTGCCGGAAGCCGCGGGTGCGGCGGACCTCCACGAACACCGGCACGAAGATCGACGAGAGGATCCCGCCGAGCACCAGCTCGTAGATGATGTTCGGGGTGGTGTTGGCGACGTTGTAGACGTCGGCCAGACGGCTCTCGCTGACGCCCAGGGTGCCGACCAGCACGGTGACCCGGAGCAGCCCGGTGACCCGGGAGAGCAGCGTGCCGCTGGCCATCACCAGGGTGGAGCGGGCCAGGCTCGGCTCGCCCTGGCGGCTGGCGTCCACCTCCCGCCGGGCCTCGGCCTGGTCGGCGGTCGACTGCTCGACCTCGGGCGGCTCCTCGACCGGCGGCTGGTCGACCAGCGTGTCGTCGACCGCCGACCGGTCGGTCATCGCCGCCCGCCTGGCCTGCTCGTCCTGGTTCACGTGCGACTCCAGCCGTGGCCTCCTCACGACACGCTTTCCGGCGCCTTCGCCGGTGGATCGGTCCGCCGGCGCCGCCAGCCGGTCTTGCGTCCCCACCACAGCAGCAGGAACCCGCCGGCGCCGCCCGCCAGGACCAGCGCCACCCGGTTGAACGCCGTGGAGACCAGGGTCACCTGGTCACGGGCGATGTTCACCTTACCGTCCGGGGTGTAGACGTCCACCCTGATCGGGAAGGTCCCGGTCGTCCGCGTCCCCACCTCCACCCGGCGGGTGACCTGCTCCTTGGGGTTCACCGTGAAGGGCTCGCTCAAGTCGGGCAGGTCGACCCGCGACGACGTCAGCCGCAGCACCACGATGAGCCGCTGCGAGCTGGCGTTGGTCACGGTGATCGGGATCGCTCCCCTGCGGGAGGTCAGCGTGACCCGGGTGCGCTGCACCCCGACCTGTCGCTGGACCGCGCGCATCCCCAGGCCGACGGCACGCACGAAGCTGGAGCCCTTGACCCGCCCGCCGGGCGCCCGCCAGTCGCTCGACTGGGCGATCAGCAGGTCGCGGTCGTAGTCGTCGAGTGCGGGGAAGTTGGAGGCGACCATCCGGCTGAAGCTGGTCAGCCGTGAGTTCACGTTGGAGATGTTGCGCAGGTAGCTGGCCGGCAGCCCCATGTCGACGTCCGCCTGGGTGGAGGGCGCCAGCGGCCGCTGCTCCTTGGCGGGGCCCTGCGGCACCTGGGCGGCGAGCTGCTGCGCGGGCAGCAGGTCCAGCCATGGCGCCGAGACGAGGCCGCGGACCAGCGGCCGGAAGAACTCCGGCGCCGGCCGCCAGGTCTGCGGCGGGGCCAGCAGGATCCCGCGCGGCTGGCCGTTGGGCAGCTCCAGCCAGGTCATCGCGGTCTCGGCCAGCACCCGCTGCGCCCACGCGGCCGGCTCGGAGCGCGACTTGGGGTCCCACAGGGCGGCCGACAGGGCCGGGTCGGGGACCAGCGCGTGCGACAGGCCACCGAGCCCCGCGCCGAGGTCGACGGTGGCGTTCTGGGTGGTCGACGCGGTGGTCGGCAGCAGGTGGGAGTCGAGCACCACGGTGGTCGCGTCCGCGTCGGCTAGGACCTTCAGGGTGGCGGCATCGATCGCGCCGGGGACCGGCCAGGCGAGCGAGGCGTCGGGATTGGGGCCGAGCCACTCCTTGAGGTGCTTGCGCGCGTACAGCAGCGAGGCGAGCGGCTCCGCGTCGGAGCCGGCGCGGACCACCGAGGGCAGGTCGGCGTTGGCGTAGGGCAGCGCGGTCGGCAGGTTGTTGGCGGCCGCCGCGCGCAGGTTCTGGACGAACTGCTTGGCGATCAGCGAGCGCGGGTCCCCGGCGGAGACGGTCTCCACCCGACGGTGGCGCCTGAGCTTCCAGCTCCCGCCCATGGCGGTGGCCTCGTCGGTGAGCATCGGGTCGATCATCAGGGTGACCTTGGGTGCGCCGGGCCGGGCGAGCTCGGCTGCGATCGCGCCCAGCGACCCGTCGGGCGCCAGCAGCTTGCCGAGGCCGTCGTTGACGAAGTCGCCGGCGGGATTGCGATGGCTCTGCTCGTGCATCGGCACCAGCAGCGAGATCCGTAGGGGGTTGCGGATCGCTCCGCTGGTGGCCACCACGAAGGTGGTCAGCCGGCCGGCGACCTGGCCGTCGTCGCTGGAGGCGAGTACCTGGAGCACCAGCGGCAGGACCATGCCGGGCTCGCGGATCCGCAGCCACGGCGGCAGCGGCTCGGAGTGCACCGGCAGCCCGACCGTCGCCCCCGGCGCGACCACCGTGCCGTCGCCCGGCTGCCACGAATGCAGCGGCGAGGTGTCGCCCGGCTCGCGGTCGGGGTCGCCGGCGAGCTGCTCCAGCTCGGAGCGGGTGCTGATGGCGCCGCCGATGCTGGCCCGGACGCTCAGGTCGCGCAGGGGCGCCGAGCCGGCGTTGCGCACCGCCAGGCGGTAGGCCAGCGGCGCCTTGGGGCCGGTGGTGGCGGTGATGCCCTGGAGGATCACCTGGAGGGCGGGGCCGCTGGAGCTCCCGCTCTGCTGCGCGCGAGCCGGCGGACACGTCGCCACCATGGCCAGCACGACCCCGACCAGCCCGAGCCCCGCGACCCGCCGGCGCGGGCGGCGCCTGGACGCCGGGGGCGAGCCGGCGCTCACCGCCGCGAGCTCCAGTGGTCGAGCGCCGCGGGAACCTGCTGCAGCAGCTGCCGCTCGTTGCCGAAGGCCATGACCCCCTCGGCCTCGCCGAGCCCGAACCAGCGCGCCTCCTCCGACTCGCTGTCGTGCCGGGAGAGATCGCCGCCGGTGGCGCGCATCAGGAAGTAGTGGACGAACTTGTGGTAGCGGGTGTGCTCCGGCCCCCAGACGAACCAGTAGTCGATGGTGTCGAGCCTGGTGAGCAGCTCCACTTCCAGGCCGGTCTCCTCACGCACCTCGCGCAGCGCGGTGTCGGGGATGCGCTCCCCCGACTCCTGGGTGCCCTTCGGCAGCGTCCACTGCAGCGCTCCACCCGCCGAGCGGCGTGCGATGAGCGCGATCTGGGCGTCTGGCACTGGTTGGCTGAGCACCACCCCGCCGGCCGAGACAGCTTGGGCGGTTCGCATGGATGCAGCCTATCCCGCCGCGAGGGCTATCGCTCGGCCGTCACCGAAGACACCAGCGCGCTGGTGACCTTGACCAGGTCGACCCCGCGGACCTTGAGGATCACGCCGGGCTCCCCGGCGGCGGTGTAGACCACGTCCTGGTGGGCGATGCGCTCGTCCAGCACCACCGTGACCGGGGACTCGAGCGCGACCGGCGGGACGAACTGGAGCAGGTAGCCGGTGAGCCCGGGCGACTCGTCCGGCTCGACCGGCCGCAGCCGCTCGCGTCCGAGCAGCTCGGCGACCTGCCGCAGGTCCACCGTCCGGTCGGCGGGCGCGAGGATCACCACCACGCCGTCCTGGTCGGTCAGGACAGTCGGCCGCGCCACGGCATCCGCCGGGAGCCCCAGCACGGCCGGCGCGGCGCTGAGATCGCGCAGCGGGCCGGAGAGCTGGGAGAGCTCGTGCGGGATGTCGTCCGCCAGCAGGTTGTTGTGGACCTCGATGCTGGAACGCACGTGCCTCGCCACCACGGGAATCGGTCGTCGTGTACCGAGACGGAGAGCAGAGTATAGCCGTGGTGGCCGGGTCTGAACCCGGCCACCACGGCTCTTACTCCAGCTTCGCGGGGGGCGACCGCCGCTAGCGGGAACCGCCCTTGCGACCGATCCGCTGGTAGAACTCGATGCCGTAGCGCTGCTTGGTGGTCTCGCCGCCCTTCCGGCCACCAAGCCGTCCGATCTTGCCGAAGAAGTCGTCGCCGTAGCGCTTCTTGGTCGTCTGCCCGCCCTTTCGGCCCGCTTCCGCCCGACTCATCTTCTTCGCTTCCTGCATCCGACCACCTCCTGTATCGGGCATGGTTGCCCTGCCTGGTTTCCTCCTAAACCGCTTGAATCAGGATTGGCCGGAATCAATCGTCGGCTCGGACGCCACGGGAGCCTCGCGCCTACCCGCACTGGGTATCCTTCGAGCCATGAGCTCCCTTTCTCCGACCCAGCGACAGGCGCTCGGGGCGCTGCTGCGGGCGTCGCCGTTCGCCGAGGTGGCGCGCGAGCTCGGCGAGCGCTTCGCCGCCGCCGGCCACCAGCTCTACCTGGTGGGCGGCACCGTGCGCGACGCGCTGCTGGAGCGCGCCTCCTCCGACGCGGACTTCACCACCGACGCGGACCCGCGGCGGGTCCTGGAGATCGTCAGAGCCGGCGGCTGGGACGACGGCGTCTGGCTCCAGGGCGCCCGCTTCGGCACCGTCGGGGTCCGCAAGGGGGCGCTGCGGCTGGAGATCACCACCTTCCGGTCGGACGTCTACCACGAGGACTCGCGCAAGCCGGAGGTCACCTTCGGCCGCAGCATCGAGGAGGACCTCGCCCGCCGGGACTTCACCGTCAACGCCATGGCGGTGCGGCTGCCGGACGGGCAGTTCATCGACCCGTTCGGCGGGCTCGCCGACCTCGCCAACCGCCGCCTGTGCACCCCGTCGAGCCCGGCCACCTCGTTCGAGGACGACCCGCTGCGGATGTTGCGCGCCGCCCGCTTCGTGTCCCAGCTGGAGCTGGTCCCCACGCCGGAGACCGTCGAGGCGATCACCAAGCGCGCCGGCCGGCTCGAGATCGTCTCGCGCGAGCGCGTCCGCGACGAGCTGAGCAAGCTGCTGCTCGGCCGCGCCCCCGGCAAGGGCCTCTGGCTGGTGGTGCAGACCGGCCTGGCGGCCCAGTTCCTGCCCGAGCTGCCGGCGCTGGCGCTGGAGCAGGACCCGGTGCACCGCCACAAGGACGTGCTCGCCCACACCATCGCGGTGGTCGAGCGGACGACCGCCTTCGACGCCGACCGGCCCGACCTGGTGCTGCGACTGGCGGCGCTGCTGCACGACATCGGCAAGCCGCGGACCCGCAGGGTCGGGCCCGACGGCGTGTCCTTCCACCTCCATGAGGTGGTCGGCGCCAAGCTGGCCGAGCGGCGCCTGACCGAGCTGCGCTACCCCACCGAGATCGTCCAGGACGTGCGCAGGCTGGTGCTGCTGCACCTGCGGTTCCACACTTACCGGCTCGGCTGGACCGACTCGGCGGTGCGCCGCTACGTGCGCGACGCCGGCGACCTGCTGGACCGGCTGAACTTCCTGGTGCGCTCGGACTGCACCACCCGCAACCCCTTCAAGGCCAAGCAGCTGGCCGCCGCCTGCGACGAGCTCGAGGCGCGGATCGCCAGGCTGGAGGCCGAGGAGGAGCTGGCCAAGATCAAGCCGCCGCTCAACGGCGGCGAGGTCATGGCGCTGCTGGGCGTGCCGCCCGGCCCGATCGTCGGCAAGGCCCTGAACCACCTGCTTGAGCTGCGGCTGGACCGGGGCCCCATGTCCAAGGAGGAGGCCACCGAGGCGCTGCTCGCGTGGTGGAGTCGAGGGGGGAGCTGACGCTCCCCCCTCGAGGCTCCCCCCTCCTGGCACGGCGTGGGTGCCGGTACAGGGCGGCGGGGGGAGGCAAGCTCCACCCTTGGCCGGTTACGGGCGGAGCCGTTAGGGGCGGAGGCGGAGGACCAGGCCCTCGTTGGGGCTGATGGTCAGGGTGGCGAGGCGGATGGGGCCGGGGTGGCGGTCGGGGTCGGTGGACAGCTCCACGGTGGCGTCGTCGCCCAGCTCGTCGGGTGGCGTCCAGCGCACCGGCTCACCGCCGAAGTTCAGCGCGACCAGCAGGCGCTCCTCGGGCGCCTCGCGCAGGTAGACGTAGAGGCTCTCGGGCGCGTCCGGCAGGGACCGGTAGCCGCCCTGGCGCAGGGCGGCCGAGCCCTTGCGGTACCAGATGATGCGGCGGTAGAGCGACAGCATCGACCTCGGGTCGCCCCGCTCGACCTCGACGTTGCAGCGCGGCGCGCTGGCCGCCACCGGCAGCCACGGCTCGGCGCGTGGGCGGCCCGGTACCTCGGGGCTGAAGCCGGCGCCGGGCGAGGCGTCCCACTGCATCGGGGTGCGCTCCGGGTCGCGGCCGTCGATGTCGACCACCCGGTCGGGTGGGATCTCGCCGTCGACCATGCCGAGCTCCTCGCCGTAGTACACGAACGGCGTGCCCCGCAGGGTCAGGACCATCATCGCGGCCACGCGGGCGCGCGCCGGGCCGTTGCCGCCCTCGTCGTAGCGGGTGGCCACCCGCGGATGGTCGTGGTTGCCGAGGAACTGGGCCGGCCAGGCGTCCGCCGGCAGCAGCCCGGCGAACTCGTCCACCACCGAGCGGAACGCCTGCGGCTTCCACGGCTGGTGCAGGAACACGAAGTTGTGTGCCAGGTGCAGCTCGTCCCGGCCGGTGCCGTAGTAGCGCGCCAGCTTGCGCAGGTCGAGCAGGTAGACCTCGCCGACCGCCATGCGGTCGTCGTAGCTGTCCAGGGTGTGGCGGAAGCGCCGCAGGATCTCGTGGACCTCGGGCCAGTCCTCGTCGTAGAGCTGGGCCCCGGTGCTCGCCAGGCGCTGCGCCCTGACGATGCCGTTCGGGTCGTCGGCGTCCACCTCGATCAGCGGGTTGTCGCGCAGCTCGGGGTCCTTGGCCATACGGTGGACCACGTCGATGCGGAAGCCGTCCACGCCGCGGTCGAGCCAGAAGCGCATCACCTCGTCCATGGCGGCGCGGACCTCGGGCGACCACCAGTTGAGGTCGGCCTGCTCCGGCAGGAAGGAGTGCAGGTACCACTGCCCGGTGCGCTGGTCGAAGGTCCACGAGCGGCCGGCGCGGGGGAAGGCGCTCATCCAGTTGTTGGGGGGCTGGTCGCCGTGCCTGGAGTCGGCCCAGACGTACCAGTTCCGCTTGGGGTTGTCCCGCGAGCTGCGCGACTCGACGAACCATGGGTGCTGGTCGGAGGTGTGGTTCGGCACCAGGTCGACGATCACTCGGATGCCGCGGGCATGTGCCTCGGCGGCCAGGGTGTCGAAGTCCTCGAGCGTGCCGAACAGCGGATCGACGCCGGTGTAGTCGGCCACGTCGTAGCCGAAGTCCCGCATCGGCGAGGGGTAGAAGGGCGACAGCCAGATCGCGTCCACCCCGAGCGAGTCGGGCGTGCCGTCGTTCAAGTAGTCGAGCCGCGCGGTGATACCCGCCAGGTCGCCGACGCCGTCCCCGTTCGAGTCGGCGAAGCTGCGCGGGTAGATGTGGTAGATCACCCCGTGCCGCCACCAGTCACCTTGGGCCACAACCAGCCTCCGTGTCCGCCGCGTCTGCTCCATCCCGTTCTGCCCACGCCACGGTAGCAACAAGGGGCGGCGGCTCCGGCCCGTTGTCCACAGGCGGTGCCGTCGCCCCTTGTTCAGGCGGCGGGGATCAGCCGGAGGTCGCCACCGGCTCGGCCTGGCCGGCCGGCTCAGCGGTCTCCACCCCGGCGATGAAGTCCTCGACCATGCGGTGGGCACGGTCGTCGGTGTACTGCACCGGCGGGGACTTCATGAAGTAGGCCGACGGGGCCAGCAGCGGGCCGCCGATGCCGCGGTCCAGCGCCAGCTTGGCGCAGCGCACCGCGTCGATCACCACGCCGGCGGAGTTCGGCGAGTCCCAGACCTCGAGCTTGAGCTCCAGGTTCAGCGGCACGTCGCCGAAGGCCCGGCCCTCGACCCGGATGTAGCACCACTTGCGGTCGTCCAGCCAGGGAACGTAGTCGCTGGGGCCGACGTGCACGTTGCGCTTGCCGAGGTCGTGCTCGACCTGCGAGGTGACGGACTGGGTCTTGGAGATCTTCTTGGACTCCAGCCGGTCGCGCTCCAGCATGTTCTTGAAGTCCATGTTGCCGCCGAAGTTCAGCTGGTAGGTGCGGTCGATGGTGATGCCGCGGTCCTCCATCAAGCGGGCCAGCACGCGATGGACGATCGTGGCCCCGACCTGCGACTTGATGTCGTCGCCGATGATCGGCAGACCAGCCTGGGTGAAGCGCTCCGCCCATTCGGGCGTGCCGGCGATGAACACCGGCAGGCAGTTGACCATCGCCACGCCGGCCTTCAGGGCCTCGCCGGCGTAGTAGCGCGCCGCCTGCTCCGATCCCACCGGCAGGTAGCAGACCAGCACGTCGGCGCGCGCCTCGCGGAGCGCCGCGGCGACGTCGACCGGCGCCGCCTCCGCCTCGCGGATGGTCTCGGCGTAGTACCTGCCCAGCCCGTCCAGCGTGGGGCCGCGCTGGACCTCCACACCGAGCGGCGGGACGTCGGCGAACCGGATGGTGTTGTTCTCGCTGGCGCAGATCGCCTCGGAGATGTCGCGCCCGACCTTCTTGGCGTCGACGTCGAAGGCGGCGACGAACTCGAGGTCGCTGACGTGGTACCCCCCGAGCTCGACATGCATCAGCCCCGGGACGTCATCACCCTGCTGGGCGTCACGGTAGTAGTGAACGCCCTGCACCAGCGACGACGCGCAGTTGCCCACGCCGACAATCGCGACGCGTATCTTTGCCATTCCTGATCGCTACTCCTCTATGGGGTTGGCGCGGCCTGGCCGGCTTGGCTCGGCAGGCGAGGATCGCGCTGGACGGATGGGTGCTGGCCCGCCTGCGCGGCGAGCCCGGGTGGCTCCGGCAGCGATTCCGCTGGGAGCGTGGCTGTGGAACGGGACCTGGCGGCTGGGCGCCCATCGCCGGTCGCGGAGCCGCGCTCCGCCGCGATCAGGCGGTCGAGCCAGGCGATCTCGCGCTCG
>DASVXQ010000281.1:0-8344 GCA_036392615.1 Actinomycetes bacterium | reverse complement strand
CAGCCGCACCCGCGGCCTCGGGATGTACTGACTCCGAAAGATGCTCAGGACCTCCCCCGCAGTCGGCACCTGCACCAGCACAGCCGGATTGACACACCCAAACCCCAGCGCCACCTGGTCCGTCGGGTTCTGCCGATTGACCGATACAACCTCCACGCTCTCGGTCTCAAGACTAGGCTGTTGGGCCGTCCCAAACCAGGCTTGAATTCCTGGCGGAGCCCGAAAGGAAACTGGCGTGCACTGCGGCTGAGCACCAAGTCGAATGTACCGGAGCGCACGACCTGTCAACGGGCCGCCATCGGTCGTACCCTGGCCGCCGCCCGATGGCTGGCCCAGCTTCCCATTGACCCAAAGCTTGTCTGGCGAGATTCCTCCATTCCCTGGTGCTTCCTGGCCCTTGGCTGCGGAGAGACGCAGACCCGCGTTCGAAAGGATCAACGCCATGATTCCAAGCAGCAGGCCGGCGGCCACTAACGCGTTTCTCTGCTTCGAGCCCATTGGACGCTCCTAGTCCTGGGGATGACTGATGCCGATTAGCGTGACTCGATATCGGCCGTCGGCTCCCAGTAGAAGTTGGAACGCCGTCTTGGTGGGCCCGGATGGCGGCTGGCGCTGAACAATCGTTCCAGCGCGGTCGATTACGGTCTGTTGAGGCGTCCGGCTGACCACTTCTACCGCAATTATCGATCGATTTGTTGTCGCGCGACCTAGGAGTTTGGCGGAGAGGACCTTCACGCCCTGGTCGTTGTAGCTCCAGCCGCGGCGTTGGAGGTCGGCGAGGGTGGCGCGTTCCTTCGCGTAGCAGGGGCAGCGCTTGTCGTAGATCTGGGACAGCAGGTCCGGCTGGGGGTGCTCGTAGAGCTCATGGCGGAACCTCAGGATGTTGGTCATGATCGCGAGCCAGTCTTCGCCCGTGGCTTTCGGGGGGTTGGGCTTGCTGGTGGTGGGGGGTGGGGGAACGGTCGTCGTCGGGACGGCGGTGGCGACGGTGGCAGGGGCGGCGGGGTCGGCGGGCTGGCGACCTCGGAGGAACGTGAAGGCGAGCCCGATCGCCAGCAGCAAGGGGATGGCGACGGCGGCGGCAAGGCGCGACCTGCTCACGGGACCTCCCTCGGGGCCGAGACCGCTCGAACCCTCATGGTGAGCGGGGGCTGGTTGGGCAAGAGCACGCGCAGCAGCGTGAGCCGGACCCGGCCGGTGAGCACCACGGCGACGACCGGCGGGCTCGCCTGAACTTCGATGGCCGGCGGCGCGGCGATGGGCACGCCGCCCTGGTGCGCGAGGCTGTCCCGAGCGCGCTGCCCAGCGACCTCCGGGTCGAGCACGACCTCGCCGGTGGCCCGGAGGCGGGCGTCATCGATCCCGGTGGAGCCGGCGATCGCGGCCGCGTCCGCCGCGTTGGCCAGCAGCTGCCTGGCGCCGACCGCGCGCCACAGGTCAAGGCTGAGCCCGCCGGCGAACAGCAGCAGCACGGCCAGCCCGAGCAGCCACACGGTGATCGAACCCCGCTCGCGGGGCCGCTCCGTGGAAGCAGGCACCGTGCTCATGGCCCCTGCGGGAACGAGCGGTAGTCGTCGACGCGCTCGGCGTGCAGGGCGGTCCACGACCAGCCGCCGACCTGGCCGACCAGCGGGACCACCAGCGCCGGCATGCGCACGGTCACCCGCGCGACCACCGTCTGGCCGGGCGCGAGCCCGCCGCCCGCGCTGAAGTCCGGCCCGCGGACCTGGTCGAGCGGCACGCCGTAGTTGCCGGCGACCTGCTCGACCATGGCCCTGGCGGCGCTCGCGCCGGCGCTCCAGGAATCGGCGAGCACGACCTCGCGGGCGCTCTCGTTGGCGGCGCGCTGCGCCATCGCCTGGCGCTCGGACCAGGTCGGCAGGGCGAGCACCAGCAGGGCCACCGGCACGACGATCACGCAGACGCCGAGCACGAACTCGGCGGCGGTGAACCCCGCCTGGCCGGCGCGACGCGCGAGCCCGCTCATCCGGCGCCTCCGGCGGCCACGGTCGTCGGCGGCGGGGCGAACGGCTCCTTGACGGCGGTGGCGCTGAGCGCAACCGGGAAGTCGGGCACCAGCGGCAGCCAGCTCGCCAGGTAGCCGCTGGCGCTGGCGCGGACGCGGTCGCCGGCCAGCCCGCAGCGCAGGGTGACGTGCGCGCCGACCGGGCCGCCGAGCAGGCTGCGCCTGACCTCCTCGGCGGCCCGCTGGCAGCTCGCGGTGGAGCCGCCGGCGCGGCTGCCGCTGCGCACGGCCTCGTCGAGCGCGTCGCGGATGACGCCGCGCCCGTACTGGTACACGATCGCGTTGCAGAGCAGCACGAACAGCACCAGCGAGAAGGCCACCCCCAGCACGAACTGGGTGGTGACGAAGCCGCCGGCGCGCGGGGCCGGCACGGCGGGAGCAGGCAGCCAGGGCATCGCTCGCTCCTACGGCCCGCCGGTGCCCCCGCCGGAGCTGGTGATCTGGTCCTGCATCCAGTGGATGAGGTTGACGCCGAAGGCCCGCATGGCGGCCCAGATGGCGATCAGCGCGACCACCGCAAGGGCGGCGCCGGCGAGGCCCTCGGCGGTGGAGAAGCCGGCCTCGGTGCCGGGGCGGCGCGCGGCGCGCCCGGCGATCGCGGCCAGCAGCCACGCCATGGCGGCCTCCAGCCTGGAGAGCGTCCAGTACGGCATGTGGTTCCTCCTTTCGTGCTCACCGCCCCGTGAGCCCTCCGAACACGATCGATGGCAGTGGCGCGGCCACGAACAGCAGCAGCACCGGCGCGAGGATGACGACGATCGGGATGATGGTCGCGGCCCGCTGCCTGGTCGCCAGGCGCCGCAGGTCCTCACGGCGCTGGCTGTGCAGGTCGCGGCTCAGGTCCATGAGCCCGCGGGCCAGGTCGGCGCCGTGCTCGGCGCTGGCGGCCAGCAGGCGGTAGGTGCGCGCCGCATGCGGCTCGGCGCTCTGCACAGCGCCGCGGGTCAGCGCGGCGCTGATGCGGACGCCGCTGCGGTGCGCCCGCAGGATCTCCTCCAGCTCGGCGACCACCGCGCCGCTGCCGCGCTCGACCACCCGCTGCATCGCCTGGATCACCCCGCCGCCGACGCGGACGTGCATGGCCAGCAGGTGGTTGACGGTGTAGAGCTCGACCCGCATCTCCTCGCGCCGCCTGGCGATCAGCCGGTCGAGCCGCCCGCGCGGCCAGGCCAGGCCGAAGACCAGCGCGACCAGGCCGAGCCCCAGCGCCGCCGGGGCGGACCGCCCGACCAGCAGTCCGAGGCCGAGCCCGCCGGCGGTGGCCACCGCCGCGGTGGAGACGACCTGGACGCGGTACTGCAGGGCGCGCCGGGTCTCCGGCACGTCCCCGAGCACGCCGGCGTGCCGCAGCCGCAGCAGCAGGCGCTCGTCGTGTGGGGGTGGGTCGACCAGCCCGCCGAGCGCGTCGGCCAGCCTCAGCACCATCGGGCCGAGCAGCCGCACCAGCACGGAGCCGGAGCGGTCGACCGGCGAGTCCGACAGCACCAGGGTGTCGGGCCGCCGGCCCAGCGCGCTGCGGCTGGAGACGGTGTAGGGGCGCACCCTGGCGCCCAGACGCGCCGGCGGCCGCACGATGCCCCAGGCGATACGGGCGACCGCGAAGCCGGCCAGCAGCGAGGCGAGCACCAGGCGGGGGTCGGCGAGGTCGGCGGTCACCGGCGCACCTCCGGGCCGGGCGCCGCCGGGGTCGGCGGCGCGCCGAACACCCGCGGCTCGCCCTTGAAGCGCGCGAAGCGCTGCACCAGCCACAGCCCCACCAGGCTCCAGAGCGCGGCGACCACCACGATCGCCAGCCCGGCGGGCGAGCGGTAGAAGCCCTGGAACGGCCCGGGCCTGGCGACCAGCAGTAGGAGCACGAACCACGGCAGGGCGAAGACGATGCGCGCGTTGATCTTGCCCTCCAGCGCGTTGGTCTTGATCTCCTCCTGGGTGTTGAGGTCGTCGGTGGTCGCCTCGATCAGCTCCTCGAGGATGGTCAGCAGCACCGGGCCGCCGCGGCGCTGCGCCAGGATGAGCACCTCGACGACCCGGTCGGAGGTCGGGTGGGCCAGCTCCTCCTTGACGACCTCGAGCGCGGCCACCGGGCCGAGCGCCCGTGACAGCGTCGGGAAGCGCGCGAAGGCGGCCCGGATCGGCGCCGGCCCGGCCTCGGCCAGCTCGCCGAGCGAGCGGTCGAGCGACATGCCGGCCGCGATCGAGCTGGACAGCTCCCGCAGCGCGTCGGGCCAGGCGAGCTGCACCGCCCGCAGCCGCGCCGCGCGCTGCCTGGCGAAGAACGCGCCGGGCAGGCAGCCGAGCGCGATCGCCGGCATCAGCGCCACGCCGGGTGTACGGGTGAGTGCGGCCAGCAACAGGAAGGCGAGCAGCCCGACCGCGACCGAGCCGCTCACGAATTGGCGCGGGCTGAGGCGTGCCCCGGCCTGGTCGAGCCAGAGCTGCCAGCGGCCCGCCGGCCGCCGGCCGCCGCTCCGACCGCCGAGCCGGCGCAGCGGCGGCACGCCGAGCAGCAGCCCGGTCGCCAGGTAGGCGAAGGTCCCGCAGGCCAACGCCGCCAGCAGGATCATGGCGCCAGCTCCTGCTGCCAGGCCTCGCGCAGCTCGAAGGGGGAGACGCGCCCCTCGAGGATGCCGGCGACGCTGAGCCCGCGCGGCAGCGCGCGGTCGACCACCTCGGCATGGTGCGGCATGGTGCCGGTCCACACCAGCGGCTTGCCGAGCGTCTCGCGGCGGAACAGGACCTCGTGGCTGAAGTCGTCGTGCAGGCTCGGGACCAGCTCGATGATCTCCCTGGTCTGGCGCAGCAGGCCGGCGGAGCGCGACGCCCGGCCGGCCGGGCGCGCCTCGCCCTCCTGCACCTCCAGGTGCATGACGTACTTGATCGAGGAGGCGAGCACCTCGCGCACGTCCGAGGACTTGACGTTCTCCCCCGCCATGATGGCCGCGTTGACCAGGGCGGTGAGCGCGTCGCGCGCGGAGTTGGCGTGGACCGTGCAGGCGAAGCCGCAGCCGGCGTTGACCGCCCGGACGATCTCGAAGGCCTCGGCGCCGAGCACCTCGCCGACCACGATGTAGTCGGGCCGCATCTTGAGCACGAACTTGATCAGGTCGCGCAGGGTGATCTCGCCCTCGCCGGCCAGCGAGCGGGCGCGCGCCTCCAGGTAGGAGATGGTGGGGCGCTCGTCGATCAGCTCGCGGGTGTCCTCGACCACGCGGATGCGCCGCTGCGGCGGGACCGCCGCCAGCACCGCGCCGAGCATCGAGGTCTTGCCGGCGAATGGCGGGCCGGAGATCACCAGCGACAGGCGGGTCTGCGCGATCGCCCAGAGGAAGCCGGCGGCCGGCCAGGTCAGCGAGCCGCGCCGTACCATGCTGGCCAGCGACTCGTTGCGGAGCTGGTGGAAGCGCACCGTGCAGGCGAGCTTGTCGGCGATCGGCGGGATGGCGGCCGAGAGCCGCGCGCGGCCGCCGAGCACGCGCGCGTGGACCAGCGGGCTCTGGGTGTCGAGATGGCGCTGGGTGGCGGCCAGCAGCCGGTCGATCGCCTGGTGGTTCTCCTCCTCGGTGGTCGGCGCGACCAGCGTCTGGCGCCGGCCGCCCGAGTCGACGTACATCACCAGGTCGCCCTCGATCTCGATCTCCTCGATCCCCGGCGCGTCGAACAGGCCGCTGAGCGGGCCGAAGCCGGTGATCGAGCGGACCACCCGCTCGGCCACCGCGTCGACGTCGCCGAGGCCGCGGCGCTCGCTGGCGGCGGCGCTGCGCTGCCACTGGCGGATCGCCTCCTCGGTGCGGCGGCGGATGGCCGCCTCGTTGGCCGGGTCGACGCGCTGGTCCTCGATCCAGCGCAGCACGGTCGCACGGATCTGGTCGTAGGCGCTGGGGTGTGTCACCTGGGTCATCTGGCCACCCCTTTGCGTCCGGCGCGGCGGGCGACGCGGCCGCCCCCAGCCCGGCCGGAGCGCCGGCCGCCCTGCCAGGCGAGCGGCGCGGCCGGCAGCTCGGCGCCGAGCGCCTGGACCGCTTTCTGGAACGGTCCGCCGGCGACCGTGTGGCCGTTCCAGACCGCGTCCTGCACGCGCCGGTCGGCCGGCAGCAGGTGCAGCGAGGAGGGCAGGAAGCTGCGCTGCACCTCGCGCTCCAGCTCGCCGCGCTTGAAGGCGCCGCCGGGCGCCTGGTTGAGCACCACGTGCAGGGGCTTGGACCTGGCCAGCTCGGTGTGGTCGCCGAGCCAGACGAGCAGCCGGGACAGGCCGATCGGGGTGGCGGCGGCGACCACCACGAGCTGGTCGGCCAGCTGCACCATGGCGCGGGCGATGCCGTGGCGCGCCAGCCCGCCGGGAGCGGTCACCTCCTCGGTGCTCGGGCCGGCGTTGACCAGCACCTGGCCGCGGGCCCTGGCGAGCTCGCCGACCACCTCGGCGACCGAGTCGGGCCGCAGGTCCGGCCAGTCCCGCGGGTTGGCCAGCCCGCAGAGCAGCTCGAAGCCGCCGTCGCGCTCGGGCAGCGCCAGCAGCGTCTCCTTCAGGCTGCCGACGCCACGCTCCAGCGCGTCGACGGCGTTGCGCAGGTTGGGCACCAGCGGCCGGGCCATCCGTTGCGCCAGCGAGGGTGCGACCTCGTCGGCGTCGACCAGCACGGTGCGCTCGCGGCGGGCGGCCAGCACGCCGGCCAGCGCCAGCGCGACCTCGGTGGCGCCGGCGCCGCCGGAGACGGCCAGCACGGCGGTGACCAATCCGCGGGCCGGCCGCCTGGCCGGCTGCTCGCGCGGCGGCGCGGCGCCGCGGGGCAGCTCGTGGCCGAGCTCGCGCGCGATGGCGGCGAAGGGATCGTCGGCCGCCGCGCCGCCGGCCGGTGCCAGCGCGACGATCGCCTCGACCAGCTCCTCGGCGGTGGCGCTGTCGGGGACGGCGGCGTCGACGCCGAGCCGGCCCAGCGCCTCGCGGGCGTGGTGGTCGCCGGCGGCGTGGACGGCCAGCACCCGGCGGTCCCTGCGGTGCAGCTCGGCCACCATGCGCGGGCTCAGCACGCTGGCGGTGTCGTCGACCACCAGCACCGCGTAGCCGGTGTCGAGCGCGTCCTCGTCGAGCAGCACCCGCGTGCGCACCACCGCGCCGCCGTGGTCGGCGACGTGGCGGAACAGGGCCTGCGCCCACGGCCGGTGGGACACCCCGATGGCGATCTCGACCGGCCGGCTCATCCGCCGGTCCCGTCGTCGGCGCCGGTCGGGTCGGTTGCCCCGCCGCCGGTCCCGTCGTCGGCGCCGGTCGAGCGGACCAGCTCGAACCGCTGGCCGCGGATGGCGGCCGCCAGGCGCAGCGCCTGCCTAGCGTCGACCGCCACGGTGAGGCTGGAGGAGCCGGCGGCGGCGCCGATCACGCCGCTGTCGGGCCGGTTGACGGCCAGCACCTCGACCCCGGAGACGACATAACGGGCCTGGCCGCCCTCGTCGACCTCGATGACGTCGAGGCGGTCACCGGCGGTCAGCGCGCCCCCGACGGCATGGGACGGGTCGACCGGGATGCTCATCGCGCGCAGCGCCGACGGCGCCGCCCGTGGCCGCAGGTCGCCGCGGCTCAACAGCTCGCCCGGCTGGATGGTGCGGGTGGCGACCCAGCCGCTGAGGCGGTCGAGCGAGGCGGGGTCGACCAGGCGGCCGCGCACGTCGTCGGGCACCCGCACGTCGACCACGCGGAGCGCGGCGGCCTCGACGGCGGTGCCGGCGCGGATCTCGGCGCCGGCAGCGGTGGCGCGGAAGCCGGCGTCGCGCTCGCGCAGGACGCTGAACACCAGCACGGTGGCGAGCAGGCCGGCGAGCAGGGTCACAACGTGCCCGAACGACGGCCGCGACCTGGAGGCTGGCCGTCTGGAGGCGGGCGCCGGGGTGGGCTGGGGGGCCGGCGCCGCGGTGTCTGGAGACTGCATGGTGACTCCGGGAGGATCGAGGTCACGCAAGTGGGTCGAGCCGGGCTCGACTGAGCCGAGAGCTTCGCTTGGCTTTGTGGTTACAACCGTCTTACTGCGTATTGGCGGAGAGTCTGACCCATGTTGTTTGTGGTGGAAGGGTGGGAAGCGTGATTGTAGACGCTTTCGCGCATTGACAACGTGTCCCGCACTCGCTGAGATCAGCCTGCGGACCGGTCTCTCCTGGAGGAAGCGATGCGAGCGGACCAGACGATCATGTACGAGAGCCCCCATCCGGAGGTCTCGATCCCCGACGTTCCCCTGCACGAGCTGGTGCTTGGCGCCGCGGAGGGATACGGCGACAAGCCGGCGCTGATCGACGGGCCGAGCGGCCGCACGCTGACCTACACCCAGCTGG
>DASVXQ010000280.1:0-17993 GCA_036392615.1 Actinomycetes bacterium | reverse complement strand
TGCCGGCACGCATCGCTTGCGGCATGGTCGATCCGGGTCCGACCCAGTGAGACACTTGTCGCCGTTGCAATGCGGGGAGGGGGCCAATGTCGCGGCTGGTCGGGCGCGAAGACGAGGCGGCGCGGCTGCGTGCGTTCCTGGCCCGACTTGCCGATGGACCGTCGGCGCTGGTGGTGGAGGGCGAGCCTGGGATCGGCAAGATGGCCCTGTTCGAGGCGGTCGTCGAGCACGCGGTGGGACTGCGCCTGCTGCGCGCCCGCTGCGCCGAGGCGGAGTCTGGGTTGGCGTATGGCGGCGGGCGGTCGAGGTCGTGCTGGGCCGTGCCGAGCCCGGACAGGACGCAGTGGAACCTGTGGGTGCCAGAAATTCGGTTGTGGGTGCTGAGTTGCAAGTCCGTCTGAGAAGCCATCCGCCCGCGATGATCGGTGCATGACCCTGCGACTGCTCTATCTGCTGTCCTGCCAAGTGCTGCGATGGCTTGCGCTGCTCACGCGAAGCGCAGCGGCCAGGGACGCTGAGCTGCTCATGCTGCGTCACGAGGTCGTGGTGCTTCGCCGCCAAGTGGCTCGACCACGCGTGGGCTGGGCCGACCGGGCGTGCTGGCTGGGCTGGCGCGCCTGCTACCCCACCCGGCCTGGCATGGCTTGATCGTCCAGCCCACGACCTTGCGGCGCTGGCATCGGGACCTGGTGCGACCCCGCTGGACGTACCCGCACTGGCGTGGCCGTCCGCCTCTGGTGGCCGAGCTCCGCTCGTTGGTGCTGCGAGTGGCCGCCGAGAACCCGACCTGGGGGGATCGCCGCATCCACGGCGAGTTGTGTCGCCTCGGCTACCAGGACAAGATTAGGGCCAGCATCGTGTGGACCATCCTGCAGCGCGCCGGGGTGGCTCCGGTGCCGACGCGGTCGGCGCTCACTTGGCGGCAGTTCCTGCGGGCCCACGCCAAGGGGGTGCTGGCGGTGGACTTCCTGCACCGTGGACACCGTCTGGTTGAAGCGGCTGTACGTGCGATTCGTGGTGGCGTTGGGCACCCGCCAGGTCCATGTGCTCGGGGTGACGTTGCAGCCGGCGGGGGAGTGGGTGACGCAACAGGCCCGGAACCTGGTCATGCGACTCCAAGACGATCTTGGCCGGTTCCGGTTGGTGATCCGTGGTCGCGACACCGAGTTCACCGCCGCGTTCGATGCGGTCTTCGCGGCCGAGTCCATCGAGGTGCTTATCACGCCGGTACGGGCACCAGGGGCGAACGCCGGTGCGGAGCGGTGGATGGGGATCGCTCGACGTGAGCTGCTGGACCGGATGCTGATTCTCGGAGGTCGGCAGCTGGTATCGGTACTGGCCGAGTACACCGATCACTACAACGTCCATCATCCGCATCGTGCCTTGGGTCAAGTGCCGCCGCTCAAGCCCAGCGAGCCGGTAGTGCTGGCGTCGCCTGGGAGGGTCGTGCGACGAGATCGGCTCGGCGGGCTGATCTATGAATACGCTCGAGCGGCCTGAAGCGGCCGAATTTCTGGCACCCACACGGCCTGGTTGCTGCCCGCCGGCGCACCGCTGCTGTAGTTCGGCTCCGAGGTCCGCGCGAGCCGCCCGGCGACCTTTCGATCAGGAAGCGGGCGCGTCCTCGTGCGGCTTGTTCAGCGGTAGCGGTGGGCGGTGGCCAGGAAGCGGCGCTCATCGGTATCCAACAGCAGCTTCTTGGCCAGCATCTGGTCGGCGACAGGCACCCAGGGTGTCGCCTCGATGCAGTAGGCGGACCTGCGCGCGCAGCGGCTGCGGCGGCGCCTGGCAGCGCGGCTCCAGGCGAGCTTCCAGCAGGGGGGGTGGATGCGCTGGTGACCCCGACCGCCACTGGCCCGGCGCCGGCCGATCTGGCGACCACCGGCGACTCCTCGTTGCAGCTCCCATGGACGTTTGCGGGCTTGCCGGCGATCTCGCTGCCGGTCGGCTGGGCCAGACGGGGATGCCGCTGGCAATCCAGCTGATCGGCGCAGCTGGGGCCGACGAGCGCCTGCTGGCGGTGGCGCGCTGGTGCGAGCAGGCCCTCGACATCGACCTGCACCCGCCGCTGGCCTGACTGCGTGAGGCACGAAAAGACTCTGCTGCGTTCGCCATGACCCTGTGCCAGCAGCAAGAAGGCGTCCTCGCTATTGCGGCGCCATCATGCGCGTCGGCTCACCCTCCGCTGGGTCTCGTGATGCCGACACCACTGTCCGAAGGGCGCTCCGAGCAGATCGCCATAGAAGGGGCCGAAGCAAGCAGATCAATTGGCCTTCACGCCCGGCCTATACCGTAGGAGAGGCTTCGACCGCACGGGGCGACTGGGCTGCCGCGTGCCCGGACAGGTGGTCAGGCACGGTTCAGGACTGCGCGGTCGAGCATGCTGCCGTCTTGGGCGACCGCGGTCAGCGACAGCGACCCGCGGCGGACCTCGACGGCGACGAAGTGGTGGCGGACCGCCCACGCCTGCCGCGTCGGTACTCCTCTGCAGGAACGCAAAATGGGATAGAGCTCGCGGCCGCCACCGCCGGTCACCACATAGGTGACGCCGGCGCCAGAGGTGAACCGCTGATAGTCATGCTCGTGGCCGTTGAGCACCAGCGCCGCTCGGTGGCGCTCGAGAATTGGTACCCAGCGGCGGATGACAGCCCGGGTGGAGCCGTGCTGCGTGCCGCAGGAGTAGGCCGGCTGGTGGAAGACCACCACCCGGAACGGCGGGCCGGGCGCACCCAGCTGCTGGTCGAGCCAGGCGCTCTGCCGCTGGTCGGGCCGGTTGGCATCGAGGAACAGCAGCTCGACCCCGGGGAGCCGCTTGGCGTATGGCAGCGGCGGTAGCCCAAGGTAGCCAAGCTGCTGGAGTCCGTGCCCGCCCTTGACGTCGTGGTTACCGAGCGTGACCCACAGCGGGCGCGTCCGCCGAAGCTGCTGGTACGGCTGGTCGAGCTGCGCGCCGAAGGCTCGGGGGTCGCCGTCCTCGTAGACGTTGTCGCCGGTGGTGACGAGCGCATCTATCCGATGGCCGGCGGCCACCCATCGCTCGATCGCCGTCGCGACCGCGTGCTGGGCCTTGCCGCCGCCGAAGTCACCGAACGCCACGAATCCGCTCAGCACCGGGCCGTGGACCCGCGGCGAGACCGCGCCACTGGTCCAGGCGGCGCCGTCTCCGGCGACGAGGTCGCCGCCGCGCTGCGTCTTTTCCTGGATGGTGGCGCAGCCGCCCAGGGCGACGGAAATAGCGACCAGGAGCGCCATTCCAAGTCGACGCCCATGACGGGCGCAACCTTTCGTTCCCCGAATTTTGGTCGCCACACGCGGCAGATACATGGCCAGATCAGCCGTCCGAGTCGATCGGTTTCAAAAGTGTCAAGGGCCATCAGACGCGAAGCTTTCGCTCACCTTTTCAGGGCAGCCGCACCGACCAGGCGCGATGCGGACGATAGGCTGTATAGAGGGCATCCTGCCAACGGTACGTACCAGGTGGCGCCGCGGATCTCGTTGATTTCGGAAATTCGAAGGCTCCAATGCCGATCGCTCCTGATTGTAATTGGCCACGTCACGCCTCGGGCCGGTCTTGCGGCGCGAATCCGTTGCCACCGGTAGCAGCGCCACCGTGTCTTGCGGCTTGCACAGCGCCAGTTGAGACCAAGGACAGCCAGGGACCGGCAGGATCGACAGGACTGGAGGCGAGGTCGTCTGCGACGGCGTGCCGTATACCTTCGAGGCCGGCGACGCGGTCTATAACCCCCCCCAACACCGTCCACACGGTGCGCAATACGGGGAGGGAGTGCTCCGCCTGCTGGTCGTGAGCGGTCATGTTCGTCGGCCTGGTCCCCAGTGCGGGTTCGGGTTCTACCTGGCGGAGCTGTACCCAACCAGGGCGCGGGGCGCCGGACAGGGCTTCTGCTACAACTTCGGTCGGGCCGTGGGGGCGCTGTTCCCCTTATCGGGGTCCTCTCAGAGTCCATCGGCTTGACGGCGGCGATCGCACTCGGCGCTGCCGCCTACGGCCTGTCCCTGGTTGCGCTGCTCGGCCTCGTGGAGACCTGTGGTCGCCAACTGGTGGCGGACTGAGCCGCGCCGTGATCACCCGGAGGCGGCGGCTTCGGCAGCCCGACGCGGGGCTATCGGCTCTCCGCCTGTGGCGGGAGCAGCGCGATGGGCCGCACCGGTGAGCCCGTCACGCCCTTCATCTTCAGCGGCAGGCACACGAACACAAACTCGTAGGCCTTCCTCTCCGAGAGCTCCTCGAGCAGGAGGTTCTCGAGGATGTAGATGCCGGCGCGGACGAGCAGGATGACGTGGCCCGGCAGGGTCGACCGCGTGATGTCGTCCACCACGAGCGGCACATCCCAGGACAGGTTGTCGGTGCCGACGGCCAGCACCCGGCGATCGGCGAGCCACTGCGAGCCGGCGGCGGAGATTCCCGCTGCCTGCTCGTAGCGCTTGGGGTCGTCCCAGTGACGGCCGTAGCCGGTTCGCACCGCCACGACGTCGCCCTCGCCGATCGTGAGGGCCTGCCGCCGCTCGCATGCCTCGAGTTCCTCGGCGGTCACTTGGTACTGCTCGGGGAGCACCTGCCCGTGGAGCGCCGCGATGTCGAGCAGCACGCCTCGGGCCAGGATCGGGTCGACCTCCTCGACGCCGAGGCAGGTGAAGCCGCGGGGGCCCTGCACGTCCGGGCTCACCTGGATGCCGCCGTGCAGGTGCAGATTCTCCGCCTGGTGGCATAAGGCGTCGATATGGGTACCGGAGTGCTCCGCACAGATGAACAGCCCTGATGCGCTCGTGCGCGGCTCCCCCAGCCCGGGCTCGTGCCTGCGGTGCAGGGAGTAGACAAAGCCCGGCTGGTGGGCGGGGAAGGTTGGGTCCGCGAACGCCCGCGGGTGCTCCAGCTCGACGACAGTGCAGGCGCGGAGCGCCGACAGCAGCGCCTGGGGATTCACCGCCGCTCCGACATGGTGTGGCTCCTCTGCCAAGAGGTTCCCACGCTGGCTCCGTTCGTCTCCTCGACCTCGTCGAAGAGGACCGTCAGCACGAAATGACATCAACAATCCAGGTCAGGTGCTGCTCGCGGCCTGGTGCAGACCGAGCTCAGAGCGCAGGTGGTCGGCCGTCAAGTAGGCGAGCGCCCAGATGGTGAGCGTCGGGTTGTACGCGCCATAGGTGGGGAACTGTCCGCCGCCGATCGCGTACAGGTTGCGCACCTCGTGGCAGCGGCCGTAGCGGTCCACGACCGAGGCCGCGGGGTCGTCGCCCATGCGGTAGGTCCCGACCTCGTGCGTGGAGACGTGGTATGGCGGCGCCGAGGGGGCCTCCCAGGAGGAGGTCATCTTCATCTCCTCGGCGATCGTGCGTTTGATCCCCTGGATGTATTCGACGTCGCGCACGTCGCGCCCCACCCAGTCGTGGGTGATGCGCAGCACCGGCTGCCCGAACGCGTCTTTGACCTGGGGGTCAAGGTCGCAGAAGAACTCCTCACGGGGGAAGCTCGCCGCCTGCGAGTACAGGCTGAACAAGCGCCGGTAGTTCTGGCGGATCCATTCCTTGAACTCGTGCCCGAAGGTCGGCACGGACGTCGGCATGTTGCGGATCGCCTCGATCGGCTGCACGTCGCCGGTGAAGCCGATGATCGGGCTGCCCCAAAGGATGCCCTCGGCCGGGTCGACGAGTTCGGCGGTGAAGTCGTCGATCACGCTCGCCGCCACGGCGGGCCCCATGAACGGGTTGCTCCAGTCCGGCAGGGTGCCGGTGAACCAGCCGTAGTTGTGGGTCACGTAGTGCTTGCCGACCTGGCCGTTGCCGTTGATGCCCGACACGAGCAGCAGCCGGGCGTTCTCCAGCGCGTACGCCGACAGCACGATGTAGTTGGCGTCGATCTCCCGCTCGCGGCCCTGCACCAGGTCGAAGTAGCGCACGCCGCTCGCCATGCCGTCCGCGCCGCGCTTGACCTGGAAGACCCGGGCGTGCGGCCGGATCTCGAGATTGCCCGTGGCGAGTGCCGCCGGCACGTGCGTCACCGCGGTGCCGCCCTTGGCCTGGACATGGCACGGGTAGTCGCGGCAGAAGCCGCAGTATACGCAGGGGCTGCGGCCCTGGTACTCGACCGAGTTGATGGCCGCGGGAGCGGGGAACGGGTGGTAACCGAGTCGCCGACATGCCTTCGCGTACACCTTGTCCGCCGCACCCGCGCGCAGCGGCGGCATCGGGTAGCCGCGGCGGCGCGGCGGCTCGAACGGGTTGCCACCCTCCTGAATCTCGCCGTTGAGGTTGCCCGCCTGCCCCGCCACACCGATCTCGTATTCGGCGCGCTCGTAGTACGGCTCCAGATCCTCATAGGAGATCGGCCAGTCGACCAGCGTGGTGCCTTCGACTGCCTGTTCGCCGAACCGCTCCACGAGCGTGCTCCGCATGCGGAACTCGGATTCCCGGAACCGCCACGCCCAGGCCGCCCAATGAACGCTCCCGCCGCCGACGCCGATGGAGGGAGGCACGAACAGGGGGCCAAGGCCGAGCGGCCCCTTCGCCCAGGGCAGGACCGTGGCGGTGGTGTCCGCGTTCGGACGCCAGGTCATGGGGTCGTGCTGCATGCCTGGGGAGATCGCCAGCCGGACGTGGTAGCGCAGCTCGTCGTGCTTGATCTCGACGTCCTCGGGAGCGTAACGGCCGCCCTTCTCGAGCGCGACGACCTTCATCCCGGCCGTGGCCATTTCCTTGGCGATCACCCCGCCCGCCGCCCCGAGGCCGACGATCACCATGTCGGCACGCTCGTTCATGAGGACTCCCCTCCAGCACTCGCAGCCGCCCGTTGCCTGCGGAGGTCCTCCAGCGTCGTGATGGGGAGCGGGGCAGCGTCGAAGCCGTACCGCATCTCGTCCTCGTCGTAGCCCCAGCGAGCCCCAGGAAACCCGATCAGCCTCCAGCCGACGCCGTCCTTGTTCCCGCCGTAGGCAGGGTCGCCGAACATCCCCTCGAGCACGTGCTGGCGCACGACCGCGAAGAAGTAGGCGAGCTGACCGGCTCGCGGCGCCTCCTCCACCCGGGCCTCGCCGGCTTCACCAGCGACCAGCTGCTCGACCGGCTCGGTCTCCGCCAGGCGGCCGAGCAGCTGGTCCTGCGCGGGTTCGTCCAGCTCGGCAAAGCCCCGGCCATGCTTGGCCAGGCACTCGTCATCCAGCGCGGCGAGGCCTTGGCGGTACAGCGGGCGCAAGTCGCGGTAGGGACCCTCCAGCGCGCGATCGATGTAGCGCAGCACGCCCGCCTCCCGGGCGCCCGGGTCCTCAGGCGATCCCGGGATGATGCGCGCGACCATCGCGTCGAGGGTTGTCGCCTCATGGACGTTCAGGAATGTGACCGCGCCTTCTAGGACATGAGTTGCAATCACGACACAGCCTCCGTCTCATAACATAGAGGAGGTAAAGCCCGTCGTTGTCGCCGGTGGCAGGCTCGCGCTCAGGATCGCCCGCCGTACCAGACCGAGTTTCCAGATAGCCTCATAGAATACCAACTGCCCGGGCTGCTCAGAAGTCCCGCCAGCAGAGGGGCCGCTCACTGCGGCTGGCACAGGGAGCGCTACCCTTGAGCAGGCCTGGTGGCGTCGGCGGGGGGTGATGCGATGCGCGTGGCATGGGACCGTTCGCCGTCGTACCTGCGGCTCGGCACGGCCGAGCTCGCCGTCCGTGTCGAGCGGGCGCTCACCCTGCTGGGGGAGGAGCGCTGCACGGTGTGCCCGCGGCTGTGCAAGGTGAGCCGAGCGCTCGACGAAAAGGGCCTGTGCGCGATCGGCCGCCAAGCCGTGGTGGCCTCATATTTTCCGCACTTTGGTGAGGAGAACTGCCTGCGGGGCCGCAACGGCTCGGGGACCATCTTCTTCTCCGGCTGCAACCTGCGCTGCGTGTTCTGCCAGAACCACGACATCTCCTGGCAGGTCCGCGGGGAGCCGGTGACACCGGCGCGGCTGGCCCAGATGATGCTGGAGCTGCAGGCTCGAGGGTGCCACAACATTAACTGGGTCACGCCCGAGCATGTCGTCCCGCAGATCCTGGAGGCCGTGCCGCTGGCCATCGTCGGGGGTCTGCGGCTGCCGATCGTCTACAACACCAGTTCCTACGACAGCCTCGACAGCCTGCGGTTGATGGAGGGGATCGTCGACGTCTACATCCCCGACTTCAAGGTGTGGACCCGCCAGGCCGCCCGGCGCTACCTTCGCCGCCCTGACTACGCCGAGGTCGCGCAGGAGACGGTGAAGGAAATGCACCGCCAGGTCGGCCCGCTGGAGTTCGACGGGAACGGGCTGGCGCGGCGGGGGCTGCTCCTGCGCCACCTGGTGATGCCCGGCATGCTCCAGGAGACCCAGGCGATCCTTGGCTTCGTCGCCGGGGCGCTGGGGCCGGACACCTATGTGGACCTGATGGCCCAGTACTACCCGGCCGGGCTGGTCGGCAAGGACGACAGGGACGGCTACCGGGAGATCGACCGGCACTTGCACCAGGAGGAGTACCTGCGCGCGGTCCAGATGGCCCGCGATCTGGGGCTGCGGCTGGACGCCCGCAGCGTTGCCAGCGTCCAGCGCCTCCAGCCGGCCGGCACGGCGTGACCGGTGGTCGGGGTTCGCCTCCGGCACTAACCTGCGGGCTCGGGAAGCTTAGGTCGGTGGGGCCGGCTGGTCGACTGGCCGGTAGTACAGCAGCGAGCCGGCCTCGCCCGCCGCCGCCCCTTCGACGTGCAGGTACAGGGTCACCATGACCGCGTCACGGCCCGCGGGGTCCCGCAGGCACGTAGCGGTAGGGTTGGCGAACGCCATGCTGCCCCGGTGGGTGACGACCTCCACCCGCCGCGCGGTCATGGTCGACCGGTCGACCAGATACACCCGCCAGCTCCCGAAGTCGCCCTCGCGTCCCTGCGCCTCGACCAGATCGTAGTCGTTGCCCAGGTAGCGCACGTGGTCACGGTCGCCGATGTTGCCGCCGATCCGCTCCCCGGCCGCCGCACGCATCACAGTGGCGTCCAGGGCAGGGTCGGCAGCCGTGGTCCAGTGCGCAAAGCCCGTGAGGGTGCCCTGAGCCTGCCGGTCGACCCGGCAGCGCCGGTGGTAGTGGAAGCCGACCTCGATCGTGGAGGCATCCACGTCGGGGCCGAACACGATCCGGCGGATGCTGGGGGTGCCCTCGTTGCACGCGCTCAGCGTCCGCGGGGCCAGGAACTCTCGCGCGGGATGGCTCTTGAGCAGCGCCCCCAAGGTCGGCCAGTACCGCAGCCGCAGCTGCCCGCCGTGGCCGTCGTTGAACTCCGCCGCGGTCACCAACCCGCCGTCCGGTGCGATGGCAATCGTCGGCTGCGTCGCCGGCTCGTCGACGACCGCACGGTGCGTCCAGGTCATCAGGTCGCTGGAGGAGCCGAGGTGGCACACCTGGCCGCTGTGGTAGACAGCCAGGTAGCCGCCGGCCGGGCTGTGGATCACCTTGGCCGTGTCCATCAGATGGCCGAGCGAGTCCCTGGCGCCGTAGCGGTAGGCGGCGGCGCCGCGCACGTCACCGATCAGCCAGGCGAGCGACCTGATCGACATCCCAACCCCAGACTGACACCTACGCAGGCAAGGTTGCCATGGGACTTCCCCTATCCCGAAGGCTCTCGCGAACGACGACCGTGCGGAAGCTTGCCCGTGACAGCTCAACGCGGCGATACCAAAATGGGAGCTGTGCTCTTGGCCACATTGGGGGGTGGCCGGATGCCTCAACGTCCCACTGCGGACCAGATCATCACGCCCTGGCGGGGCAGCCATCGATCCACGGACGCAGCGACTGCCTTCGGCGGTCGGGGGCTGTCGCTCGGCTGGGGCAGAGGCCCTCCGGGGAATCGCCTCCACTTCGCCCCTCAAAGACGACAGATCATCGGCACGGTCGAGTGGTTCGAGCCCTTCTTGGCGCCTTTCCATGAAGGAGAGCCTCCGCGTTGCTGGGCTCACCCAGCGCATTCCGGCTCAAGGCAACAGTGCCCCTGACTTCCCACCCACCGGCATGCCGGCTGGCTCGGCCAGGCGCTCTACCTGCCGGGCCAGCCGGGATCGCGCCCGCTGTATGCCACGACCCGGTCAACAAGCGGGGCGTCGTCGGGCACCGGTACCGGCGGCTCGAAGATGCCCTTGCGGGCGTCGAGGTTGTCGGGCGGGTACATGCTGGTCATGGCGGCCAGGCAGGCTTCCAGCGTGGCCGGATCCTGCTGGTAGGGCTGACTGGTGCCGCGGGCGAGGTCCCACGCGTGCAGGACGACCTCGTCGAGTGCGACCTGTCCGGCGATGTCCCCGGGCAGCGTGACCCCGCCGACCTGAGTCATGCCCTCCCATGCGGCCGGGTCGGTCCACGCCTGCGCGAGCGCGGTCAGGGCGCGGGGGATCTCGGCGCGCCATGCGGTCCCGAGCCGGTCGCCGTCGGGTGCTGGCCGGGTCGCGGTCACCGACCCGAGGTCCTTCCTCGCCGCGGCGGCGAATGCCACCGCCAGCCCACCGACATGGTCGAGCATGGCGGCCACCGGGATTCCGCTCGGGGTCGGCGCGCCGAGTTGGTCGTCGTCGATGTGCCGCACGAGTTCGGAGAGTCGCCGGGCCGCTGGTGTGAGATCGACGATCGCAGTCATGCGTGCCAGTTTGTCATGCCGCCGTGCGTTCGTCGCAGGGTCGGCGCTGGCTGCCTACCACAGTCCCGGTACGAGGCGACGTGTTGCCTTCTGATAGCTGCGGTACTGGTCACCCAGTACCCGGGTCAGCTCGGCCTCCTCGACCGCGATCCGGGGCAACAGCCCGACCAGTGGGATGACCGCGCAGATCGCCAGGGACAGCCAGTTGCCGGCGCCGAGGCCGAACCCCAGGCCAATCAGCAGCAGGCCGGTGTACGAGGGATGGCGCACCCGCCGGTACGGGCCGCGGGTGACGACGGCCTGGTCGGCGTCGACCTGGATGAAGGTGCTGAACGATCGGCCGAGCGTCACTACCGCCCAGACCCGCAGGGCCAGGCCCACCCAGATCACGACGACTCCCGCCGCGGCAAAGGCGTTCGGTGCGGGGGTGTCCAGCGCTGGTGCCCAACTGCGCAGCAGGATGCCGACCCAGATCGATCCCGCGAGGGTGAGGGAGACGATCACCCGCGTGCCACGGTCCGGACCCAGGCGGCCCTTACGCCGGACCAGATCGCGTACGAGCAGGCCCCCTTCCCATGCGAACCAGCAGGAGATCGCCACCAGGAACGGCGTGGACAACCCAGGCATGCCCTGCAGCGTAAGCCACCGCGCTCGCCATTGCCTGTGGGGCGCGGAAACTCGGAGTCGCGTCGTGACCAGGGACTCCGTACCATCCGCCGATGCTCTTCCTACTCTCGTTGGTCGTCCGCGTGCTTGCTCGCCCTGCTCGTCCTGTCAGGCGCTGACGAGGCGACCAGAGATCTGGAGATCCTGGTCCTCCGGCACCAGCTGCGTGTACTCCGCCGCCAGGCTGGCCGGCCCAGGTTCACCGCACTCGACCGCGTCCTGCTCGCAGCGGCAAGCCACGTGCTTCCCAGGCAGCGGTGGACGTCACTGTTGCTGGTCACGCCCAAGACGCTGTTCCGTCAGCGCTTCCCCGCCTACGGGCGAGTCCGGCTGGCTGACGGGCGGATCGACCTGTGCTCGTGTGGCGCCAGCTCGCCGGCCTCCATCGTTACTCTCGCGCTGCGTCGCGGGCTCCGCGCGCCGTGATGACCGCTACCCCGGCGGCGAATACCAGGGCAGCGCAGAGCGCCGCGCCGAGGTCGTGGGGTGGCCGGGCCGGCCAGCTCCATGGTGTGGTCCACGCGGCGCCGAGGGCGTGCAGGGTGACCACCAGATAGGTCAGCGGCCCGACCCAGGCCAGGGGGCCGCCGAGCAGGGCGGTGGCCAGCAGGGCGATGCCAGTGAGCCCGGCGAGGTCGCGCAGCATGCCCAGGGGGCCGCCGGGCAGGTGTGCCGACGCCGAGCCGGCTGCCAGCGCGCCGGCGGCGGCCGCGGCCACCGCCATGGTGGCGCCCAGCCGCAGGAACGGTAGCCAGCGACCGGTGGCGCGTTCTGGCTCGCCGAACGGGCTGCGAGTGGTCACGCCGATCACCGCGGCGGCCCCGGCCTCGATGGTCAGCGGGAGCTGCCGTGAGGCCACCCCGCTGCCTGGGATCCAGTGCAGTGCGGTGTGCAAGGCGACCGCGCAGGCGGCCAGCGTGAGCAGGCAGGTCAGCACGCGGCGGCTGGCCAGGTGCAGGCGGACCAGGCGCGCGCCGGCCAAGGCGGTCACGGCAGCTCCCTGAGGGTGATCCGGCCGGCCCGTAGCGCGGTCAGGTGGTCCACGAGCCAGGCGTGGCGGGCAGCCGCCGGCAGCGCGGCGAACCGCTTGGCCGCGGCGTAGTACGGCCTGTCGGGCGTCAGCGGCGGCACCCCGTTGCCGGGTGGCACGCCGGCGACCTGCGCCAATGCCGCCTCGATCGCCTGCTGTGCTAGCGCCCTCGGGTTCGGCTGCTGCTGCGTCGACCTGTTGCCTTGCTGGCTCTCCGTGTCTTGCTGGTCGCCGCCGAAGAGGGTGTTCAGGATCGTCGGCGGGCCTTGCCCCCGCAGTTGGCGAATGAATTCAGCGGTGGTGGTGTGTCCTGCACCCGGCAAGGGCAGACCGCTGAGGGGCAGGGAAAGCACTGGCGGGCTGCCGCCGATGACCGGGCCACTGATTTCAATGCCGTTGTGGGGTCGTTGCTGCAGGTGCGTGGTGGCGACCTGGGAGACGCGGACCGGCGCGCCGGGCAGGCCGGCCACCTCGCTGAGCACCGCGCCGAGGGCGGCCGTCACGGCCGGCAGCAATGACCGGTAGGCCGGGTGCAGGCAGACCGGGACCGCGGCCTGGCTGCAGACCGGGATGTAAGCGACGGGCTTGTCGCTGGCCGCGTCGTGCAGCGCGGGGATGACGATCCCGTTCGCCTCCGGCCTGGCGGTGCCGGCCAGCCCGACCCCGGTCCCGGCCGCCGCCAGGCCGGCTGCGGCGGCGACTGCGGCGGCGCAGCGCAGCCGGCGCCCGCCGGCGGCGGCGCGCAGGCCCAGCGCGCCCAGCACCACGACGGCGAGCCCGGCCAGGAACAGCACCTGGGTGATGGCAAGGTCGGGGAGGTAGGGGGAGAAGACTCCAAACGAGTCGGGCGGGAGAGCGCCTTGCACGTTGAGCGGCCAGATCTGCGCGTATGTGCTGTTGTGCTCGATCGCGATCGCGCCCGCCCCCAGTGCCAGGAACACGGCCACCGCGACCAGCGGCGCGGCGAACCGGCCGGGAAGCAGCGCCCCGGCGGCAAACCCCATGGCACAGGACGCCGCCACCATCGCGGCGCCGACCGCCACCGGCCACCACAGCGGGCCGCCCCAGGTGGCCTGCTGCGCCGTGATCTCGTACACGGCGGCCACGCCGCCCAGGTAGGCCACCATCGCCCAGCAGGTGGTCGCGGCCCAGGTGGCCAGCTGGCCAGCCCAGCGCGGCAGCGCGCTCACCCCCACCAGGTCGGCGCTGCCGCGCCGGCCCTCCCTTGATCCCATCCAGGCGGCCGCGCCCGCCACCAGCGGCGCGAACGCCAGCAGGGCCTGCTGCTGGAGCATCGTGCCGCGCAGGTTCCACCACGGCGGAAGGGCCATGCTCGGGCGGTAAGTGCTGAACCAGAACAGCGCCGCAAGCAGCGGCAGCATCCACAGCATCGCGGTGCGGCGCAGCTCGATCCGTAGCAGTCGGGCGGCGGTCAGCGGGCCAGCGCTCGCGCCGCGCGGCGGCCCGTGCCTGACCGGGGCGTCGGTCGCGACGGTCATGACCGTGCCGCCGTGATGGATCGCGCCGCCGCGAGCACCGCGCTGTAGCCGCGCTCCAGCGGGGCATCGCCCGCCGCGGCAGTCCCCTCGGCGCGGGCGGTCAGCTCGGCCGGGGTGCCGTGGAAGACGAGCTTTCCCTGGTCCATCAGGGCGACCTGGCTGCAGGCGGCGCCGACGTCCTCGACCAGGTGGGTGCTGACGATCACGGTGGCGCGCTGGCCGAGCTCGCGCAGCAGGGCGCGGAACGCCACTCGCTGCTCGGGGTCCAGCCCGGCGGTCGGCTCGTCCAGCAGCAGCAGTTCGGGCTGGTTGACGATCGCCTGTGCGATCCCCACCCGGCGCAGCATCCCGCCCGACAGCGTGCGCAGCTTGGCCCGGGCCTTGTCGCCCAGGCCCACCTGCTCGACCGCGGCGGCCACCGCGCGGGGCACTCTTGCCGGTGGCAGTTCCTTCAGCAGCGCGAAGTACTCCACGAACTCCACCACCGTAAAGCCCGGGTAGTAGCCCAGGTTCTGCGGCAGGTAGCCGAGCCGGCGGCGGATCTCCCGCCGGGGGCCGTAGGCGCCGGGGTCGCGGCCCAGCAGCCGCAGCCTCCCCGAGGACGGCGGGATCACGGTGGCCAGCATCCGCAGCAGCGAGGTCTTGCCCGCACCGTTGGGGCCCAGCAGCCCGAACACCCCAGGCCCGATTGCCAGGGTCATCCCGGCCACGGCCTGGGTGCGGCCAAACCGCCGGGTCAGATCGGTGATCTCGACGTTCATGAGGTTCCTCTCGGGATCCGGGTCGCATACACCACGATCGCGCCGCAGCAGGCCGCGAACGCCAGGTAGGGACCCACCAGGGCCGAATCGGTGACCGCGGCGGTGAACCGCCCGTTGGCCGCCTGCGCGGACAGCACCGTGATCACCCAGCCGGCCAGGCCCGCGGCCACGCCCACGTTCGCCGACCGCGCCAGCGTCGCCGCCGCCAGGGCCAGCGCGCACACCGCGGTCATGGGGACCAGCCAGCCGAACGTGACCACCGCCGCCGCGCCCGACGCGGCCGCCGCGGCCAGCCCAAGCGCCGCGTTCAGGCCGAACACCGCCAGTGCCCGGGTCAGCAGCACCATCCGGTCGCTGACCGCCATGCTGCACGACAGCTCCCAGGCCGGGTCGATGCCCGGCCCGTAGGCATACGCGATGCCCGCCGCCGCGACCGCCGGCGCGACCAGGGCAACGTACGGCGTCCCGGTCCCCAGGGTGGCCAGCACCCCGGCGACCAGCATCACCGCGGTGGCGATGATCCACCCGACCAGCAGCGACGGCGTGGTCACCAGCGCCCGGGCCAGGCCCGGCGAGCGCAGCAGCCGCCCGGCTGCCCGCTCCAGCCAGCCCGGCTGGCGCCGCCACACCTGCGCGGCGACCTCCAGCCACACCCGGCCCAGGTCAACATCGGACGGCACCGCGTCCCGGCGCCCTCCCAGCGGGGTGGCCAGGCCATCCCGGCCCACGTCAGGGTCGCTCATCGTGTGCCTCCCTCCGCAGCCGGGCCGCCGCGCAGCGCCGCCCGCAGCCGCCGCCGCGCCCGGTGCGCGCGACTTTTCACCGTGCCCTCCGGAACGCCCATCAGCTCCGCCACCTCCGCCACCGGCCGGTCCTCGACATACATCAGCCGCCAGAGCTCGCGGTCCGGACTGCCCTCGGGCCCAAGCGCGGCGACCGCGTCGGCCATCTGGGCGCGTGACAGCGCCGCCTCCGCGGGGTCACTGGCATGCCGTCCGTCCGCCGCGACCACGACGGGCAACAGCAGCGCGGCAGGGCCACGGCGGCGAAGGAACAGCGCAGCCTGCCGGCGCGCGATTCCCCACATCCAGCTACCGACCGAGCCATCCGGCCGGTAGCCTCCTGCGCCTTTCCAGACTGCGAGGAAGGTCTCCTGGAGGACATCCTCCACATCGGCGGCGCGCAGCACCACGCGCAGTCGGGCCGCCAGCCACGGCGCGTGCCGGGAGAACAGCTCCCGCAGCGCCGTGTCATCGCCTGCGGCCACGCGAACGATCAGCCCGTCGTCATCCATCGCATCCCTATTGCGCTCCGACAGCGATCGGTTCACGAAGAGCATCGAGAATCCGCGACTGCAGCGCAGGCCGGCAGATCACCACCCGGACAGCATGCATTACTGCCTGGCGGCACACCGGAGAGTCCACTACACGGAGGGTCTGCAGACCGACCCACAGGCAGGAACAGATCAGAAACAGATCCCCGGCGGCGGCAGTCCACCGCCGGTGTCTCTGAGTTGCTCCTCGGCGTGGTGGACGACACGTGTGTCGACGATGACAACGGGCCGTGACCGAACACCAGTGCCGCTGTGCCCCATGCCAGCACAGCGGCGAGCGAGTGTCGCCCTGCGCTCCGCTCACCGGCCGGCCTCACCAGCGTCGCGCGCTCGCACCTCTCCCTTGCCGGCAGCCTCAGTTGCCCCTTGCATGTGTGCGAAGCGCTGGTCGGACGACGGCCGGACTTCGCTCCACTTTCGCTCCGCTAGACCCCAGGCCGCGCGGGACAAGACGCAACGGGCGGGGACGCCAGGGGACGGCCGAAGCTGTCGGGCAGGCATTTACGCATGCGCGCCAAGTGACCCAATCGCCTGACGCTCCCGTGGGCGCATCACCCCATTTCCTCGGCCTCCTCCGGCATGCGACCGCTCGGACTCGCGCAGTGACGAACACGCCGAGCCGCCGCTTTGGACGACCGGCGCGGCGCATCGGCTCGCTGCGCTGGAGAAGGAACTCCGCCACAGCGAGCACGAAGTCCACGCGCCGGGGTCTACTCGAAGTCGGTCTTCCAGCTCGTCGGGTCGGGCAGGTTGGCCGCGGGTCGCTGCACAGGATGCAGGCCCTGCACCGCCTCGCGGCCAGCGGCTTTCGGATCTGGCCGTCCGACGCGTCAGGGCTCCCGCCAGCGCGCGGCCGCGAGCGAGGATGCCTTCGAGGCCGCAGTCTCGACGCTGGTCATGGCCGCCTCCGTCGACGAACCGCTCGCCCGCGCCACCAACCCGACTACGCGCTCGCAGGCAAGCCTTGGCAGCCATGCGCACCGGTCGACCTCCCCAGGCCGAACCCGAACCGCGCACCTTCGCCAGCGAGATCACGGCGGCGATCGCCCGCGTCATCGATGAGGCCGCAGCGCGCGGTGACACCGCCGAGACGCAGGCCGAGCAGGTGCTCGACGGGTTGGACCGCGAGGCCTGCTCCGCGGCGCGCCAGAGGCGGCACGGTACTTCAGCACACCGCGGAGACCACACGCATTGCTGCAATCGTAGAGCGCTCAGACAGCCAATATATTGTCGCGGTCTATTTTCAGAGGTCGGATGTCAGAAAGAGCCGTGGGCGCATTCGGAAGGACGGCAGCAATTCCCTAGCAGTACTATGGGTCTGATACGAAACTTGATACCGGTGGTTCTTCTACTGGCTCACTTGGCGTTGCACCGAGTCGGAGCGAGTCGACACTTGTGCAGGTCAAGGCACTGGATCCCACCGAAGAAGAGCCCGTGGAAATGGCGTTGGGACGTTGAGGGCCCAGTGTCCGCAAGGACGTGGGGGTTCAAGTCCCCCCTCGTTCCGGAACCGCCACGGACATCAGATGGCGGGTCCGCAATCCTTGATGGCGACGCTGAAGCATCATTCGAGTCTTGGCGGCACCTCGGGAACAGTCGTGCGGTGTTCACCCTCGCTTTCCCGGCGGTGGGGCGATGGAGCGATGATCGGGGGCCGATGGCAAGCAGGTCCTGGACGGTGGTGCGGGCGGTGACTCGCGGATGCTCGCCCCACTCGAAGAGCTGGATCCGCAGGCCATGCAGCTCGGCGGTGGCAGAGTCGGTGACCGTGAGGTGCTGCGGTGAGACCCACAGGCGGCAGGGCCGAGCAGGTGCCTGGGAAGAAGTGCGCTTACTCGTGCGGCGGGCTTCGGTGGCCAAGGGTGGCGGTCGCGTGACGGTCCCAAAGGGTGCGGAAGCCTTGGGGTGGTGAGCGCTGGTCGATGGCGCCGGTCCGCACGTCAGGTCTCCAGGGGCGCAACCTTGACGCGGTCGCCGTCGGCCACCACCAGCACGCCGGCGCCCTTGGCCAACGGAGCGACCACCTGGCCGGTGAGGCCGAGCACGGCCGCCTCGTTGGTCGGGCTGTGCCCAAC
>DASVXQ010000279.1:0-5364 GCA_036392615.1 Actinomycetes bacterium | reverse complement strand
GCTCCACCTGCCAACTTCGGCGTGCTGGGTCCTGGTGTGCTCCTCCAGGACGCGCTTGCTCCGGGAGCGCGAGCGGGCCAGCGTCACCGGCAATGTGGGGCGCAGCACGACCAGGTGCCAGGGCAGGCCGGTCAGCAGCGGACGCCACCGTCGGGTGAAGTCGTCCGGCTCGAAGACGGTCTCCACCGCCACGTCGTAGCCGCCGGCAATGAACACCCGAGCCAAGGCAACACAGGCCTTGACGCTGGTGTGGTATTGCTGGGCCTGCAGCCGCGTCAGGACCTGAGGGTCGACGCGCCCGGCCACGATGAGGTCTCGTATGTCGTCCAGGTCGATGCGCACCGCCTGGGGCCGTGTGCGACACCAGGCCGCCGACACGGTGGACTTTCCGGCGCCCGCTGGCCCGCCAACCAGCAGGAGCACCGGACGGGTGCTGGCGGGTCGGGCGGCGGGAGGGCTCACGGGCCAGCAGCATAGCGGCACGATGGCGACCGGGAGTCCGCTGGGTGAGCAGCCGGCTCAGGCGCCCCGGCGACCTCCACTCGAGGGCCCTCCATCCTCTATCGGTTGCGGACCAGGGACAGGGCGAGCAGCGGGCAGGTCGCGACGGCGCGGCGGGCGTGGGGATCGAGGTTCGGGGTGATCGGGGTGGGGTCGACGATCGGGTAGCCCCAGTCGTCGAGGGTGACGCGCTCGGGCAGCAGCTCGGCGCAGAGGCCGTGGCCGTCGCAGGCGATGAGGTCGACGCGGAGGCTGCGGCTCAGCGCCATCGTGGTCCTCCTCGGGTGGGCCCGTCGCCGGCGCTCGGGCACGACCGGTTGCGCAGGTGGTCGTGGACGTCGGCGGCGAACACCTCCAGGGCGCTGCGGAGCAGGCGCACGGCGCCGTCGGGCAGGCGGCAGGCGCCGCGACCGTCGATCTGGCCGGCCCAGCGCCAGAGCTGCTCAACCGCTTCGGGTCCGGCGGTGCCGTCGTGCAGCGCCGCGGTGGCGCGGGCGACCGCGGCGAGCCCGTACACGCAGGGGCCGCACTGGCCGGCGCTCTGCCCGGCCAGCCAGCCCAGGATCCTGGCCGTCTCGCCCAGGCCGCAGCTCCGCTCCCCCAGCACGACCACAGCTCCACATCCGAGGGCCGCGCCGAGGCCGCGCAGGCCGGCGCCGCTGAGGCGGGCGGCGGCGGCCTGGTCGGCCCGGAGCCAGCTCCCGAAGTAGCCGCCGACCAGCACGGCCTCGGGGCCGCCCGGCGGGCCGCCGGCGCCGTCGATCAGCCCGGCCAGGGGCACGCCGATGGGCACCTCGTAGACGCCTGGCCGCTCGACCGCGCCGGAGACGGTGACCAGGGCGCTGCCTGGCTCCTCCGCCGTGCCGAGCCGGCGGAACCAGTCCGGGCCAAAGCGCAGGACCTGGGCGAGGTGGGCCAGCGTCTCGACGTTGTCGATCAGGGTGGGCGCGCCGTCGACGCCGCGCTGGTAGGGCCGTGGCGGCGTGCGGCTCGGCACGGCCGGCCCGCCGTTGAGCCAGTGGACCAGCGCGCTCTCCTCGCCGGCGACGTAGCGCGACGGGACGGCCGCGAGCCGGATCGGCGCGCCCGACTCGGTGTGGGCGCGCTCGGCCAGGGCCCGCCCAACCGCGTCCACGGCAGCGGCGGCGGACTGGTCGACGCAGACGACCACCTGGCGGGCGCCGGTCGCGGCCGCCGCCAGCAGGGCGCCGTCGAGCACCAGGTGCGGGGCCATGGTGAGCAGCAGCTTGTCCTTGGCGCTGCGCGGCTCGCCCTCGGCGCCGTTGACCACCACCACCGGCGGGCGCCGTCCCGTGCTGACCGAGCGCAACTTGGTGCCGGTCGGGAAGCTGGCACCGCCGCGGCCGCGCAGGCCGGACCGCTCGACGGCGGCGATCAGCTCACGGGCCCGGCGGGCCCGAGGGGGTGGCGGATAGGTCCTCCGGTGCCGCGCGAGCGGCGTCGGCCCGCCGCGCCAGTCGATGCCGGCGAGCAGGCGCGGGAGGCCGGTGGGCACGGCGGAGACCCCCGGCCCGGACCAGGCTGCGTCGGCCGGAACGGCCGCGGCCGCGGGCATGGCTGGCGAAGGGTCGGTGGTGGTGGTGGTGGTGGTGGTGGTGGTGCGCATGGTCAGGTCCTCGAGGCGGGTCCGGGGCCGGTCGGGCCGCCGGGGCGGGCGGCGCTGGCGAGGCGAGCGGGGCCGGCGGGGCCGGCGGTGAGCGCGAGGCGCCAGCAGGTGGCGGCGGTGACGGCGGCGAGGGCGGCAAGGTCGATCGCGAGCATCCAGAGCTGGCGGTGGTCGCTGCCGATGCCGAAGCCGTGCACCAGGGCGACGGGCCAGCAGGCGTAGGCGGCCCAGTGGACGCCTCGCCACGCACGGTGGCCCAGACGGACGCGCAGCAGGCTGGTCAGCAGCACGGCGAGGAGCAGGTCGAGGGCGACCGCGCCGAGGCCGAGCCACAGCGGGCGGTAGGCGGAGGCGAACGGGACCACGGCGTCGAGCCAGCGGATGGGCACGTACCCGTCGACCACCACGCTGGCGACGTGCAGGCCGAGGAACGCGACCGCCAGCAGCGACAGGTTGCGGTGCAGGCCGGCGACGACGAACCGGGGCCAGCTGGCGGTCGCCCAGCGCGCCGAGGTGACGATGCCGAGCACGACCGTCAGGGTGAGCAGGCAGAGGCTGACGGCGCCGCTGCCGCGCGCCAGGTACCACAGCGCCGGGGTGCTGGCCAGGATCGGGGTCATGCGGCCCTGGCCTCGTCGGGCTCCGGCCAGCCGCCGACCCGCACGACCGAGCCGTCAGGGCGGACAAGGCGGGCCGGCAGGCCGGCGGCGTCGAGCCAGCCGGGTGCGCGCTGGCCGCGCACGATCGCGGCGGTGGCGGCGGTGTTGGCGTCGACGCAGGTGCCCGCCGCGACGCTGACGGTGCGCCAGACGACCCGCGCCGGCCCGCCGGTGGTGGGGTCGACCAGGTGGTGGAGCCGCTCGCCACCGCGGGTCCAGCGGCGCACGGTGGTGCTGGAGGTCGCCAGGCCGCCGCCGTGGAGCCGGATGGTCTGGCCCTCGGCCTGGAGTCCGTCGCCGTGCCAGTCGCTGACCCGCACGGCCCACCCGCCGGCGGGCGGCTGGCCCGCGAGGGCCAGGTCGCCGCCCAGGCTGACCAGCACCCCGCAGCCGGCGGCCTGGCTGGCTCGCGCGGCCGCACGGTCAGCGGCGAGCGCCTTGGCGGTCGCACCCAGGTCCAGCCGCACGCCGGCGGGGATTCGGACTCGCCCGCCTGCGCGGTCGAGGTGGATCCGGCGCCAGCCCGGCACGGCGGCGAAGCGCGGCGGCCGCTCCCCGGTCGGGAGGACGGCGGCGAAGTCGCGGTCGTAGCCGAGCGCCTCGAGCGCCCGGCCCACGGTGGGGTCGACGTCCCCGTCGGTCTGGCGTGCGGCGCGCACGGCGACCTGGAGGGCCTCCAGCAGCAGCTCGCCGACCTCGACTGGCCGGCCGCGGGCGCGGTTGACCATGGTCAGCTCGGAGTCCTCGCGGAAGCGGCTGCAGGCGCGGTCGATCGCCTGCACCTGGGTGGCGACGGCCAGGCAGGCCGCCTGGAGCCGGCCGGGGTCGGCCACCAGCACGACCGCCTCGCTGCCCAGCGCCAGGAAGCTCGCGCGCGCGACCCGGTCCATCAGGAGCCTCCCGAGGTCACGCCGCCCGGCCCGCCCGAGGCGGACGGCGGCCTGTCCGGCGCCTGCAGGGTCGAGCCGGAGTCGCTGGAGCTGGAGTCGGAGTCGGAGCCGCCCGGCTGGCTGGAGCCGTCCGTGGCGGCGGTCTGGCTGGCGCTCTGGTGACTGGCGCCGGCGCTGACGCGCGCGGCGATCGCCGAGCAGCCGGCGGTCAGCGCCAGCGCGCCGGCCAGCAGCCAGCGGGTCAGGCGCGAGACGCGGCGGAGGCCGGCGTCGCGGGTGGCGGCGGCCCGGTCGGCGCGAGCTGGCCGCGGCATCGGATGCTCCTCTTGGTCGGCGTTGCGGACCCTGGCAGTGTCGGCGACGCGCTCAAGAGGAGATCGAGCCGAGTTCGAGAACTCGGTAAGGAAGCGCTCCGGCGGTGCGGCCGCGTTGACGCCGCGGTCGTCCACGACCCGGACGAGGGCGCCATCGCCCGCGCGATGGAGGGATTCCGCCCCACCACGGCGTCACCGTCGCTGCAGGGCCGCTTCGAGCCGCGCGGCTGCCGGGCCGCACGGCTGTCAGGTCCCAGCGGCGCGGCTACCGGGTCGGCGGTGGCGCCGCGCCGACGGTGGCCGGCAGCGGTGGCAGGCGGCGCAGCTCGCGCTGGGCCAGCAGGACCAGCGGCACGCCCACCGCCAGCACGGCGAGGGCTTCCGCGGCGCCCTGCGCCAGCACGACCAGGCCCTGCCGCCCCGCGACGGCCAGGCCCCAGTCCAGCAGGGACGACGCCCGCAGGCCCAGGACGGCCGCGGCCAGCAGGGCGAGGGCCAGCGTCCAGGCTGGCGCGCGGGCCCGCTGGACGGCCGGTGCGGCCAGGTGGACCAGCGCGGCGCCCACCAGCGCCAGGCAGCACACGCCGGGCCAGTCCAGCAGGAGCCACTGGCCGGCACCCAGGCGCGCGAGCAGCGACAGGCCGGCGATCGAGGCGACGCCGGCCAGCGGCGCCAGCAGCCACAGCCGGCGCCGCGACGGCGCCACCGGGTCCAGGGTGGCCAGGCCCAGCACCAGCACCACCTGGAGCAGCAGGCTGCACCAGGTGGTGAGCAGGAACGGCGCGGCGCCGCCGATCAGGTCCGCGGCGGCCCGGATCGCGCTGGCCGCCTCGGGCAGCACGGCGGCCGCCGCCAGCAGCCGGGCGACGCCCAGATGCCCCAGCAGCACCCCGACGTAGGCCGGCAGCCAGAGGAACCCGCCGGTGGTCATCACCGCCTGCCAGGCGCTCGTCGGCGTGCCGAAGGGCCAGTCGGCTGGTGGCGCCGGCAGCCACCAGAGGTCCGCGGCGAGCCACAGCGCGGAGCAAAGGGCGACGGTGGCCACCACGGCGTGGGCGAGCAGGCCCGCCAGCACGAACAGCCGGATGGCCTGGCCCCACGCCAGGGCGCGGGGCGGCGGGGCGCCGCCGGGCAGGCGCAGGCCGAGCGGCTCCAGGCGCAGCCGCAGCGCCAGCACGGCGACGCTGGCCACCTCCGCCCAGCTCGGCCGGCCGAAGTCGGCGGTGTACTCGGCGGTCTCGGCATCGTCGCTGTCGCGGCTCTCCAGGAAGGCGGCGACCATCTCCTCTTCCCAGGCCGCACGGTAGGCGGCGGGCAGCAGCCGCAGCACCCGGCGGTAGCGCTGCTCCAGGCGGGTCACGGCCGGTTCCCGG
>DASVXQ010000278.1:0-3741 GCA_036392615.1 Actinomycetes bacterium | reverse complement strand
CGCGGGGTGCTGCCGGGCGGCCACGAGCTGCTGGTCACCCGGGCGCGCTCGCAGGCGTTCGGCAACGCCGACCTGGTGGTCGTGGCCGGCGCGCCGCTGGACTTCCGGCTCGGCTACGGCGTGTTCGGCGGCCAGTCCGGCGCGCCGGCCACGGTGGTGCAGCTGGCCGACGGCGCCGGCCAGCTCGCCAGGCACGCCACCCTCGCCGAGGGCGTCGCCGGCGACCTGGCCATGGCGCTCGACGGGCTGCTGGCCGCCGCCGGCGACGGCCGCGCCGACCGGGCCGATTGGCTCGGCCAGCTCCGCCAGGCCGCCGCCGCGGCGGAGCTGCGCGACCAGGAGGTGCTGGGCAGCGACGCCGACCCGATCCACCCGGCCAGGATCTACGGGGAGCTGCGCAAGCTGCTGGCCGACGACGCGGTGGTGATCGGCGACGGCGGCGATTTCGTCTCCTTCGCCGGCCGCTACATCGAGCCGGCGCGGCCCGGCTCGTGGCTCGACCCGGGCCCCTACGGCTGCCTCGGCACCGGGCTGGGCTACGCCATCGCCGCGCGGATGGCGCGGCCGGACGCGCAGGTGGTGCTGCTGCTCGGCGACGGCGCCGCCGGGCTGTCGCTGATGGACGTCGACACGCTGGTGCGCCACCGGCTGCCGGTGGTGATGGTCTGCGGCAACAACGGCGCCTGGGGGCTGGAGAAGCACCCGATGCGCGCCTTGTACGGCTACGACGTCGCCGCCGACCTCCAGCCCGGCTGCCGCTACGACGAGGTCGTGCGGGCGCTCGGCGGCGCCGGGGAGCTGGTCACCAGCCCCGGCGAGATCGCCCCGGCGCTGCGGCGCGCCTTCGACGCCGGCGCGCCCTACCTGGTCAACGTCGTCACCGACCCCGAGGTCGCCTACCCCCGTTCCACCACGGGCCTTTGAGCCGGCCGGTACGATTCGCCACGGCAGGAACGCCCCGAATTCCAGGAGCATGAGGATGTCGGACCGGGTCGGCTTCATCGGGCTGGGGATCATGGGCACGGGCATGACCCGCAACCTGCTCAGGGCCAACGTGGACCTGACGGTCTACAACCGCACCCCCGCGCGGATGCAGCCGCTCGCCGACGCGGGCGCCGCCACCGCCGCCAGCCCCGCCGCGCTGGCCTCGGGCGCCGACGTGGTGTTCGTCTGCGTCAGCGACACGCCCGACGTCGAGCAGGTGCTGCTCGGCGACGACGGCGTCCTGGAGGGCGCCAGGCCGGGGACGCTGGTGGTCGACATGTCGACCATCAGCCCGCGCGCCACCCGCGAGCTCGCCCAGCGCCTGCGCGAGGCGGACGTGGCGATGCTGGACGCGCCCGTGTCCGGCGGCAGCGAGGGCGCCGCCAAGGGCACGCTCAGCATCATGGTCGGGGGCGAGGCCGCCGACCTCGAGCGGGCGCGGCCGTACTTCGAGGCGATGGGCTCGACCATCACCCACGTCGGCCCGATCGGCGCCGGGCAGAGCTGCAAGCTGGTCAACCAGATCCTGGTGGTGGTCAACATGCTGGCCGCCGCCGAGGCGCTGGTGTTCGCCGAGGCCGCCGGTCTGGACCTGGAGCGGACCCTGGAGGCGGTCGTGGGCGGCGCCGCCGGCAGCTGGATGCTGGCCAACCGCGGCCCCCAGGTGATCGAGCGCGACTGGCGGCCGGGCTTCACCATCGACCTGCAGCAGAAGGACCTGCGCCTGGTGCTGGAGGCCGCCGACGAGAACGCCGCCCCGGTGCTGGCGACCAGCACCGTCTTCCAGCTCTACCGCACCCTCCAGCGCGAAGGTCTCGGCGCCGAAGGCAACCACGCCCTGGTCAAGGCCCTCGAGCGCCTCTCCGGCATCACCGTCGAGCAGCCGTAGGCGCAGCTCGCCCAGCCGGCTTCCTGGCCGCTCGGCCGTGCGCACTGACCGCAATATAAGTTCTCGATTATCGAGCGGTGAATGGATCGAGATCCATAACGCTCGAGCGGAGATCTTCGGGTCGACCGTGACCCAGCAGCGGCGAATCAGACTCGACCCTGACCGGCCGGAGGTCCTGTCCGGGAGCCGGCTCGGGGTGATTCCCACCGACGATGCGCTCTCCCAGGCCGAACGCGAGATGATCGCGCCGCGCTGTTCGCGCGCAGCCCTGCCCTGCGCACCGCCGCGCTCCAGGTCCTCAACTCCGACGCCCCTGGTAAAGGTTGGCGGTCAGCGCGCTAGACACGGAGGTCCCCGTCGGGGCCGGGCATGCGACCCTGGCGGAGGTCGTCGAGCAACTGCGCCAGGCGGCGTGGGGTGGTGAGCGCGCCGGCGGCGCGGAGCTCGTCCGCGCTCCACCAGCGGAGCTCGTGGATCCCCTCGCGGCGCAGCCAGGCGACCCGCTCCGGGTCGACCTCGAACCGGGACGTCCGGCACAGCGCCCAACGCTCGCGCTGGGTCATCCAGCGGCCCGGCTCGAGGGTCTCGAAGGTGTGGCTGCGACGACCGATCCACGGGCCGACGGCCAGGTCGTCTCGGCCGAGCTCCTCCCGCAGCTCGCGACCGGCGGCGGCGCGGTGGTCCTCCCCCGGCTCCAGTCCCCCGCCGGGAGGCGCCCACCAGCCCGGTCCGCCGGCGGCGTCGGCGAAGCGCACCAGCAGCGCCCGCTGCAGCTCGTCCACCACCAGCACGCGCACCGCTTCCCTGACCGGCTCGACCGCCACCCGCACCGGCACGTCCACCACCAGGGTGCCGGGCCGCCAGTCCGGCAGGCGCGCCGCCACCTCGCCGTCGGGACGGACCAGCGCGGCCAGGCCGGGGAAGTCCTCGTCCTCGGTCGAGCCGGCCTGGGTGGCCATGGCGACCCACACGCCGAGCTGGCGGGCGTGCCGGACCGCGTCGCCGAGGCCGGCCGAGCACCACCAGTGGTGGCCGGCCCGCCAGCCCGCCCCGTCGCTGCGGCGGCCGTCCAGGCCCGGCGCCGAGCAGAACAGCACCAGCGGCGCCCCGGCGCGGGCGACGTCCTCCCAGGGGAAGTCGACCTCGCCCTCGGCGCAGATGGTCACGCCGAAGCTGGCGGCGCCGAAGCGGAACACCCCTGGCCCGCCGCCCACCTCGAAGCCCTCCTCGCCCTCCCCGAGATGGCGCTTGCGGTAGACGCCGTCGAGCCGCCCGTCGTGGGCGTAGAGCTGGGCGATGTGGAAGCGGTCGGCGGAGCGCTCCGCGATCCCGAAGACCGCCGCCACGCCGGTGCGCCGCGTCTCGGCGACCAGTTCCCGCACCGGCCCGGCGTCGACTCCCAGCGCCCGCTCCGGGTGGCGCCCGGGGTCGACCGAGCCCGTGAGCGAGAACTCCGGGAACACCGCCAGGTCGCAGCCGGCGCCCGCCGCCTCCTCCAGCAGCTCGACGTGCCGCCGGAGGTTGGCCTCCACCCCACCCTTGGCGCACTCCACCGCCGCCAGCAGCAACCGCATCCCGCTCCTCCGCCCTCCCGCCAGCTCATGCCCCGGACGCGCCCACCGCCCACTCGCCCGCCGCCGGCGCCGTCCGTCGGGGCAGCAGGAGCACCGGCAGGAAGGTGAGCAGGATCGCGGCGAGCGCGCAAGCGGCGGCGAGCTGCACCGCGTGGCTGAAGTTGGCCGCCAGCGCCGAGCTGGCGGCGCGCGAGAACGCCTGGCCGGTCGGGTCGCCGGCGGTTGGTTGCGGGCAGCCGGGCGGGTTGGCGGTCGGGTCGGCGGCGTGCGCTCGCCGGTCGAAGCAGCGGGCGA
>DASVXQ010000277.1:0-3189 GCA_036392615.1 Actinomycetes bacterium | reverse complement strand
TATCCCTGGGGGTTTGGCATGTTTGAGCGCTTCACCGACCGGGCTCGACGGGTCGTCGTGCTCGCCCAGGAGGAAGCCCGGCTCCTGAATCACAACTACATCGGCACCGAGCACATCCTGCTCGGCCTCATCCACGAGGGCGAAGGCGTGGCCGCCAAGGCACTGGAGTCCTTGGGCATCTCGCTGGAGGCGGTCCGCGCCCAGGTCGAGGAGATCATCGGCCAGGGGCAGAGCGCCCCGACCGGCCACATCCCGTTCACACCGCGAGCCAAGAAGGTGCTCGAGCTCTCGCTGCGCGAGGCGCTCCAGCTCGGGCACAACTACATCGGCACCGAGCACATCCTGCTCGGCCTCATCCGCGAGGGCGAGGGCGTCGCCGCCCAGGTGCTCGTCAAGCTGGGCGCCGACCTCTCCCGCGTCCGCCAGCAGGTCATCCAGCTCCTCTCCGGCTACGCCGGGGGCAAGGAGGGCACCGGCCCCGCCACCGGCGAGGCGCAGCCGCAGGGCTCCCTGGTGCTCGACCAGTTCGGCCGCAACCTGACCCAGCTCGCCCGCGAGGGCAAGCTCGACCCGGTGATCGGGCGCGAGAAGGAGATCGAGCGGGTCATGCAGGTCCTCTCGCGGAGGACCAAGAACAACCCGGTGCTCATCGGCGAGCCCGGCGTCGGCAAGACGGCCATCGTCGAGGGCCTGTCCCAGGCGATCGTCAAGGGCGAGGTGCCCGAGACGCTCAAGGGCAAGCAGCTCTACACCCTCGACCTCGGCGCCCTGGTGGCGGGCTCCCGCTACCGCGGCGACTTCGAGGAGCGCCTCAAGAAGGTCCTCAAGGAGATCCGCACCCGCGGCGACATCATCCTGTTCATCGACGAGCTGCACACGCTCGTCGGGGCGGGCGCCGCCGAGGGCGCGATCGACGCCGCCTCGATCCTCAAGCCGATGCTGGCCCGGGGCGAGCTGCAGACGATCGGCGCGACCACCCTCGAGGAGTACCGCAAGCACCTCGAGAAGGACGCGGCCCTGGAGCGGCGCTTCCAGCCGATCCACGTCAACGAGCCGACCGTGGCGCACACCATCGAGATCCTCAAGGGCCTGCGCGACCGCTACGAGGCGCACCACCGGGTCACCATCACCGACGACGCGCTGGTGGCGTCGGCCAACCTGGCCGACCGCTACATCTCCGACCGCTTCCTGCCCGACAAGGCGATCGACCTGATCGACGAGGCCGGCAGCCGGATGCGGATCCGGCGGATGACCGCGCCGCCCGACCTGCGCGAGTTCGACGGCCGCATCTCCGACGTCCGCCGCGACAAGGAGTCGGCGATCGACGCCCAGGACTTCGAGAAGGCCGCCTCGCTGCGCGACCGCGAGAAGCAGCTGCTGGCCGACAAGGCCCGCCGCGAGCGCGAGTGGAAGTCCGGCGACATGGACGTGGTCGCCGAGGTCGACGAGGAGCAGATCGCCGAGGTGCTGGCCTCCTGGACCGGCATTCCGGTCTTCAAGCTCACCGAGGAGGAGACCGCCAAGCTGCTGCGGATGGAGGACGAGCTGCACAAGCGGGTCGTCGGCCAGGAGGAGGCCATCCGCGCGGTCTCGCAGGCGATCCGGCGCACACGGGCCGGCCTCAAGGACCCCAAGCGCCCCTCGGGCTCGTTCATCTTCCTCGGCCCCTCGGGCGTGGGGAAGACCGAGCTGTCGCGCACCCTCGCCGAGTTCCTCTTCGGCGACGAGGACGCGCTGATCGCGCTCGACATGAGCGAGTACATGGAGAAGCACACCGTCTCGCGGCTGATCGGCTCGCCTCCCGGCTACATCGGCTACGAGGAGGGCGGCCAGCTCACCGAGGCCGTCCGGCGCAAGCCGTTCAGCGTGGTCCTGTTCGACGAGATCGAGAAGGCCCACCCGGACGTGTTCAACACGCTCCTGCAGATCCTGGAGGACGGTCGCCTGACCGACGCCCAGGGCCGCACGGTGGACTTCAAGAACTGCGTGCTGATCATGACCTCGAACCTGGGCACGCGCGACATCGCCAAGGGCACCACGCTGGGCTTCACCGCCAAGCCGGACGCCAAGGTCGACTACGAGCGCATGCGCGACAAGGTCATGGACGAGCTGAAGCGACACTTCCGGCCGGAGTTCCTCAACCGGATCGACGAGGTGATCGTCTTCCACCAGCTCAGCCGCGAAGAGGTCAAGAGCATCGTCGACCTCATGACCCGGCGGGTGGTCGAGCAGCTCAAGTCCAAGGACATCTCCATGGAGCTGACCGACGCCGCCAGGGACCTGCTGGCCGAGAAGGGCTACGATCCGGCGCTCGGCGCCCGCCCGCTGCGGCGGACGATCCAGCGCCTGGTCGAGGACCCCCTGTCGGAGAAGCTCCTCTGGAAGGAGTTCGGCGCCAGCCAGCTGGTGGTGGTCGACGCCGAGAACGGCGAGATCGTCTTCAGGTCGCTCGACCAGGCCGCTGACGGGATCGACATCCCACCGGCGGAGCTGGCGGGCACGGAGTAGGCCCTTCGAGTGTCCCACCCCAGGGATAGACGAAGCCCCCGGATCCTCCGGGGGCTTCGTCGTGGTGGCGTGGAGCTCGGCGACCGCGTGCGCCGCCGCCTGGCCGAGCCTGACCCGGAGCGGCGGGCGCTCGACCGGCTCGCCTGGGTCCACGGCACCAGCGGCTTTGGCGACGCGCTGGTGGCGGTCGCGCTGGCCGGCACGCTGTTCTTCTCGGTGCCGGTGTCGGCCGCGCGGCCGCGGGTCGCGCTCTACCTGCTGATCACCGTGGCGCCGTTCGCGGTGGTCGCGCCGCTGCTCGGCCGCCTGCTCGACGGCCGCAGCGGCGCCAGCCGGGTGGCGATGATCGTCGCCCTCGGCCTGCGCGCCGTGCTCGCCTGGCTGGCGGCCAGCCGCATCGACGGCCTGCTGCTGTTCCCGCTCGCCTTCGGGCTGCTGGTCTGCTCGCGGGTGCACGGCATCAGCCGCAGCGCGCTGGTCCCCGAGCTGGTCGGCGCCGGCCGCGAGCTGGTCCCCATCAACGGCCGCATGGCCAGGGTGGCGGCCATCGGCGGCACCCTCGGCGGCCTGCTCGGCGTGGGCGCCCAGAAGCTGCTCGGCGGCGGGGGCGTGCTGCGGTTGGCCGCGGTGGTGTTCCTGCTGGGCGGCGCCTTGGCCACCCAGGTGCCGCCGCTGCGCCAC
>DASVXQ010000276.1:0-5747 GCA_036392615.1 Actinomycetes bacterium | reverse complement strand
AGCGCGCTGCGCGCCCAGCGGCGCGCGGCGGCGCGCTCGCCGACGGCCGCGTGGGCGAAGGCGAGCTGGCCCTCCAGACGGGCCATGCCGGTCGGGTCGCCGCGCAGCTCCGGGTGCTTGTCGAGCAGATAGGCGATCGCCTCGATGATGGTCCGCCAGCGCTCGGCGAAGAACGAGGTCGCGTGCCAGTTGATCCGCACCAGCGCCTGTGGCACGACCTCGACCGGCGCCACCCCGGCGGCGCGCAGCAGCCACTCGTAGTCCTCGTAGTAACTGCCGGGCAGGCGCTCGTCGACCAGGCCGATCGGGCCGAGCAGCGGGCCGCGGCGTACCAGGATGGTGCAGGGGTTGATCTCCATCACCCGGCGGCGCAGGAACGCCTCCAGCGGCACCGGCCCGGGCGGCGGCAGCCGGCGGATGGTGCGGTCGCGGTAGCGCACCTCGATGCCGCAGGCGACCACCGCCGCCTCGGGGTGCTGGCGCAGCGCCTCGACCTGGGCGAGCAGCTTGCCGGGCAGCCACTCGTCGTCGTCGTCGCAGAAGGCGACCAGCTCGCCGGAGGAGCACAGCACGCCGGCGTTGCGCGCGCCGGCCAGCCCCGGGGTCCGCTGGTTGGCGACCGTCCGCAGCCGGCGCCGCTCGCCCGGCTGGACTCCGACCGGCACGGGCTGGCTCTGGTCGAACACCACCACGCACTCGATCTCGCCTGGGTAGCGCTGCTCGAGGACGGCGCGCACCGCACGCTCGAGCAACTCGGGGCGGTCACGGGTGGGGATGACCACGCTCACCGGCGGCCAGGGGCCCGCCGGCTGTCGGCCTTCCCGGAAGCTGAGCTGGGCGGCGCGAGCCTCGGAACCCGGATGCATGCCAGCAACCCTACCGTCAGGGGGTAGCTGGGGGAAGCCGGACACCGGCCCGTCGGGGGCGGTCATGGCGCGCCGCGCCCGGCGAGCACCTGCAGCATCCTCGGATGGAACCGCGGGTTCCAGCCGGCGCCCGCCGCCTGCATCCCATAGCCGCGCAGGTACAGCTCCAGCAGGTACAGGCGCGGCAGCGCCCGGGCGGCCGCCGGACCGAGCCCGAGCCGCGCCAGGTCCGGCGCGGCCAGCCTGGCGCAGCGTGCGGCCGCCTCGGCGGCGTCCCGTCCCTGTCCGACGAAGGCGACCTGGAACCGCCAGTGGAGCAGGTCGAAGCCGAGCGGCGCGTCCGCGCCGGAGTGCTCCCAGTCCCAGGCGTGCGGCCGGCCCCGCTCCCAGGCGAGGTTCCACGGCACCCAGTCGCCGTGCCAGCGCCCGAAGACCAGCGGCTCGGCGCCGTGGGCGCGCTCGATCTCGTCCGCGCAGCGCAGCAGCGTGGCGGCGATCTCGCCGTCGCCGGCGGTGCTGCCGGCGATGCGCTGGCGCACGCCACGCCACCAGGGGCTGGTGGCGAGCGGTAGTTGGCGGGTGCCCTCCATGACGGCGACCCCTCGGCTGAGCGCCACCGGCGGCCGCTCCGCCCGCCGGTGGCGCCGCACCCCGGTCGGCAGCGGGCTGGTGACCGCCAGTTCCAGATCGCGCCAGGCGCCGGCCAGCAGCAGCCGCGGAACGCTCAGGCCGTCCGGAGGGTGGGCCTGGCAGGCGCGCAGCGCCTCGGCCTCGTTGCGCACCAGCGCGCGGGTGAGCGGGCTCCAGCCGACCTTGACGTAGCCGGCCGGCCGGCCGTCCCCGTCGAACAGCTGCAGGGTCGGCTTGCGATTGGGCTGCGGCTCGCGGACGCCGATGCCCATCGCCAGGCCGGGCGCGCCGAGTTGGCTGCGCAGGTGCGCGCCGATCAGCGCCTGCTCGCGTCGCTCCGGGCCCAGGCCGGCGGCGACCGAGACGCTCAGGCGGCCGGGCAGCGCGCGCTGGCCGACGCCGGCCCGCATGGCGGTCCCGACCGCCCAGCGCAGGGCGCGCACCCGGGCCGGCCGCAACGCGTTGTAGCGAATGGTCGAGGCCCAGGCCGCGCGGCGGGAGGCGAGCGGCACGAGGAAGCGCGGCCGCGCCAGGCTGGGCACGACCGCGAAGCGCTCCGCCTCGACGAACCCGTCGGGCACCTCGGCGTCGGTCCGCACGCGCACCTCGCCGGTCTCGACACCGGGCCCCCAGAGCAGGTCGACCAGCCAGGCGAGGTCGCCGCTGAGGCGACTCTGCCTGGCTGCGTCGACGGTCACGGAGCCGACCTAGCCGAACTGCGCGAAGCCCTGCTGGGGCTTGTTGTTGACGCTGCGGAAGTCGCCGCCGACCCCGAGCCTGGTGCCGTCGCTGCCCAGCGAGCGCGGCCCCAGCGGGTTGCCGCTGGTGTTGGGGAACCAGCCATGGTCGATGTGGCCGTTGCTCACGTTCTCGCGCATCAGGTGGTGCGGGGTGGTCGTCTGGGGGAACCCGCCGACCACCGTGTGGCAGTCGTGCGCGTGCGACCCGACGTACAGCCAGCTGCCGATCACCTGCACCGCCTGGGTGGCGCCCAGGCAGTTGTCGCGCCACAGCTGGGCGCCGGTGGTCGGGTTGAGCGCCGCGGTGCCGTCGAAGCAGCCGCCGCCGGTGCCCTCGGCGCCGAGGAACACCGCGCTGGTGGTGCGCGCGAACGAGGTGACCTCCGAGCAGCTCGAGATGACCGTCTGCTGCGGCTGGACCGCTCCGCTGGTGTTGAGGATCGCCAGGGCCCGGCGGGCGACGCCGTTGACGTGGTTGAAGCCGCCGCCGATCACCACCCGGGACCCGTTGGCGCTGACGATCAGCGCCCGGACGCTGCCGTCGGGGGTGGCCCTGAAGGGCAGCAGCGCCCCGGTCGACGAGGTGAACGCCGCCACGTTGGTGCGCGCCTGCCCGCCGGCGGTGCCGAAGCTGCCGCCGACGTACAGCGTGCTGCCGTCCCCGAAGGTCGAGATCGACTTGACCCTGCCGGTGACCGACGGCTTCCAGCTGGCCAACGCGCCGCTCGGCAGGGCGAAGGTCGCCAGATGGCCGCGGGCGGTGCCGTCGATGGCGGTGAAGTCACCTCCGATGTACAGCCTGGCCGCGCTGGGCGAGGGGAGCAGGCTGTAGACCGTGCCGTTGACGTTGTGGTTGAAGCTGGCCAGCGCGCCGGTGGTGGCGCTGAACGCGGCCAGGTGGTTGCGAGCCACCTCGCGCGTGCCCGCCGCGGCACCCGGCGGGCGCACCGTGGTGAAGGACCCGCCGATGTAGACGAGGCCACGGACGTAGGCGACCGCGTACACGACGCCGTTGGTCTGCCAGGTCGACGACGCGCTGGTGGGCACGTCCGCCAGCGCCCGTCCCGGTATCAGCGCCAGGGCCGAAGCGACCATGAGTGCGGCGAGGAGCACCGCGTAGGGCGTCCGTTTCATTGTCGCTCTCCTTCCGAACAGCGTCTGCCCCCCAACCCGGGTTCTCTAACGGGAGGCTGGGACGGCGTCGAGGTCCAGTTGTTCGCCGGCCGGCAGGGACAACCCCCTGGCCTCCAGCCACGCCAGCACCTGCTCGGCCGACTGCTCGACCGACTCCCGCTCGGTGTGCAGCGCGATCTCGGGCTCCAGCGGCTCCTCGTAGGGATCCGAGACGCCGGTGAAGTTCTTGATCTCGCCGGCGAGCGCCTTGGCGTAGAGGCCCTTCACGTCACGCTCGGCGCAGGTGGTCACCGGCGCGGCGACGTGCACCTCGACGAAGTCGTCGACGCTGGCGCGCACCTTGTCGCGGGCCTCGCGGTACGGCGAGATGGCCGCCACCACCACCGCCACGCCGTGCTTGGCGAGCTTGCCGGCGACGTAGCCGATCCGGGCGATGTTGGTGTCGCGGTCCTCGCGGCTGAAGCCCAGGCCCTGGCAGAGGTTGGTGCGGACTTCGTCGCCGTCGAGCACCTCCACGCGGTGGCCGCGCTCGGCGAGCCGCGGGGCGACCGCGTTCGCGATGGTGGACTTCCCGGCTCCGGACAGGCCGGTGAGCCAGAGGACGAAGCCGTTGTCGACGTTCATGCGGTGCGATCTCCTGGGGTCTGGATGGAACGGGGAAGCCGGTGCTCAGCCGGCCGCCTGCTCGCGGTAGGCGGCGATCAGGATCTCGGCGACCTCTGGCCGGCTGTACTCCGGCGGGGGCAGCTCGCCGGCGGACAGCAGGGCGCGGACCTGGGTGCCCGACAGGCTGACGCGGTCGTCGCCGGAGTGGGGGCAGGTCTTGCCGGTCGCCATGCCGCCGCAGCGGCGGCAGTAGAAGGCGTTGTCGAAGCGCAGCGGGGTGATGCCGAGCTCGTCGGGGGGCAGCGACGAGATCAGCCGCTGCGCGTCGAAGGTGCCGTAGTAGCTGCCGACGCCGGCGTGGTCGCGGCCCACGATGAAGTGGGTGCAGCCATAGTTCTTGCGCACCAGCGCGTGCAGCACGGCCTCGCGGGGCCCGGCGTAGCGCATCGGCGCGACCAGCGCGGCCAGCATGGCGCGGTCCGGCGGGAAGTACTCCAGGATCGCGTGGTAGGCGCGCATCCGCACCTCGGCGGGCACGTCGCCCTCCTTGGTCGGCCCCACCAGCGGGTGCAGCAGCAGCCCGTCGCAGTTCTCCAGGGCGCACTTCATCAGGTACTCGTGCGCGCGGTGGACCGGGTTGCGGGTCTGGAAGCCCACCACGGTGCTCCAGCCGCGCTCCGCGAACGCCGCCCTGGTCTCCGCCGGGGTGAGCGCGTAGCGGCCGACCGGTCCCCCGAGCGGCTCGACCACGGCGCGGACCGGGCCGCCGACGGCCCGCCGGGGCGAGGACAGCACCCGCGCGACGCCGGGGTGGTCGGGGTCGGTGGTGCCGTAGACCAGTTCCGCCTCGGCGACCCGGTCGCGCTCGAAGACGTCCTCGACCTCCAGCACGCCCAGGAAGTCGCCCCGCTCGCTCCGCAGCGCCAGCAGGTCGCCCTGGGGCCGCTGGTCGTCGGCCAGCCCGAGACACACCGGGATCGGCCACAGTGTGCCGTCCTGCAGGCGCATCTCCTCGGTGCAGGCCTGGTGGTCCTTGGCGCCCATGAAGCCCCGAAGCGGGCTGTAGGCGCCGGTCGCCAGGGCGCGCAGGTCGGCGGTCTCCGCCGGGGTGAGGGTCAGCGAGGGGAGCTGCCTCGAGCTCGACAGCTCCTCGGCCTCGCCGCCGGCGAGCCGCCGCTCGATCAGCTGGCCGCCGTGGGGAGTGCTCCCCCCAGTGTCCGTCGACCACCGCTCAGTCGTCGTCACCTAACCGTTTCCTCCTGGGTCCAAATGGCGCGCAGGCAGACGTCGTGCGCGCGCCTTCCTCCTGTCGGTGCCGGGTGGGGGACCGTGAGCACTCACCGTAGCCGCTTCTGGCAAGCTCCGCATTTCGACTCAGAAGGGCGCGCGGCGAGACCAGGCCGTTCCGCCGCCAACTTTGGCGCATTCACGCCCGGCGAACGTACTACAAATGCGGTAATCCACCTACGGTACCCGGTTCGTGCGAGCCCCCCGGGGGCATTGTGGTGAACCATATCGTGCCGCATGTCCGTCTTGCGCTCGGCAAATGCGGGGTGATTTGCCCTGGTGCGCCGGAACTCGAGCGCAATGGTGGTGAATTTGGCACCGTACGGGCACATGTACAGAACATTTTGGTAAAGCCCGCTCTCCATTGCTGTCCGGAAGCGGCCCCGATCGCTGTTCCACGAGGTCTTCCAGGCCTGACCCGGACTGGTACGCAATCCTGCCGATTTCCCGTATGATCCCAGTCCTCGAAACTTCGCGTGCCAGC
>DASVXQ010000275.1:0-12994 GCA_036392615.1 Actinomycetes bacterium | reverse complement strand
GGGCGAGCCCGCCACGCCGGCCCCCGGACGGCGGCGGGCGCGCGCGGTCGCGCCGCAGCTCGCGCACGCCGTGCCGGTGCTGGTGACGGTCGCGATCGTCGCCCTGGTGGTGCTGGCGATCAGCCGCGGGTTCTTCTTCCCATGGCCGCTGCTGTGGGTGTTCCTGATCTTCGGCCGTCACCGCCACCGCGGGGGCCGCGGTGGCGGCGGCTGGGACGGGGGGCGCCACGACCGCCGGACCACCTGGGTCTAGTACGCGCCCTCGCGCCGCAGCACCGCGCCGAAGGTCTTCAGCACGACGTAGAGGTCCAGCGTGAGCGACCAGTTCTCGATGTAGAACTGGTCGAGGTGCAGCGCCTCCTCCGGGGTCACCTCGCTGCGGCCGTTGATCTGCCACCAGCCGGTCATGCCGGCCGGCACCTCGTGGCGCGGGCCGAGCAGCTCCCGGTTCGCGGCGACCTGCTCGGCCGGCAGCGGCCGCGGGCCCACCAGGCTCATCTCGCCCTTGAAGATGTTCAGCAGCTGCGGCAGCTCGTCGATGCTGAAGCGCCGCAGGTACCTGCCCACGGTGGTGATCCTGGGGTCGTTGCCGAGCTTGAAGAACGGGCTGCTGGGGTCCATCAGCTCGGCGGTCTCGTCGGGCGTGCCCGGGGGCCGGTCGCGCATCGTGCGGAACTTGTGCATCCGGAAGCGCCGGCCGCCCTTGGTCACCCGCTCCTGGTGGAACAGCACCGGCCCTGGGGAGCTGAGCCGCACCGCGAGCGCAGCGCCGAGCCACAGCGGCAGGGTGAGCAGCAGTGCCGCCGTCGCCGCCACCAGGTCGAAGGCGCGCTTGCCGGCCGCCTGCGGCCCGGCGAGCCGCACCGGCCGCAGCGACAGCGCGATCACCGGCCCGACCTGCTGGAGCGCGAGCCGCGAGGTCAGCGTCTCGGCGATGTTGGCCGACAGGCGGATCTCGACGCCCTCCTGACGGGCCACCTGGGCGGCCTCGCCGATGTCCTCGGCGGAGACGCCGGTGGAGGTGATGAACAGGCAGTCGGCCGCCTTCTCGCGCACCAGCCGGCGCAGCTGGCCGAGCTCGCCGAGCACGCCCTGTCGGCTGTCGGCCGGCTCGTCGGCCGGCCGGCCACCGGCCAGCACGTAGCCGATCGGGATGAAGCCGGAGCCCGGTTGGCGCAGGCTGGCGGCCAGCTTGGCGGCGTCGCGGTTGGCGCCGACGATCAGCGTCCGCAGCGCGAGCCGGCCGTCCAGCTTCATGCGGTGCTGGTGCCAGCGCCAGGCCCGGCGGGTGGCCAGCTCGATGAACAGCGCGCCGAACCAGGCCAGGGCGACCCAGGTCGGCGGCAGCGGGTGATCGGACCGGTAGGTGAGCAGCACCAGCAGCACGGTGCCGAGGCTGGTCGCGCCGATCACCCGGCGGAACTCCTCGGCGGCGGCGAGGCGCTGCGGCGCGTACAGGCTGAACGCCTGGAAGAGCCCCACCCACAGCAGTGGCGCCAGCAGCAGCGCCACCCGCTCGACCAGCGACATCGACCAGATCGAGCGGAGCCCGCCGAGCTGGTAGGCCAGCAGCAGGGCGGCGCAGGCGCAGAGCGCGTCGGAGACCATCATTCCCAGGCCGATGCGCTGGTAGCGGCGCCGCGCCGCGCCGGCGTGCTCCAGGCCGGGCGCCTCCAGCGTGAGCAGGTCCGGGGTGGCGGTGGTGCGCTCGTCAAGCATCGAACTGCTCCGCCGGGCGGATCCGCGGCGGGTGCCGCACGATCTCGAACAGGAACCGCGGGTTGTTGCGCAGGTAGCGGCGGGCCAGCCGCGGCTCGCGCATGAGCCGGTAGAGCCACTCGAGGCCGGACCGCTGCATCCACGGCGGCGCCTGCGGCAGCAGGCCGGCGTGGATGTTGAAGGCGGCGCCGACGCCCAGCAGCGCCGGCGCGCTGAGCCGCCCGGTGTGGTCGGCCATCCAGCGCTCCTGCTTGGGCGTGCCGAGCCCGACCCAGACCAGGTCGGGCGCCGCCTCCTCGATGCGCTCGACGGTGGCGGCGTCCTCCTCGGGGGTCGCCTCGCGGAACGGCGGCGACGAGGTGCCGACCACCTTGAGGCCCGGGAAGCGCTCGCTCAGGCGCTCGGCGAGCCGGTCCGCCACGCCCGGCGCGCCGCCGTGGAAGTACGACGTCCAGCCGCGCTCGGCGGCCCGCTCGCAGAGCGCGAGCATCAGGTCGGGCCCGTAGACGCGCTCCATGTCCGCCGCGCCGCTGCGCCGGCCGGCCCACACCATCGGCATCCCGTCGGGGGTGGTGAGGCCGGAGCGGTTGTGGATCCGGCGCAGCCCGGCGTCACGGCGCGACTCCATGACCCCGTGCACGCCGGTGACGCAGACGTAGTGGCGCTCGCGACGCTCGACCCAGCCGGCGATCTCGGCGACCGCCTGGTCCATGTCGATCGCGCTCACTCCGACGCCCAGCACGTCGACCCGCGGGATCCTGGAGCGGCCGGGCGCCGCGGCGCTCAGCCGGCGACCTGCTTGTGGATCCATCGGTAGGTCGAGTCGAGGCCCTCGTGCAGGGAGGTCCGTGGCTCCCAGCCGAGCACCTGGCGGATGCGGGTGTTGTCGGAGTTGCGGCCGCGCACGCCCTGCGGCCCCTCGACGTGCCGCAGCCAGAGGTCGGGCTTGCCGGAGACGTCGATCACCAGCTCCGCGAGCTGGTCGATGGTGACCAGTTCGTTGCTGCCGACGTTCAGCGGCTCGGTGTGGTCCGACCACATCAGCCGGTAGATGCCCTCGACGCAGTCGTCGATGTAGCAGAACGAACGGGTCTGCGCGCCGTCGCCCCAGATCTCGATGGAGTCGCCCGGCTGGGCCATGGCCACCTTGCGGCACAGCGCCGCCGGCGCCTTCTCCCGTCCGCCGTCGTACGTCCCGTACGGGCCGTAGATGTTGTGGAAGCGGGCCACCCGCGTCCGCATGCCGAACTCGTCGCCGTAGTAGCCCATCAGGCGCTCGCTGAGCAGCTTCTCCCAGCCGTAGGCGTCCTGCGGGTCGGCCGGGTAGGCGTCCTCCTCCTTGAGCGGGGCGATGTCCTCCTCGGTCTGCCGGTAGTCCGGGTAGATGCAGGCGGACGAGCTGTAGAAATAGCGCGACGCGCCCTGGAGCCGCGCGGCCTCCAGCGTGTGGAGGTTGATCAGGGCGTTGTTGCGCAGGATGGTGGCGTGGTTGCTGGAGATGAAGCCCATCCCGCCCATGTCCGCCGCCAGCGCGTAGACGTGGTCGATGCCGCTGGTGGCCAGCAGGCACTCGTCCCAGCGCCGCAGGTCGGCGATCTGGAACTCGTCGGCGTCGACCGGGGTGAACTCCGGGTACTTGCGGTCCACGCCGCGGACCCAATAGCCCCGCTGTTTGAGGTAGGAGACCAGGTGGTGCCCGATGAAGCCGCCGGCGCCGGTCACCAGTACGCGCTCGCTGCGTTGTGTCATTTCGCGTGTCACTCCAGACGAAGCCGCGGGTCCGGATGAAGACCCCTCCAATTGCAGGATCCTTGGCAGAGATCGGTCGGGGACCGACGATCCGGCGGCTTGCCAAGACGTGACGCCGAGCGAACCGGCCTGAAGGCCGCCAGCTGGCGAATTTCACGCGTCGGGGTGAAATTCCCCCGTGCTACGCCCCCCCAGGCGCAATCGAGCTCGGTGCTACGGGTCACACGCTAGGGGCGGGGCCGCCCCGTGGTGTACCGGCAAAGGGACGAGTTGGCATTACGGCGTTTGTGCGACGGCCGGGGGTGGTGAGGGCCCCGCGCGAAAAGCTAGGCTGTCGCCATGTTGTTCATCGAAACCGAGGTTGCCGGTGCGTTCATCGTCGAACCAGAGCGGCTCGGGGATGCACGCGGGTTCTTCGCGCGGACCTGGTGCCAACGCGAATTCGAAGAGCAGGGCCTGAACCCGGCGCTGGTACAGTGCAGCATCTCGTTCAACCGGCGTAAGGGAACGCTACGCGGGATGCACTACCAGGCTGCGCCCCACGAGGAGGCGAAGCTGGTGCGCTGCACCGCCGGAGCGATCTACGACGTGGCCATCGACCTCCGCGCGGCCTCGCCGACCTTCGGCCGCCACGCCGCCATGGTGCTGGACGCCGCCAACCGGCGCGGCCTCTACGTCCCGGAGGGCTGCGCGCACGGCTTTCTGACGCTCGCCGACGACACCGAGGTCGCCTACCAGATGTCGGAGTTCTACGCGCCGGAGAGCGGCCGCGGCGTGCGCTGGGACGACCCGGCCTTTGGCATCCGCTGGCCAGGCGAGGTGCGCGAGATCAACGAGCGCGACCGGACCTACCCCGACACCGACCTGGCCGCACGCCGCCGCCAGGGCGCCGTCCGGTGAGCGCCCCGGCCGCCGGCGACGGCGTGGGCATGTACGACCTGGTCAGCGAGCTCTATCCGCTGTGCCGCAGCATCACCGGCGAGGGGCTGCGGTCGACCCTCGAGGTGCTGCGGCGGGAGATCGGGGTCGAGCCGCACCAGATCGCCTCGGGCACGCGGGTGCTGGACTGGACGGTGCCGCGGGAGTGGAGCATCCGCGACGCCTGGGTCGAGGACCCGGACGGCCGCAAGGTGATCGACTTCCGGGCCAGCAACCTGCACGTGGTCTCCTACAGCACCCCGGTGGACCGCACCATGCCGCTGGCCGAGCTCAAGGAGCACCTGCACACCCTGCCGGAGCATCCCGACTGGGTCCCCTACCGCACCAGCTACTACAGCGAGAGCTGGGGCTTCTGCGCCAGCCAGCGGCTGGTCGACAGCCTGCCCGACGGGGACTACCGGGTGCGGATCGACAGCACCCTGGCCGACGGGCGGCTCGACTGGGGCGAGCTGCTGATCCCCGGCGGCGGCCGCGACGAGGTGCTGCTCTCCTGCCACGTCTGCCATCCGTCGCTGGCCAACGACAACCTCTCGGGCATCGCGGTGGCGACCTGGCTGGCCAAGCGGCTCCAGCGGGCCGGCGGGCTGCGCTACAGCTACCGGCTGCTGTTCGTGCCCGGCACGATCGGCTCGATCTCCTGGCTGGCGACCCATCGCGAGCAGCTCGACCGGATCCGCCACGGGCTGGTGCTGGCCTGCGTCGGCGACCCCGGGCCGCTGACCTACAAGCGCAGCCGCCGGGGCGACGCCCCGGTCGACCGGGCGATGGCGCACGTGCTGGAGCGCGGCGGCCGGCCGTACCGGATGGTGGACTTCTCGCCCTACGGCTACGACGAGCGGCAGTACTGCTCGCCCGGGTTCGACCTGCCGGTCGGCAGCCTGTCGCGGACCCCCTACGGGCAGTACCCCGAGTACCACACCAGCGCCGACGACCTCAGCCTGGTGCGGCCGGCCTGCCTGGAGGAGTCGCTGGAGACCTGCTGGCGCCTGCTGCGCTTGCTGGAGGGCGACCGCCGCTACCTGAACCTCAGCCCCCACGGCGAGCCGCAGCTCGGCAGGCGCGGCCTCTACGGCTCCACCGGCGGGCAGAGCCACACCCAGGAGTCGCAGATGGCGATGCTGTGGGTGCTCAACCTGGCCGACGGGCGGCACAGCCTGCTCGACGTGGCCGAGCGCGCGGGCCTTGCGTTCGAGCCGGTCGAGGCGGCCGCGGCCAGGCTGCGCGAGGGCGGCCTACTGGCCGAGGCGGAGTAGCGGGCGGCCGGCCAGCACCTTCTGGAGGTGGTCGGCCAGCCGCAGGGCCAGCGCCACCACCGTCAGCGTCGGGTTGGAGCAGCCGTAGGTGGGGAACAGCGAGCTGCCGGCGACGTAGAGGTTGCGCACGCTGTGGACGCGGCAGTCGGGATCGGTCACGCCCAGGCGCGGGCTGGCGTGCATCCTGGTCGCGCCCAGGTGGTGGTAGTTGCCCTCGATCAGCGTCGGCGGCCGCTCGTCGCCCAGCGGCAGCTCGACATGGCCCAGCCCGGCGGCGCGCAACGCGCCGTCCACCAGCTCCTGGGAGCGGCGGATCGAGTCGCGGTCCGAGGCGGCCATGCGCCAGTCGAGCTGCGCGACCGGCAGGCCGAGCGGGTCGCGGCGGCTGCCGAGCGTCACCCGCGACTCGCGGTTGGGGGCCTGCTCCGCCTGGAAGCGCAGCACCAGCACGGTGCGGTCGTCGCTCGGCCGGCGCAGCCTGTCCAGGCCGAGCGCGGCCAGGTCGCCGGCGCCGCGGACGACGTTGCGCAGGTGGGCCATGGGCGCGTCCGGCAGCGGCTGGCGGCCGACCCCCTTGACCAGCGTGGCCAGCGAGCGGACCGCCTCGGCCGTCATGGTCGACCGGCGCGGCAGCAGGAAGAAGGCGCAGTTGAGCAGGCCCCGCTCGCGCTGCACCGGATCGGCGACCCGCAGCGCGCCCTGCACCCGGGTGCCGTGGTCGGCGTGGACGCCGTAGAACGACGCCCGCCGGAGCAGTTGCCGGCCGCCGGCGAGGTAGCCGCTGCGGGCCGACAGCCGCTCGGCGAAGAAGCGGCCGACCAGGTCGTGACGGTTGCCCAGCCCGCGCCGGTGGGTGCGGTCGCTGAGCAGCAGCAGGCGCGGGTTCTCGATCCCGCCGGCGGCCAGCACCACCACCTTGGGTCGCACGGCGCAGCGCGAGCCGTCGTCGCGCCGTAGCTCGACGGTGTCGACCACCTCCGGGTCCCGGCCGGTGGCCAGGTGGACCGCGGTGGCGTGCAGCAGCAGCGTCACGTTGGCGGAGCGGGCCAGTTGGTGGTGGTAGCCCTCGAACGTCGAGGTGCCGTGCTGGAACACGGTCGTCTCCACCTCGGGGCCGCGCAGCGGCAGGGCGGCGGCCGTGACACCGCCGTCCCGGGTGGCGGGGGAGGGCCCAGCCGGTCCCAGCTCGCAGATGGAGCGCGCCTGCTCGTACTGGGGCTCCAGCTGGGCGAGGTCGAAGGGCCAGCCGGAGTACGGCATGCCGGGGCGGACCTCGAAGTCGATCGGGTCCAGCGGGCGGGCCGCCCAGGTCTCGTCGCCAGGGCCGACCCAGTGGCGCGAGGAGCCGCCGAAGGCCCGCACCCGTGCGTGGTGCAAGAGATACGTTGAATAGCCTACGCTGATCCCGTGGTTGAGCCGCTGCGCGCGCCGCTCCAAGTCGAGCCCACCGCTCTCCACCAGGCAAACTCTCGTGTCCTGCCCGAGGAATTCACTGGCAATGGTAATTCCCGCCGGGCCTGCGCCGATGATGCACAGATCGGTGTCGATGAGCCAATTGCCAGGGAGCTGCCTTGCGTCACGAAGCATGCACGGATGCCCCCCTCGATGTGCGAATTCGGTACCAATTGTCAGTCGTGAGCGGCGGTATGCGCAATCCATCGTGTCGTACGTTGCAGCGCTTTAGCCGGAGTGCAAGCCTGCTAGTCTTGGCGAACCCGCCGATCGTCGCGACGTGCCAATCCAATCGGTGGGAGAATGTTTGACCGCGCCTGCCGGCGCAAATTTCATGCTTTTCGGGGGGGCCCGTGAGCCAACAGGAAAGATCGCTGGCCGCTGCCGGCGACCGGATGGACCTTCCACCGGGCGACGGCGACTGGCTGGATCGTCCCGGCGTGCTGGCGTCGCTGTCGCGCTACCGCGGCATGGTGATCGCGGTGACGGTGCTGGCCGCGCTGCTCTGCTACGGCTTGGCGAGCCTGCTGCCGGTCCAGTACAAGGCAGAAGCGATGCTGATACTCCGCAACCCCGGCGCGCCCAGCCTGGTGGCCGGCTCGAACGGGTCGACGGCGGACGCGGACCGCGCGGCCGACATCGCCAAGCAGGCCGACATCGCCACCTCGTCGCTGGTGCTGACCCGCGCGCTGCGGATCGCCCGCAGCGACCTGTCGCTCGAGGAGGCCCGCAGGGCGGTGCAGGTCCAGCCGTCCAAGGACTCGACCGGCATCATCGTGGGCGCCACCGCCGCCAGCGCCACCGCCGCGCGCGACCTCGCCAACGCGGTCGGCGTCGCCTACCAGCAGGTCAGCAACCAGAGCACCACCAGGGACGCGCGCCGGGCGGTGGCGGGCATCGGCCGGCTGATCGGCCAGCTCCAGGCGCAGCTCGACCGCGCCGCGCAGGGCATCGACGGCGCCCAGACCCCGCGGCAGCAGACGCTGTTGAGCCAGATCGCCGACCTCAAGCAGCGCCAGCAGGACATCGCCACCGAGGTGGCGGTCAACCCGTCCGGGGTGGAGCTGTTCGAGCGGGCGCCACTGCCCGACGCGCCGTCGCAGCCGAAGCCGCTGCTGTTCGCGCTGCTGGGCGCGGTGCTCGGCGTGGTGGGCTCCGGCGGCTGGGCCTGGTGGGCGGCGGCCCGCAACCAGCGCGTGGAGCGGCCCGGCGACCCGGAGCCGGTCCTCGGCGCGCCGCTGCTCGGCGCGGTCCCGCACGCCAGCCGTCCGCGCCCCGCCGGCAACGGCGAGCCCCCGGCCGAGGCCCACAACGGCGCCTACCAGTTCGTGGTCGCCTCGCTGGAGCACGAGCTGGAGCGCGTCGGCGGCACCTCGGTGGTGATGACCAGCGTGACGCCCGGCGACGGCACCACCAGGACCACGCTGAACCTGGCGATCGCCGCCAGGGAGCAGGACCGCAAGGTGGCGCTGATCGACGCCAACCAGCGCAGCCGGCACCTCTCCGAGCTGTGCGGCGTCGGCGAGCTCGAGGGCGCCATCCGCTCCGAGCCCGAGGCCCCGCTGGACGCCGGCGAGTACTTCGCGCGCCTGGCGGTGACCCACAGCGGCATCGTCCTGCCGGTGCCCAACAACGGCGAGGAGCCGGGCCACACCTCCAAGCTGTTCCGCGCGCCGGCCTTCCGCGAGGCGCTCAAGTCGATCGGCCAGCAGTTCGACCTGGTACTGATCGACACCCCGGCGCTGCTGACCGTCCCGGACGCGATCCCGGTCGCCAGGCAGGCCGACGGCGTGGTGCTGGTGGTCGACCGCAACGTGCCGCTGGCCCAGCTGCGCACCGTCCGGGACCGCCTCGGCTTCCTGAGCACCCCGCTGATCGGCTACGTGTTCGCGGAGACCAACGGCCGGCCCCACGGCGTTCGCGGCCTGCTGGACGGCTGGGCCCGGCTGCGTCGCCGGCCGCCCTGGCGGCGCGGGGATCGCCGCGTGGCCGAGGCGGTCAGCCGGTCGTAGGAGGAGACCAGAGGGGATCGGCATGGAGCCAGACAGGGGTGGTGCCACCCGGATCGCCGCGGTCATGGCGGCCCACAACCGCAGGGACCTCACCCTGGCGTGCCTGCTGTCGCTGGAGGCGCAGCGCGTCCCAGGCGTGGCGCTGGACGCCTACGTGCTGGACGACGCCTCGACCGACGGCACCGCCGAGGCGATCGCCCGCGAGTTCCCCGCCGCCACGGTGCTCCGCGGCGACGGCCAGCTCTACTGGAACGGCGGCATGCGCACCGCCTTCGGCGCGGCGATCGAGCGCGACTACGACCACTACCTCTGGATGAACGACGACACCGAGCTGGACGAGGGCGCGCTCGCCCTGCTGCTCGACACCGAGCGGCGGCTGCGCGCGCAGGGCGAGCGGGCGATGATCGTCGCCGGCTCGACCAGGCACCCGTCGACCGGCGAGCTGACCTACGGCGGGCTGGTGCGGACCTCGCGCTGGCGCCGGCTGCACTGGGAGCTGGTCGAGCCGGGCGAGCGGCCGCTGCCGGTGGAGACCATCAATGGCAACACCGCGCTGATCTCCCGCGCCGTGGTCGAGCGGATCGGCAACATCGACCCGGCCTTCGTGCAGCAGATGGGCGACCACGACTATGGATTGCGCGCGCGGGCGGCCGGCTGCTCGGTGTGGATCGCGCCGGGCACGGTCGGCACCTGCGCCACCAACCCCGTCCCGCCGGTGGGAGAGGAGCCGTTCCTTCAGGAGTGGCGGCGCCTCTGGTCGGTCAAGGAGCTCCGGCCCGGGCCCTGGGCGGTGTTCAGCCACCGCTGGGCCGGCCGGCTCTGGCCGGTCTACTGGGCGAGCCCATACCTCCGGGGAGCGGTGCGCCTGCTGCGGCAACGCGCGCGCGTCCGCCACCCCACCCCGCGGACGCCATAGCGACCAGCAATCCCATGCGCACCGGCAAGGACGACAGCCCGCGCGCCTCCGGGGCCGACCGGAGGCGGTCGAACCTGACCGCCCAGACGGCCTCCGGGCTGCGCTGGTCCTACGTCGGCACGCTCGCCCTGATGGTCGCCAACCTGGCCTACATGGCGATCATCTCGCGGCTGCTGGACCCGGTGGCCTTCGGGCTGATGGCGCTGGCCAACCTGGTGGTGCTGTTCGCCCAGTACTTCGTGCGGATGGGCATCGCCTCCGCGCTGGTGCAGCGGCCGGCGCTGACCCGCGACGAGATCCGCGCCGCCTCCACCGCCGGGCTGGCGGTCGGGCTGCTGTGCTTCGGCGCGATCTGGCTGCTGACCCCGCTGATCTCCCACCTGCTGCGTCAGCCCGAATTGTCGCCGGTGCTGCGGGTGCTGGCGCTGTCGTTCATCCCGGAGGGCTGGTCGATGACCGGCATGGGCCTGCTGCGGCGCGAGCACCGCTTCCGGCTGCTGTCGATCATCACCGCCGGCACGTACGTGCTGGGCTTCCTGGTGGTCGGGGTCGGCCTGGCGCTGCTCGGCGCGGGGGTCTGGAGCCTGGTGATCGCCGCGCTGGTGTCCAACGTGTCGCAGGCGATCTGGCAGTACGCGCTGCTGCGCCACCCGGTGCGGCCGCCGCTGCGGGCCGAGCCGTACCGCGAGGTCTGCGGCTACGGCATGCGGCTGTCGGGCGCGCACGTGATGGACTACGTCGGCAGCAACCTCGACACCCTGGCCGTCGGCCGCATCTCGGGCACGGCCGTGCTTGGCCAGTACAGCCGCGGCTACCAGCTGATCTTCCAGCCGCTCGGCTACTACCTGTCGCAGGCGCTGACCACCGTGCTGTTCTCCAGCCTCAGCCGCATCCAGCAGGACACCGCCCGGCTGCGCAAGGCCTACCTCAGCGTGCTGGGGCTCGGCACGGTGTTCCTGTTCCCGGTGTGCGCCGGCATGGCGGTGGCCGCGTCGCAGCTCGTGCTGGTGATCCTGGGGCCGCAGTGGAACCTGGTGGCCGGGCTGGTGCCGTGGTTCGCGCTGGCCGGGGCGTTCGTGGTGGTGTCGCGCTTCTCGCAGTCGGTGGCCGAGGCGCGCGCCGACCTGAACCGCTCGATGGGCGTCCAGGGGGTCTACCTGGCCGCCCTGGCCGGCTTCCTGGCGGTCGCCTTTCTCGCGCGCTCGCGCGGGGTGTGGGTGTTCGCCGCCGCGGTGGCCGCCGGCGAACTGGTGCGGCTGCTCGGCTACCTCGGGCTGATGCGCAGCCTGCTGCGCATCGCCCCCGCCCAGCTGGCGCGCTCCTACGGCCCGGCCGTGCTGACCAGCGCGATCGTCGGCCTGGCGGTGGCGGCCGCGCAGCGGGCGCTCGTCGGCGTCGTGCCGAGCGCGATGGTGCTGCTCGGCGAGATCGCCGCCGGCGCGCTGGCGCTGGCCCTGTGCCTGCGCTTCTCGCCGATCCCGGGGGTGCGGCGGGAGCTGCGCATGCGCCTGGAGGTGGCCGGGGCGCTGGGCGCGGTCGGCGGGCTCCGCTGGCGGCTCGCGCCGCTGGTGCTGGGCCCGCACGACCGGGTCCCCGAGGCGGAGGGCCAGCTGTGAGCCAGCTGCTGCTCACCGGGATCACCCTGCTGGCGCTGGCGGCCCTCGGGGTGGCCCTGCTGGAGCTGCTGGTCAGGCGGGCGGACCTGGGCGTCGCGCTGGTGCTGTTCGCGATGCTGCTCCAGGCGGTGTTCGTCGAGCGGGTGCCGTCGCTGTACCTGGGCAGCGCCAGGGTCGAGCTGAGCGACGTGGTGTTCGTGCTGGTGCTCGGCGCGGCGGTGGCGCGGCTGCTGCGGGTGCGGAGCTTCACGCCGTCGCTGCGCTGGCTGCTGCTGCTCGGCCTGGCGCTGCTGCTCTCGCTCGGCCGCGGGATGCTGACCATCGGCGCGCAGCCGGCCATCAACGACGTGCGCCAGTACCTCGAGTTCGTCGGGCCGGCGCTGTACATCGCCACCTTCCGGCCCTCGCCGGCGCTCTACGACCGCCTGGGGCGGCTGTGGCTGACGGCGGCCGCCGGGATGCTGCTGCTGGTGACGCTGCGCTGGCTGGCGGTGTTCGCCGGGGTGCAGCTCGGCGTGCCGGCGGAGCGGTTCGGCGACGACACCGCCATCCGCGTGATCGACGGGCCCTACGCCTTCTTCCTGGCCACCGCGGCGGTGCTCACGCTGCCGGCCTGGCAGCTCCAGGACCGGCGGGCGAGCAGGCTGCGTGCCTACAGCCTGGTGCTGCTGCTGTTCGTCATGCTGCTCGACCGCCGCACCGTCTGGGTGGCGATGGTGGTGGGCGTGGTGGTGCTGATGCTGCGCAACCGCCGCTTCGGCAAGAAGGCGCTGGCCCTGCTGGTCGCCGCGGCGATCGTCACCGCCGGGGTGTTCATCGCCTTCCCAGGCGGCGCCAGCGGCCAGGAGCCGCTGGCCAGGTCCGCGACCAGCAGCGGCACGCTCACCTGGCGGGTGGTCGGCTGGCAGGAGCTGGTCTCGAGCTGGTCGGAGAACCCGGCGAACTGGCTGGTGGGGGAGCCGTTCGGCGGCGGCTTCCAGCGTCAGGTCGAAGGCTCAGAGGTGCAGGCCCACCCCCACAACTTCTACATCGAGACGATGCTGCGCACCGGGGTGATCGGCCTGGCCGCCCTGCTGGCGCTGAGCGTCGGGCTGCTGCGCGCGCTGTGGCGCACCGGCGGGCGGACCGGGGTCGGCTGGCGCGGCCACGGGCTGTTCGGGCCGGAGGTGCTGCCGGCGCTGGTCGCCATGCAGATCGTCTGGTTCATCACCTGGGTCCCCGGGCCCGAGCAGGGAGTGGTCACCGGCCTGGCGCTGGCCGTGGTGGCGGCGCGCGCCCGAGCGCGCCGCGCCCGGCCGGGTGTGGTCGCCGTCCGTGCGGCCGCGCCGGCCCCCGCCG
>DASVXQ010000274.1:0-3860 GCA_036392615.1 Actinomycetes bacterium | reverse complement strand
CGGGATGGTGGCCTCGGTCGGCGACGGGGTCGACAGGTCGCTGGTCTCGAGCCGGGTGGTCGCCAGCACGGGTCGTGGCGGCTACGCCGAGCGGGTGGCGGTGGATGCGGCCGCGCTGATCCCCGTGCCGGACGGGCTGGGCCTGCCCGAGGCGGTTGCCCTGCTGGCGGACGGGCGCACCGCCCTGTCGCTGGTCCGGGCGGCGCCCATCCACGCGGGCGAGACGGTGCTGGTCCCGGCGGCCGCCGGCGGCGTGGGCAGCCTGCTGGTGCAGCTCGCCGCGGCCGCCGGCGCGCGGGTGGTGGCCGCCGCCGGCGGCGGGCGCAAACAGGAGCTCGTGCGGGAGCTCGGCGCCACCAGGGCGGTCGACTACGGCCAGCTGGACTGGGCCGAGCTGGTCTGGGCCGAGACCGGCGGTGTGGACCTGGCCTTCGACGGCGTCGGCGGGGCGGTCGGCCTGGCGGCCTTCGAGCTGGTGCGGGACGGCGGGCGCTTCTCCGCCTTCGGCATGGCCAGCGGCGCGTTCGTGCGGATCCCCGAGGGCGAGGCGGAACGGCGCGGGGTCACCGTGGTCCGCGGCGCCCCGATCACCCCGGAGGACAGCCGCGCGCTCCAGCGCGAGGCCCTGGCCGCGGCGGTCGCGGGCCGGCTCCGGCCGGTCATCGGGCAGCGGTTCCCGCTGGAGCGCGCGGCGGACGCGCACGCCGCCATCGAGGCGCGCGCCACCATCGGCAAGACGCTGCTGGTCGTGCGCGCTCCGCGCGAACCGAGCTGAGCGGGACTCAGGAGCCAGCCGGGGGCGTGCGGCGCCGCTTCAGCGACTCACCCACCCGAGTGAGCACCGCGCTGACGCCGCTGCGGACCGATTGGGCCTGTTCGCTGGCGTCCCTGGCCGCCTCCAGGGTCGCCGAAGCCTGCGCGCAGGCGACCTCGAGCTCTTCGAGGTCGATCGACGTTCGCCGATTTCGTTGTTGGGGTGAGAGAACCACGATGGCTGTGCTCAACAGTGCGATAGGCAGACGAGCACGCCGATCGTTCCCATATCCCCGCCGCGCAAACCCCCGCGTTCTAGACTCCCAGCGTCGATCGGCCGAGGGGGACGGGATGGGCTTTGAGGATGCGATGGACGCCGTCGCGAGAGGCGTCGAGGTCCTCGGGATTCTGACGCTGGTCCTGGGCTTGGCGGCAGCCCTCGTCCGCGGCGGACTCGCGCTGCGAGGCGGCCGGGGCGCGGAGGAGGGCTACCGGGTCGTCCGGACCGTCTTCGGCCGCAGCATCCTGCTGGGACTGGAGTTCCTGGTCGCGGCCGACATCATCAGGACGGTCGCGGTCCAGCCGTCACTCCAGAACGTCCTGGTCCTGGGCCTGATCGTGCTCATCAGGACGTTCCTGAGCTTCTCGCTGGAGGTGGAGATCGATGGCCGCTGGCCCTGGCGGCGGGTGGTCCCAGGCCGCCCTGGCGGAATGTGATGTCACGTCTGCGTGCCGCCGGGGGTCTTCCTCTTGAGACCGCAGACGAAAGGAGACCGATCATGGCGACGCATCGCGACCGATCCGCTCCGGGGACGGAAGCCGTGACGCCTGAGACGCAGACCGCAGCCGCCGCCGACGACGGCTTCGTCACCTACGACGAGCTCAGGGGGCCGGACCTCGACGCTGCGCGCTGGAGCCCGGCGCGCCTGCCGCTCCCGACGGGCGGCGAGCACATCCCGGTGGACCCCAATGCGGAGCTGGCCGTCGGCGAAGGCGAGGTGCGAGTGACGATCCCGCGCTTCTCGCTGTCGCACGACGCCTTCCAGTCCGTCGACAGCGCCAAGTACCTCGTCTTCTCGACGCGCCAGTTCGAGCTGCCACCGGATCGGCCCGCGACGTTCGCCGTCGACCTCGCGGTCGAGAACATCGGCGGGGAACCGGGGGACTACCGTCGGGGAATGGCCACCTTCCAAGTGTTCGACCTCGAGGTGAGCAAGCGCGCGCTCTCCGTCTGCGGCACCTCCACCCGCGCGTTCGCGCTGGACGAGCAGCTGGGCGCGTGGGGGGCGGACGAGCCGTTCATCTACATGGTCGAGTCGCCGTACGAGGACTTCGACGACGACTTCACCCGGCTTCGCGCGTGCGAGATCACGCTGGACCGGAGCAGGTCGACCGCGGCCTGGCGCGTCGACGGCCACACGGTGTACCAGACCCACGGCACCTTCATCCCCGAACGGGTTGCCATCGGGTTCGGGATCTGGACGCAGCTGCCGATCCGGGACGGTCGCAGTCGCTCGCTCGAGGGGCAGGGCATGAGCGCGCGGTGGCGCCGGTTCCGTGTCCGCGGGGTCGACGCGTGAGCCGCCACGGGGCCGCACCGCGGTGACCACCGGTGCGAGCGGGGGGACTCGAACCCCCACGGGTTTCCCCACCGGGACCTAAACCCGGCGCGTCTGCCGCTTCCGCCACGCTCGCTAGGGCGTTCCACCTGGGATGTTGGCCCTAGGATAACCGCTGCGACAGTCGCCGCCGCGCCGCGGACCGGTACGCCCGCGGCGGAACCCTGCCGGTCGCCCGCTCTGGCTGTCCTACACTCACCGGCATGCGGGTCGCGGCCCTCGCCGATATCCATGGCAACCTCCCGGCGCTGGAGGCGGTCCTGCGCGACGTGGACGCCGCCGGCGTCGACGCGGTCATCCTGGTGGGCGACATGACCGTCGGGCCGCTCCAGGGCGAGACGCTCGACCTGCTCACCTCCCTGGGCGAGCGGGCGCTGTGGGTGCGGGGCAACTGCGAGCGCAACCTGGTCGAGGTGTTCGACGGCACCTACCGGGAGGCCGGCGCCGCGCACGAGGCCGGTGTCATCTGGTCGGGCCGGCGGCTCAGCCGCGCCCAGCGGGACCGGCTGGCTACGCTGCCGCTGACCGTCAGCGTCGACGTGGATGGGCTGGGCTCGGTGCTGTTCTGCCACGCCACCGCCCGCGACGACGAGGAGATCGTGCTGGTGGACAGCCCCGTGGGGTGGTTCGGCGGGGCATTCGCCGGGGTCGAGGAGCAGACGGTCGTGTGCGGCCACACCCACATGCCGTTCGATCGCCTCGCCAGCGGCCGCCGGATCGTCAATCCCGGCAGCGTGGGCATGCCCTACGGCCCGCCCGGCACGGTCGCCTACTGGGCGCTGCTCGGCCCGGAGGTGACGCTGCGCCGGACCGCCTATGACCTGGAGGACGCCGCCGCGCGGATGCGCCGCAGCGCCTGGCCGGGCACCGCGGAGTTCGTCGAGGAGAACGTCCTGCACGGCCCGCCCAGCGACGCCGAGGCGCTGGCCATCTTCACCAGCTGGGCCCAGGAGCGCCGCGCACGGTCCGTCTGAGCTTGCCCGCCACCCGGCGGGCTGGAACGCTACCGGCATGCAGCGCCTGTACCTTGCGTCGCATCGCGGAGTTCAGGCCGGCTCTCATCGGAGCCGACGGCAGGCCGCTGGCCCAGGCAGGCGGTGATCAGCGTCATGCATCGCTGCGCTCGGCGAACACCGCCAGCGTCACCTGGTAGGAGTCGAACGCGCGTGCGGCGCCCGCATAGGCCTCCAGGTGGATGAACAGCTCGACGATCTCCTCCTTGGTGACCCCGCTGTTGAGCGCGATTCTCAGCTGCCCCCGCAGCGGCTCGCGAGTGCCCAGGGTGGCCGCGATGGCGACCGAGACCAGCGCCCTGCTGCGGTCGTCCAGGCTTCCGCGGGCCCAGGAGTCGCCGAAGGTGTGCTGGGTCGCCAGGCGCCGGAAGTCCTCCCCCGAGGCCGGTTCTCCCGGGCCGAGCGGCAGCGCCAATGGCTCGCCCAGCATCCTCTCGGCGGTGTCGAGTGCGCGCTGGTAGTCGTCCTGAGCGTT
>DASVXQ010000273.1:0-2215 GCA_036392615.1 Actinomycetes bacterium | reverse complement strand
ACTCCTCCAGGCCCCGGCCGTAGACCTTGATCGTGTCCGGGGACAGCTGCAGATGCGCCTGGATCGTGAGCCAGGAGCGCGCATGCGGCGACGCCGCCACGCGCGGGTACCGTGTCCAGTCGATGTCGGCCATCGTATCCTCCCCACTACCTCCATGGAACACCTGTTCTATACGGACAGTATATGCCCATCGGTGTGGAATGAGGAAACGGCCTGCCGGCCCCACCGCTAATTCCACGAAACTAATAGCTTGCGCCGGCTGCGCTTCGACAGGAAGATCGTGTCCGGCCAGGGCGGATACCGTTGGCGAATTCATGTGAGCACGGCCGTGGCGAGCGGGTGGCCCAGGAGGGCAGCCAGTTTGTTGGCTCTGGTGGCCGCACGGGGCCGCTCCGTCCACCAGGCGTCGAGGCGGGCCAGGTTCATCGCCGCCGCGGTCAGCAGATGCTGCAGGCGGGTCTTGGCCTCGCCGATGTAGCGCGCGCGGCGCAGCGCGAACGCGCGCACCCCCTGGGACAGCAGCCCCTCCACCCCGCCCGCTGGGCGTACTGCGCCCGGAAGGTGGGCGTCGGCTCCCGGGCACGGGCCGTGCGCAGCGCCAGGTGCTGGGCCTGCGGCCGCAGGGTGAGGCGCCGCGGCCCTTGCGCCGAGCGCGTACACCGCGCCCGGCAGGGGCAGGCCCGGCAGGTGGCCGCGTCGAAGCGCACGGTGATCACCGCCCGGTCGTACGGGTCGTGGGTCTCCGACCAGGCCACGCTGGGGTGCCCCTGCGGGCAGTGGACCCGCCGCGCCGGCCAGTCGATGTCGAAGGCGTCGATCGCGAAGGCCCCGGGCGTGCGGGCCTGCCAGTGGTTGTCCCCCAGGGTGGGCCCCAGCAGCTCGATGGCATGCTCGGTCTGGCTGGTCACCAGCTGGTCGGCGCCGACGTAGCCCCCATCCACCAGGTGGGTCCCCGGCAGGAGGTCCCGCCGCGCCAGGGCGTTGTGGACCTCGCCGGTCATGGTGTCGTCGGCCGTGGTCGCCAGCGTCGTCTGCACGTCGGTGATCAGCAGCGGCGCATCCGGCTCGCAGGTCTCGGTCAGGTGGATCAGGTAGCCCAGCCAGGTGGCCTCGCGCTTGCTGCCGACCCGCGCCTCGGGGTCATAGGGCGACGAGAGCCGCCGCGCCGGGGGCGGCAGGTCGGCCTCCGCCCGCCAGCGCACCGCCCCGGCCTCGTCCGGCGCGTGGTCGTGCTGCACCCACACCTGCCGCAGCGTCTCGACCGCCGGCACCTCCCGCAGCCAGGCGGGTGCCTCGGGGGCGTAGACCGCCGCCAGCAGCGCCCGCCCATCCGCGCCGATCGTCGCGGCCAGCTCCTGGCGCGCGGCCGGCTCTGCCGGCAGCCGGTACTCCTCCACCCGTCGCCCGTAGCGGTCCGCCCACTCCCCCGGCAGGCGCGGCCGCAGCCAGTCGGGCGCCACCACGGCGAGGACCTGCAGGGCGTGGCGCAGCGTCTCCCCCACGAGCTCGAGCCGGTTGAGCGTGCGGATGGCGGCCAGCACCTGCGTCGAGTCGGTGCGCTGCCGCCCGCGCGGGTGCAGCAGCCCCGCCTCGCGGCAGCGCACCAGCAGCCGCTCGAAGAGCAGCGCCTCCGCCTCGCCGGCCAGCAGCCGAGTGCGGAACTCGCTGAGCACGGAGGAGTGGAAGCCCGGGTCGGTCAGCTCCAGGCACAGCGCGTACTTCCAGTCGATCCGCGCGCGCACCGCGTCGGCGGCCTGGCGGTCGCTCAGCCCCTCGGCGAACTGCATCAGGGTGACCAGCGCCAGCTGCGCCGGGGCCAGCGCCGGCTGGCCGCGCCGCGGGAAGAGGGCGGCGAAGTCGGCATCGGCGTAGAGGCGGCCCAGCTCGTCGTGCATCCGCAGGTAGGTCGTGCCGTTGGGGAAGGCCGCGCGGGCTACCCGCGCCGTCTCCTCGGGAACCGTATAGATCGCTTGCGGATGCAGCGTCATGGCCCACCTCCTCGTCGAGCGCACCTCCCGGCAGCCCGCCAGCCGCCCCTCCAGCATAGCCCAAGCCCTTCCTCTAGGGGGCTCCCGAATTCGCCAACGGTATCAGGGCGGTGTCAAAGTCCGGCGGGCAGCGCGCCGAGCAGGTGCAAGGCGCGCGGGGCATAGGCGCCGTAGTGGCGCAGCGCGGCGGCGATGTTCGTCCAGCCGCGGCTGCGCAGCAGGCTGAG
>DASVXQ010000272.1:0-13806 GCA_036392615.1 Actinomycetes bacterium | reverse complement strand
CCGCCTCAGCGGTCTCCGCCGCGCGCGGGCGGGCCAGCTCCGGCTTTGCCGCGATGACGCCCGACGTGGGCCCGGAGCCGGCCAAGGAGCCGGCCACGCCGCGGCCGGTGCCGATCGCCGGGCCGCCGACCGTGCCGAGCGGATCGCCCTCGAACGCCTCGGGCGGCGGCTCCAGCGCCCCGGCCAACGGCGTGGCGCGCCCGCTGAAGCCGCCGATGCTGACGCCCGCGCCGGAGGGATCGGGCGCCGATGCGTAGCTATGGCGACATCCGCTACCGCTTCGGTCCGCTGGAGCGGCGCGGGCTCATCGGTACCCTCCGGCCGGGCCAGCTGCTCGTCCTCGGCGCGACCGTGGTGTGCACCATCGCGATCGTGGAGGCCGTGCGCAACGGCGCCGGGCTGGCGCTCGGCGCCCTGCTGCTGTCGGCCGGCGGTCTGGCCAGCTTCGTTCCCCTCAGAGGGAGGACCCTGAACGAATGGGTACCGGTGGTCGCGACCTTCCTGAGCCGCAAGTTGTCGGGACGGGACCATTGGCGCTCCGGCGCACCCGAGGCCGGCACCCGCTTCCTTGGGGGTGAGATTCCCGTGAGGCCGCCAGACCCGATCGGCCGGGTGGAACTGCTCGCGTTCCCGTTCCGGGGCGTCGAGCTGGGAGTCCTGGCCGACCGCACCAACGGCACCTTCACCGCCGTGATCCAGGCGCGCGCCCGCTCCTTCGTGCTGCTCGACCCGCAGGACAAGGCGCAGCGGCTGGCCGGCTGGGCCAGCGTGATCGCCGGGCTGGCCCGCGAGGGCAGCCCGATCTCGCGCATCCAGTGGCTGGAGCGCACCGTCCCCGACGACCGCAACGCGCTCAACCGCTACCTGCGCGACGCGCTCGACCCGAGCATCGGCCTGGACGCGCTGCCGCTGCAGAGCTACCTGCGGCTCACCCAGGCCGCCGGGCCGGTCACCGAGCAGCACGAGCTGTACATCGCGCTCCAGGTCCACGCCGGCAAGGCCGCGCGGGCCATCAAGCAGGCCGGCGGGCGCGACACCGGCGCCTGCAACGTGCTGGCGCGCGAGCTCGACACCATGGCGCGGCGGCTGGAGCAGGCCGAGGTCGAGGTGCTGCACGCGCTCGGGCCGCGGCGCCTGGCCGCCACCATCCGGCTCGCCTACGACCCCCACGCGCGCACCAACCTGGCGCGCCTGGCCAGCAACGACCCCAGCCGCGAGGACGGCGTCAGCGCGCGGAACGCCTGGCCGCAGCGCACCCAGACCCATTGGAGCTACTACCGCACCAACGACGTGGTCCACTCGACCTACTGGATCGCGGAGTGGCCGCGGATCGAGGTCGGGCCGGACTTCATGGCGCCGCTGCTGGTGCAGACCCGCTGCATGCGGACCGTATCGGTGACCATGGAGCCGGTGCCGCCGCTCAAGGCCATGCGGGCGGTCGGCTTCGCCAAGACCGCTGACGTCGCGGACGAGGAGCTGCGCCAGAAGCTCGGCTTCATCGGCACCGCCAAGCGCCGCAACCAGGCCGAGGCGGTGGCGCGCCGCGAGCAGGAGCTGGCCGACGGCCATGCCGACGTCCGCTTCTCCGGCTACATCACCGTCACCGCCGACGACACCGACGAGCTCGGCGCCGCCTGCGGCGAGGTGGAGCACGCCGCCGGCCAGTGCCGCCTGGAGATCCAGCGCTGCGACGGCGAGCAGGACGTCAGCTTCACGTTCGCGGCCCTGCCGATGTGCCGGGGGCTGCGATGAGAATCAAGCCCCGCCGGCCGGCGCACCGGGTCACCACCGCCCACCTCCAGGCGGCCTACCCGTTCATCTCCGAGGGCGGACTGGGGAGCGAGGGCGTCTATATTGGCCGGGATGTCTTTGGTGGCTCATTTTGCTACGACGTCTGGAGTCTTTACGGCAAAGACCTCACGGGACCCAACATGCTCGTCATCGGGCAGATCGGGTATGCCAAATCAAGTCTGGTGAAGTGCCTGGACGAAGACACCGAGATCATCGATCCGGTGACCGGCGTGCCACGGACCATCGCCCAGGTCTTCAAGGACGCCCAGGTCACACGGGTACTGACGCTTGACGAAGCAAGGACCGTCACCGCCGTGCCCATCACGGCGAAGGTCGACGTCGGCCTGGCCCCCGGCTGCCTGCGGGTGACGTTCGCCTCGGGCCGGTGGGTCATCACGACGCCCGAGCATCCCTTCCTCATGCCGGATGGCTGGCGGCGAGCAGATCAGCTCAGCGTCGGTGAGACCGGCGCGGTGCCCGCCAGGATCCCGTTCCCGGAGCGACCCATCCGGATCCTCGACGAGGAGGTCGACTTCCTCGCCATCATGCTGGCCGAGGGCTGTTACACCCCCACGCAGACGGGCGGCGTGCAGTTCAGCTCCGCGGAGCCCGAGATCATCGGCCGCATGCGGGCCGCTGGAGCCCGCTTGGGCTTCGAAGTGCACCAGGTCAGTCGTTATGACTGGAAGCTGCGCGGTCACGTGAAGTTCACCGGCCCGCCGGATGGGATCTGTGCCTGCGGCTGCGGGACGCCGACGCTGACCGCGACCCGTAGCCGCAACGGGAACGTCAAGGGCGAGCCCCGCCGCTACGCACCTGGCCACTCGAGCCGCCGTGGAGCGGCCTCGACGGTCCTGCGCCGCTTCGGCGTGCCCCGCGCCAGGGCTCGCGACAAGGTCCTGCCTGAGGTCGTCTACCGCCTGCCGCCGGATCAGCTCGCCCGGTTCATCGCCGTGTTCTGGATGTGTGATGGGACGGTCGGCAAGGTGGGCGTCTCCACCACGCTCGCGTCCGAGCGGATGGTGCGCCAGCTCCAACACCTGCTGCTCCGCTTCGGGATCCAGAGCAGCGTCCGGCTGCACCGGGGCACCTACAACGGCAAGCCCGTGGTGGCCTGGCAGCTCCGCGTCTCTTCACACTCCGACCGGGCCTTCCTGGACGCGATCCCGCTCTGGGGCCGGAAGCGCGAGCGGCTCGCGGCCCTCTGCTCCGCCCGCTCCGGTCCCGTCCGGGCCAACGTCGGCGCACCGTCGCTGAGCGCCGAGCTGCGGGCGCGGCTCGAGGCAGCCACGCGCCGTGCCGACGGGCGGGTCGACACCGCCCGGTTCAAGGAGATCGCCGAGCGGCTGGGCGCCACCTATCGGTTCCAGTTCAGCCACATCGTGAACTTCGAATCGAACCGCCTGAACCGGCCCGCGTTCCGAGCGTTCTGCGAGTCGTTCGGCTTGATGGACGAGCACGGCTGGCTGCTCGACTCAGATGTGTTCTGGGACCGCATCGTCTCCATTGAGGACGCGGGGGAGCGCCACGTCTACGACCTGACGGTCGAGCCCACCGCCTGCTTCGTCGCCAACGACGTCGTGGTGCACAACACCTTCCTCTGGCGGCAGATGTTGTTCGGCCGCACTTCCTGGGTCATCGACCCCAAGGGCGAGTACGACCAGCTGGCGGCGTTCTGTGGGACCGAGCCGATCCGGTTCCGGAGCGGGGGGACGCTGCGGCTCAACCCGCTGGACCCGATGATCGGGGGCGACGCGCAGCTCGCGCTGCTGCGATCGATCTCGGGGGTGATGCTGGGTCGCAACCTGCGCCCCGAGGAGGACGCCTGCCTGGAGCGGGCGCACCACGAGGCGGTCATCGAGGCGAACAACCGCCGCGCCCAGCCGACCATCCCGCAGGTGGTCAACCGGCTGCTGGAGCCCTCCGACGCGACCGCGCACGAGCTGCGCACCTCGACCGGCCGCCTGGCCGAGGACGGGCGGCAGCTCGCCCTGGCGCTGCGGCGCATGGGCTCCGGCGACCTGCGCGGCATGTTCGACGGCCCGACCTCGAGCGACTTCGACCTCTCCGGCCGGCTGGTGGTGTTCAACCTGCGCGAGGTCAAGGACGAGGCGCGCCCGATCCTGATGGCCTGCACGGCCGCGTGGCTCCAGGGCTCCTGGGCGCGCAACGACGGCGTGCGCCGAATCGTGGTGCTCGACGAGGCCTGGGTGGTGCTGCGGCACCTGGCGATCGCGCGCTGGCTGCGCGAGAGCTGGAAGCTGGCACGGCAGTACGGCGTGCAGAACATCGCCGTGATGCACCGGCTGTCGGACCTCACCGCCGCCGGCGACGCCGGCAGCGAGCAGGTGCAGCTCGCCAAGGGCCTGCTGGAGGACTCCGAGACCCGGGTCATCTACCGCCAGTCGCCCGGCGAGGTCGAGCAGGCCAGGGAGCTGCTCGGCCTCACCCAGACCGAGTGCGACCAGATCCCCAGCCTGGAGCGCGGCGAGGCGCTATGGCGCGTGGGGCGCCGCTCGTTCATCGTCCAGCACCGCCTGGAGAGCACCATCGAGCGGGAGATCGTCGACACCGACGCGAACATGGACCCGCGCTCGGCGCCGTGGGCGCAGACGCGGCCCGACCGTGCCGCCGAAGGCGCCTCGTGACCCTGGAGGTGCGGTGAGCAGCAGGCGGCCGGGTGGCAGGCCGCCGGTCAGGCGCCAGAGCGGCACCGAGCAGCTGCTGCTGGTGGCGGTTTCGGTGGCGCTCGGGCTCACCTTCCTGGTGTGGATCACCGGCGAGGTCGCCGGGTTCCTGCACTCCGGCAGGTGGCCGCGGGTCTCGGTCGGCGGCATGGGCCTGGTGATCGCCCGCTTCTTCGGCACGCTCAGCAATCCGGCGGCGGCCTGGCCCGCGCCCGCCCGCGCGCTCCTGCCCGGGCCGGTCACCTTCTACCTGGTGATGGGGGTCATGCTGCTGCTGCTCACCGCGGTGTACGTCTACGCGGGGCAGCTGGTGCGGGCGATGCGTGGCCGGATGTCCAGCGCCGTGGTGGTGCGGCACCCCTACTCGGCCGGCTCGCCCGGCGCGAGCGGCTGGGCGCGCCCGCAGCTGTTCCGCGACCTGTACGTGCAAGGCCCCCAGCGGGGGCGGGTGGTGATGGGCCGCATCAACGCGCGGCTGGTGGCGGCCGAGCCGCTCCAGTCGATCATCGTGCTCGGTCCGGCGCAGAGCCAGAAGACCAGCGGCCTGGCCGTCCCGGCGGTGCTGGAGTGGGAAGGCCCGGCGCTGGTCGTGTCGATGAAGCCCGACGTGATCCGCCACACCATGAGCCAGCGCTGGCAGGGCGGCGACGTGTACCTCTACGACCCGGCCGGGGTCACCGGCCTGGACGCCTCGACCTGGTCGCCGCTGGGCCGCTGTGACACCTGGCAGGGCGCCTACCGGATGGCCCGCTCGCTGGTGGACTCCGGCAGGGGCGCCTCGCCGGGCTCCCGGGACGGCGACTTCGTGCTGAACGCGGCGGCGACCCTGCTTGCCGCGCTGCTGCTGGCGGCCGCCACCTCCGACCGCTCCATGGGCGACGTGGTCCGCTGGGTGCAGCGGCGCGAGCGCGCCGAGGTGAGCGCCGCGCTGAGCGTCGCCGGCGAGCCGGCCGGCAACGACGCGATGCAGGTCGTCTCCGACCTCACCGAGCAGCACCGCAGCCAGGTCTATGCCGCGGTGCTGGGGGCGGTCTCAGCCTATTCCGATCCGTCGGTGCGCGAGGGCGTGCTGAGCAGCCAGTTCTCCGCCGAGCGCCTGTTCGACGGGCGCGCCGGCACGGCCTATGTGTGCGCGCCCGCGCACGAGCAGCGGCGCCTCGGGCCGGTGTTCTCCGCGCTGGTCCAGGACGTGCTCGACCTCGCCTTCGAGCGCTCCACCGAGCTCGGCCGGCCGCTCGACCCGCCGCTGCTGGTGGTGCTCGACGACGCGGCGACCTCGGCGGCGCTGCCGCAGCTCGACGTCTACGCCGCCACCGCGGCCGCGCGCGGGGTGCAGCTGGTCACGACCTTCCGGCACGTGAGCCAGATGCAGACCCGCTACGGCGAGCGCGCCGAGGTGCTGCTGAACAACCACCACGCCAAGGTGATTCTCTCCGGGATCACCGACCAGGCGACCCTTGGCGTGCTGTCGCACCTGCTGGAGGACGAGACCGTCCGCAGCCTGGCCGCCCCCGGCGCCGCCGTCGCCAAGGACGCCGACTCGTTGCGCGAGCGCTACCCCTCGCCCGGCGACACGCTCCGCCGCATCGCCCCGGGCCAGGGCATCCTGCTCTACGGCCACCTGCCGCCGGCCCACCTGACCCTGCGCCCCTGGTTCCGCGACCGTCGCCTGATCGCCATGGTCGAGCAGGGCTCGCGCTTCGCCGAGCCGCGAGAGCACCGGTCATGGATCGCCCCTTGAGGGTTGGATGGCTCGCGGGTGCGGCGCAAGCCCTGGGGCTGCACGGGCGGTCAGGCGCCGCATGCGGCGCCGATCCATGACCGGCACGCTCGTGCCGTCGCCGGCAAACGTTTGTTGCGGAGGCACTGGGCTGAGGCTCCGCCGCGTTCAGCGAGCGGCGGCCGGCGACGCCGGCGACGCGCCAGGGACCACGCCGAGCTGGCGGAGCAGGTCGACGGCCAGGGCGTGGTCATGCTGGCGCCCGACCTGACCGTCGTGGGGACCACTCCGGCGGGCGGTCGCTGGCTCGAGGAGCTCGGACCGGCGCCGTCGGGCCTGCCCGCGCCGACCGTGGTCTGCGCCGTGGCGGCGAGCCTGCGGGCGGCGGAGATCCCGGGCGGCACCGGCATGCCGGTGCCGAGCGCCCGGGTGCGCACCCGCGCCGGCCGCTGGGTGGTCCTGCACGCATCCTGGCTGTCGACAGGACCGGCGCCCGCAGCCGCCGGGAGCTCGTCGCCACCCTGCTCGGCGAGTACGGCCGGGGCCGGACGCCGGGCTGACCGGCGCCGGGATGGAGCCGGGTCCCGCGCTCAGCGGCCGGCCCGCGCCGTGGCGTCGAGGGCGCGCTCGGCGAGGCGCTCGACCACCGAGGCGAAGCGGCGGTAGGTGTCGTCGCCGCGGCCGTAGGCGCCGGCGGCCGAGCGGGCGTAGACGCCTTCGAGGATGGCGGCGAGCTTCCAGTAGCCGAAGGCGACGTAGTAGTCCAGCTCGCCGAGGTCGCGGCCGCTGGCGCGGGCGTAGGCCCCGGCCATCTCGGCGCGGCGGGGGAAGCCGGGCAGGGCGGTGACGGTCGAGTCCAGCGGCAGCACGTCGTCGCCGGGGTCGGACCAGTAGACCATCAGCAGCCCGACGTCCGCGAGCGGGTCGCCGAGCGTGCAGAGCTCCCAGTCCAGCACCGCCATGACCTCCCCGGCGGGGGAGAGCATCAGGTTGTCGAGGCGGTAGTCGCCGTGGACGATCGTGCCGGGCCCCTGCTGCGCCGGCACGCCGGCGGCCAGGCGGCGCCCGGCAGCCTCCATCGCCGGCAGCTCCCGGGTCTTGGACTGCTCCCACTGGCGGCTCCAGCGCCGCAGCTGCCGCTCGATGTAGCCCTCGCGGCGCCCCAGGTCGCCCAGGCCCACGTCGGCGGGCTCGACCGCGTGCAGCTCGACCAGCACCTCGACCAGCGACCGAGCCGCCGAGGCCCGCGCCGCCTGGTCGAACGAGGCGTCGACAGTGCGCTCGTCGCGCGGCACGATGCCGTCGACGTAGCTCATCACGTAGAACGGCGCGCCGGTCACCGACTCGTCCGAGCACAGCCCGATCGCCTCGGGGACCGGCACCGGCGTGTCGCGCAGCGCCGCGATGATGCGGTGCTCCCGCCCCATGTCGTGGGCCGAGGGCAGCACGCCGGACAGCGGCGGCCGCCGCAGCACCCACGACCGCCCCGCCGCGTCGACCACCTGGTAGGTGAGGTTCGAGCGCCCGCCGGCGATCAGCCGGAACTCCAGCGGCGGCCGCACCCGGGGCACGTTGGCGGCGAACCACGCCGTGGTCTCCTCCGCCCGGATCCCCGGCACCGCGGAATTCGGCCCGGCGGCGGCGTCCGGCCCGGCGGCGGCGTCCGGCCCGGCGGCGCCGGGCCTCAGCGGGTCGGGCGGGGTGGTCACGTGGCCTGTGGGTCTCGCAGGGCCGCCTCCTGGACCGCGCGGGCGACGGCGGGCGAGACGTTGCGGTCGAACACGCTCGGCACGATGTAGTCGGGCCGCAGCTCGTCGTCGTGGACGCAGCCGGCGATCGCCCGGGCGGCGGCCACCTTCATCGCCTCGGTGATCTCGCGCGCGCCGGCGTCGAGCGCGCCGCGGAACACCCCGGGGAACGCGAGCACGTTGTTGATCTGGTTCGGCTCGTCGCTGCGGCCGGTGGCGACCACCGCGGCGAACCGGCGCGCGCCGGCGGGGTCGACCTCGGGGTCGGGGTTGGCCAGCGCGAACACGATCGCGTCCTGGTTCATGCTGCGGAGGTCCTCGGGCCGGAGCAGGTCCTTGCTGGACACGCCGATGAACACGTCGGACCCGGCGAGCGCGTCGAGCAGGCTGCCCCGCTGCCGCGCGCCGTTGGTGTGCTCGGCCACCCAGGCCTTGCTCTCGTCGAGCCGCTCGCGGCCCGGGTAGAGGATGCCGGCGCGGTCGCAGACGACGATGTCGACCGCGCCCTCGGCCTGGAGGATCTTGACGATCGCGACCCCGGCGGCCCCGGCGCCCGACATCACCACCCGGATGTCGGAGAGCTTCCTGCCGACCACCCGCAGCGCGTTGGTGAGCGCCGCCAGCACCACGATGGCGGTGCCGTGCTGGTCGTCGTGGAACACCGGGATGTCGAGCACCTCGCGCAGGCGGCGCTCGACCTCGAAGCAGCGCGGCGCGGCGATGTCCTCCAGGTTGATGCCGCCGTAGGCCGGGGCGATCAGCTCGACCGCGCGGACGATCTCGTCGGTGTCCTGGGTCGCCAGCGCGACCGGCCAGGCGTCGACGCCGGCGAACTGCTTGAACAGGACCGCCTTGCCCTCCATCACCGGCATGGCCGCCTCGGGGCCGATGTTGCCGAGGCCGAGCACCGCCGAGCCGTCGGTGACCACCGCGACGGTGTTGCGCTTGATGGTGAGCTTGCGGGCGTCCTCGGGGTTCTCGGCGATGGCGCGGCAGACGCGGGCGACGCCGGGTGTGTAGGCCATCGACAGGTCGTCGCGGGTGCGCAGCGGGACCTTGGAGGTGACCTCGAGCTTGCCGCCGAGGTGCAGCAGGAAGGTGCGGTCGCTGACCTTGTGGACGTGCGCGCCGGGGACCGCTTCGACCGCGTCGGTGATCGCCTGGGCGTGGCGGGCGTCGGAGGCGTTGACGGTGAGGTCCACGATCAGGCGGTCGGGGTGGGACTCGACGATGTCGACCGCGGCCACCGCGCCGGCGGCCTCGCCGACCGCGGTGGTGATCCGGCCGATGCCGACCGGGTCCGACCCGATGTGCACCCGCATGGTGATCGAGTAGGACGCACTCGGAACGCTCATCCTCGCTTGGCTCCTTCCAAGACCCGAACCCTTCCCGTCCCGGGCGGCCGCCGCCACGGCGGCCCGGCCGGGCTCGTGGGCCTCCAGGCGCGCCCGCGTGGCGGCCGACCACGCCCGCGCTGGCGCTTGCACGAGAGCCTACTACCTGACGGCGCCGCCCTTCCCCTCGCTGTCCACAGCCCCTTGACCGCCGGATCCCTTGGCGTCCAGGCGAACCGCGCACGCCCGCGGCTACGCGTGGGCGCCGGCGGTGACCGTGCCGATGGTCAGCTCGGGCCGGCAGCCGAGAAACTCGCCGATGCGCTCGACCTGCTGGTCCAGCTCGCGGCGGTGTGCGCCGCGCAGCGGCTCCAGCGGCTCGACGGTGACCGCCAGGCGGCGCCCGGAGCGGCGCTGGTGCCATACGCCGGCGGCCACCCCGTCCAGCAGCAGCACCGGGAAGTTGCCGGCCTGTCCGGTCGGGTTGAGCGCCCGCTCGGCGGCGCGGCCGGGAAAGAGCAGCTCGCGGGGATGGCAGCCGACCGTGTAGGCGTCGAAGTAGGGCAGCAGTCGCAGGCCCCTGGGCGCCTGGTCGGGTGGCGCGGCGTCCCCGGCGGCCAGCCACGCCCGCGAGCCGTGCAACTCGACCGGCTCCAGCTCGTCGCCCAGCTCCTCGAACAGCTCCGCGGCCCAGCGCGGCCGGGCGCCCAGCCACTGGGCGAAGTGGCGCGGCGTGGCCGGCCCGTAGGCGCGCAGGTAGCGCCGCAGCAGCTCGGCGGCGGCCACGCGGCCCTCGGCGGGCTCGAAGCCGGGCAGCCAACGGTGCGGGCTGGTGTAGGTGACCCTGCGCCCGCGGTTGTGCCCGAAGCACAGCACGCCGCGCCTCGCTGCGGTGCCCACCGCCTGGCGCCAGCGCGGCCACAGCTCCTGGAACGCCGGCATGACCAGGTCGCCGGCCCAGGGCCCGGCGCGGGCGATCACCGCCTCGCTCAGCTCGTCCATGGTCAGCTCGGCGTCGGCGAGCGCGTCCCCGATCGCCGCCACGACCTTGTCGGTCTGCTCGTCGGTGAGGCGCACGTCGGGCGGGAAGTTCGACCCGCTCGGCGGGAGCTGCGACAGCGCGCCGGTCCAGATCGGCAGCTCCCCGGTGGGCAGCAGGTGGACGGTCCCGCGCGGGCCGAAGGTCTTCACCAGGCTGTGCTCGGCCCACAGGGCGTGCTGGACGTCGTCGCGGGTGCTCCCGGCCGTCCGCACCCCGATCGACAGCTCGGCGGCGGTCAGCACCTGCGCGTGCGCGCCGCACATCGCCGCGACGATCTCCGCCGGCCGGGACTCCCGCGCGGGCTCGGCCAGGCGGTGCCGGTCCAGCCGCCTGACGCAGGCCTGCTCCCACGACCAGCGCCGCCCGGCGCTCACGGCCGCAGCCGCCATGGCGGCGGCGTGGAGCCGGCAGCGACGTCGACGGGCAGGTGGGCCACCTCCTGGCGGCGGGATCGGGCGGCGGCGGCGGTCGGGCCGGCGTCGGGAACGGATACGGTACCCGCCAGGCCGGACAGCCGCGCCGCCGTCCGGCCGGGCCCCGGAGCCATCGGTTATGTCGATGATTCCGATAGCAATAAATGATTGGCTAAATACCTCCGACACCTTTACCGTGGCAAGAAGTTCCCGAGCTTGGCGGCCCGACCCCGGGCGCCGCTGGGAGGAGGTGCCGGCCGATGACGTCCCCCGCCACTGTGGCTTTCTCTGAGAGCGTCTCCGTCGGCGAGGTCGACGAGGGCCGGCGGCACCACCGCGTATCCACCTGACCTGCGTTGATGCGCCTCGGTGTCGACGCTTGAGCGCAGCCGGTCCTGGGAGCAATTTCACCGCAATTGCTCTGATGAGTTTTGCCCGCCGATGGAGGGAGTGATTGGCATGCCCGCATCCACCGACGCCGCCCCGAATGCCGCCCAGCTCGCCGCCCAATGGGCCTCCGATGCACGTTGGGAGGGAATTCGCCGGGGTTACAAGGCGGAGGACGTTCTGCGGCTGCGGGGCTCGGTCATGGTGGAGCACACCCTGGCCAGGCGGGGGGCCGAGCGCCTCTGGCGGCAGCTCCGGGAGCGTGAGGTGGTCGCGGCCCTCGGCGCGATGTCCGGCGGCCAGGCGGTGCAGATGGTGCGGGCGGGGCTGGAGGCCATCTACCTGAGCGGCTGGCAGGTCGCCGCCGACGCCAACCTCGCCGGGCAGACCTACCCCGACCAGAGCCTGTACCCGGCCAACAGCGCGCCGGCGCTGGTGCGGCGGCTGAACAACGCGCTGCGCAGGGCCGACCAGGTCGAGTCGGTCGAGGGCGGCGCCACGCGCGACTGGCTGGTGCCGATCGTGGCGGACGCCGAGGCCGGCTTCGGCGGGGCGCTCAGCGCCTACGAGCTGACCATGGCGATGATCGAGGCCGGCGCGGCGGGCGTGCACTTCGAGGACCAGCTCGCCTCCGAGAAGAAGTGCGGCCACCTTGGCGGCAAGGTGCTGGTGCCGACCGGGCAGTACCTGCGGATGCTGACCGCCGCGCGGCTGGCCGCCGACGTCGCCGGCGCGCCGACCGTGCTGATCGCCCGCACCGACGCGCTCGGCGCGACCCTGCTGACCACCGACGTCGACGAGCGCGACCAGCGGTTCCTGACCGGCGAGCGGACCATGGAGGGCTACTGGCGCGTGGAGCCGGGCCTGGAGCCGGCGATCGCGCGCGGGCGGGCGGCCGCGCCCTACGCTGACCTGCTGTGGTTCGAGACCTCCACGCCCGACCTGGACCAGGCGGCCAGCTTCGCCGAGGCGATCCACGCCGAGCACCCCGGCAAGGCGCTGGCCTACAACTGCTCGCCGTCGTTCAACTGGCGCAAGCACCTCGACGAGCCGGCCATCGCCCGCTTCCAGAAGGAGCTGGGACGGCTCGGCTACCGCTTCCAGTTCATCACCCTGGCCGGCTTCCACGCGCTCAACGCCTCGATGTTCGAGCTCGCCGGCGGCTTCGCGCAGCGTGGGATGGCCGCCTACGTCGACCTCCAGCAGCGCGAGCTGGCGCTCGAGGCCGAGGGCTACACCGCCACCAGGCACCAGCGCGAGGTCGGCACCGGCTACTTCGACGCGGTTTCCGAGGTGGTCTCGGGTGGGAACGGGACCACCGGGGCGATGAACGGCAGCACGGAAGCGGCGCAGTTCTGACCAGCGCCGCCGGCTCAGCTGGGCTTCAGCAAACCTGAGTAGTGTGAGGCCCACGATGTACCTAGCCTTTCGGGTAGGATACGGACGATCTCGCTTGGATCGGACGTTGGCGGCAGGCCCTGGGAGGTGGCATGGCGGGACGGCGCTGGGGCATCTGGATGACCGCTCGCCGTTCCGTGGTTGTCGCGCTGCTGCTCGGCCTGCCGGCCGGGCCGGCGCTCGCGGCCAGCCCGCCGGCCACCACCTCCGCTCCGTCCGCCACCGCGCCCGACCCCGGCGGCGTGGCCGGCGCCGCCGATCTCGAGGCCAAGGCGCTCGGGCTGCAGGCCCGCCTCGACCAGCAGTACGACGCGCTGGAGCGCATCTCCGAGCGGTACAACAAGGCGATCGCCAACGAGCGTGAGCTGCGCGCCGAGCTCGCCGACGTGCAGGCCCGCCGGAAAGCCGTGACCACGGACCTGGCGGCCGCGCAGGACACGCTGGACCAGCAGGCGCGCGAGACCTACGAGGCCGGCCCCGGCTGGTTCGTCTCCGAGCTGGTCGGCACCTCCGACCCCGCCGACCTGTTACGGCGCGTGCCCTTGCAGAAGGCGGCCCTGGAGGCCGGCGCGCGCAACGTCCAGGAGGTCGCCAAGCGCAAGGCCGAGCTGGACGGGCTGACCGAGCGGGCGGAGACGGCGCTCACCGAGCAGCGCCGGCTCGACGCCGACGTGGTCTCGCAGCACCACCGGCTCGACACGCTCGCCAAGCAGCTCCAGGCCACCATCAAGAGCATCGACAAGCGCCTCAAGGGCGTGCTCGACGCGCAGGCGCGCCACGCCGAGGCCGGCCGCAGGGCGGCCTTCTCCGCGTGGTTCAGGACGCTCGGCCCCAGGGCGCAGGCGTCATGGATGAGCTCGGGCAGGGCCGCGGCGATCGCCGTGGCCTACGCCATGCGGCAGCTCGGCAAGCCGTACCAGTGGGGGGCCAAGGGACCGGCGGCGTTCGACTGCTCGGGGCTGACCAGCGCCGCCTACCTGGCGGCCGGGGTGGTCATCCCGCGGGTCTCGGTGGACCAGTTCAACGCCGGCCCGCACGTCGCCGTGGCCGACCTGCTGCCCGGCGACCTGGTCTTCTACGCCGACAACCCCGCCGTGCCGGCGACCATCCACCACGTCGGCATGTACATCGGCAAGGGCCTGATGGTGCACGCGCCCCACACCGGCGACGTCGTGCGGATCGCCTCGATCTGGCGCAGCGGCTACGCCGGCGCCGTCCGGGTGGTCGCCGGCGCCCGCATCCCGGGCGTGCCGCCGCCGGTCGGCAACTTCCCGCCGCCGCCGACG
>DASVXQ010000271.1:0-24214 GCA_036392615.1 Actinomycetes bacterium | reverse complement strand
ACCACCACGACGACCAGCACCACCACGACGACCACGACCGCCCCCACCACCACGGAGGTGCCCACCACCACCGAGGCGCCCACCACCACGGAGGCGCCCACCACCACGGAGGCGCCCACCACCACGGAGACGCCCACCACCACCGCCTGAACTCCCGCCGCTCTCCGGATCCGCCGCCGATCCTTCTGCCACTCGGGCTTACCGGGGTTTGTGAAAAGCCTGGGCTAGAGGAACCGATTCTGAGCGACCTTGACGCTGCCAATGCCCTCGGCTGCGACCAAGGGGCGTTGGCTAACCCGGGCCGCTGGTCCGAGTCGGTGCGCGCTGCCGTCGGCCACCAGCTGGCGTCTCAGTGGACGAACACGGCACACACGGCTTGCCCCTGGTCGGCGCCACGGGTGACCGCCAGCAAGAAGATGTACCGGCCCAGAGTCCAGGTGTACTGCGTCCCCTGGAAGGTCACCGGCACAACATCCAGCAGATAGTCGCCGTGTTGCCCGCCACCCGCCGAGGCGATCTCGACCTGCGCGCCACCGGCGGCGACGAGCTTGGCATCGATCGTGAAGTCGGCGGCGGTCAAGCCGCTGACCGGCACGCCACCGGTGTCGGTGACCGAGACGACCAGGTACAACGGGTCGCTGTTGCCGGGGCTGGCGACCCCCGACGCCGCTCCCTCCGCAGCCGTTCCCACTGCCTGCACGATCAGGCGCGCCATCAGCCACCCCTTCCTTGTCCAGACCAGGTGGCAAACCTCATCGTGAAGACCAGGCCAAGGTCAAGCAGCAGCCAATCAACTCAAGCAAGTCGACCGCACTCGACATACAGAGGAACCGATCTGAGCCGAGTGAGGTCATGGTGAAGATCCGGCTGGAGGGCACATCGCAGGAGTGCCAGCAGGCCGCGCCCAGGTTGGCCGAGGTGTTCGAGGTCGTGTCGATCAGCCAGCCGTCTCCCAACCGGGGCTGCAGCCTGCTGGTCCGCGTCTACGTGGAGGTCCGCCTCGCCCACCAGCGCGACATCAACCAGGACGACGCGACCGCCCGCCGCGGGCCACGATTGATCGGGCCGGGCGGGAGCTGCCCGTCCCCTGACCTCTGACTCCCAGCACGACCGAATAGCGCCCCCGGGTTGCCGCCGGGGCGCTTTGGTCTTTCCTGACCGTCGTCGGCTTCCCACCCCGAAGGAAGCTCGGCCGGTCACCACCTCAGTCCTTCACCCGACCCAATTCAGGCAGGAAAGTGATCAACCTCTTCGAGCCCGAGAATCTCCAAGGCCACCTTCCTCGCCCCGACCCGGCGTCAAACCAGGGTCGTGCCGCCCCGCTGTGATGCGCTAGACGGGCCTGGCGGATCGCTTGACCTGTTCAGAGGTCGTTTCCGTCGGCCGTCGCCAGTAGAGGCTGACAAGCGGGAATCCGACCTCCCGCTCCGGTCAAAGGAACCGGGATAGCCCGCCCACCAGGCATGTGGCTCGGCTGCCAGCAACGCGCGTACCTCGATGAGCAAGGCGATAGTGCCTGCGAACTGGCCGCTGAGCAGGGCGGGTCCGACCAGTTCCGGCGCCATCTCCCTGAGTTGGCCGACCATTCCTCGTGCCGCTTCGGCCGTGTGAACAGCCGCTCGTCCCAGAGCGTCAGTGAGCCCGAACGCATCAAATATGGCCTGAAGGACCAATCCGATCAGGGCTCCAGCAACGGCGGCAGCGATCCAACGCAAGGTCTTGATCAAGCGCTCCCGAAGCGCCGGGGCTCGTGGAATCTGGCCACTGAGCACCCCGGAATCCCGGATTTCCTCAAGGTGGGTAAGAATCGCTTTTTCCTGCTCGACCTGGGCGCCCGATCCCACCGGTCGACTGACTCGCTGGCCGTATACGTCAAGGAGTACTGGCAGGGCTGCTGCTAGATCATTCCGGCTTGCGACGATGTCCTCATCTGTGACCTCGCTCGCTGGACGCTCACCATGCAGGCGCTCACGCGCAGCAACGGTCCGGTGCATGAGTTCTGTCAACTGCTGCGGGTCGATCAAGAACAGGTCGGTGCGGTCACTTTCCGTGCGACCGCGGTGCTCCTGATCGACCAAACGAGGGTCGTCGCGTTCCCGCACCCGTGGCGGCTGGGTGCGCTCGCGTGGAGCCTGCGCCGTCGGTGGTCGTGGCTGGGTGCGCTCGCGTGGAGCCTGCGCCGATCCCCGCGGTACGACACGTTCGCGATCCATGCGAACAGTCTGAAAGCCGCAGGGCGTCAAGGCAAGCGCCATGGGCTTAGCGCTTGACATACAGAGGAACCGTTCTAACCGCCCACTCGCGCGCCTCGGGAGAGCTACAGCCCTCCCGAGGCGCTCTGCTCGGGGCCGCTGACCACACGTACGGACGCTTCGGGGATAGGCAATAGTACTCCAGCCGTAGATCGTGATCGTTGCTGGCGTGAAGTCGAGGTGGCTATCTGCCGAGTCCGTCGTCTGGTTGTCCTGGTGGGATGGGCGGGCATTGGTGCTGGGCACCGAACACGCTTGCGGCGTGGAGGACGGGTGCGGGGCCCACAGCGGTGTCGAAGACGAAGTGCGCGCCGGCTGGTTGGGTCCGCAGTGTGCGCGAGCCTGGGCTGTCGTTGTGGAGCGTCCAGCGGCATTGCGCCTTGTGGAGCGCGGTGGCGATCTGCTCGAAGGTGAGCTGACCGGGAGCGATCGTGATCATGCCGCCCTGGAGCGTGGGCAGCTCGATGCGCTGGCGGTGCGTCTGGATGCTGATGTGGGTGACGATGCGGCAGCGGCAGGCGACCAGTTCGATGTCTCCGTAGGAGAACAGGTGTGGCCAGCGGTGGCGCTTAGAGATGCGGCCGATGTCCCAGGGCCGGCCCAGTCGGGCGGCCAGGTCAGTCAGGGCCGCGCCAGGGTAGATCGGACCGACCTGCCCGGTCAGCCCGAACTTTGCGAGAAGCTCCAGGAGGTTCATTGGCTTGAGTATCGCAGCGGCTGCCACCACCGAGATGAAAGACGTTCATAGTGGGGCGGCTTGTCGTCGGTAGTGGCAGGTACGGGCGCGTGCCTGATGTCGACGTCGCCACACCGACCAGCGCAGCCGGTGGCCCAGATCACCGGCGGGCCGAGCGACCAGCGCCGCGAACAGGTGCTGGATCTCGTTGCAGGTCAACCCGATCAGCTCGAACGGTGTTGGCTGGCGGATGTGTTCGGTCACGGCCGCGACCACCAGGAAGGCGTGGGCGAGCATCGCCAGGGTGGCCCAGCGGTACCAAGAGCGCCAGCGCCGGAGTTGATGCTGGTCCAGGCCGACCAGACCCTTGCCGGTCTGGAAGCGCTCCTCGATGGTCCAGCGCCGCCCGGCGACGTTGACCAGGATGCCAAGCGGCACCGGACGAGGCGTGTAGCAGCGGTAGAAGGCCAGTTCGCCGGTGGTGTGGTTGCGGCGGACCATGAGCCAGTGCTGGCCAGCCTGTCCGTCGGGCGCAGGATCGGGGTGGTCCAGGCGCAGGAACGCCCACTGGTACAGGCGGTGGCCTTTGGCGCCCTTGCCGGCCGACACGCACTGCCACGCCCGCGCCGGGACACGTCCAAGCAGGACGTCGGCACGCTGGCTGGTGCCGCCCATCCAGACGCGGTGGTCACAGGCCACCGCCAGGACATAGCCGATCTGTCGAGCTTCCAGCTCGCCCCGCAGCCCGGGGTTGGCACCGTAGACCTCATCGCCGGTCACCCAAGCCGCCGGGACCCCGGCGTCCAGCGCACGGGCCAGCATCCGCGTGGCCAGCTTGGGCTTGGTCGCAAACCCCACCTGGTCAGGGACGCCAGCCGCCTGCAAGCGGGCAGGATCGTCGGTCCAGGCCCTGGGCAGGTACAGCTCCCGGTCGATCATGGCATGCCCGGTATCGGTGGCGTACACCAGGTAGACCGCCACCTGGGCGTTCTCGATCCGCCCAGCGGTGCCGGTGTACTGGCGCTGCACGCCCACGGTGGTGGTGCCCTTCTTGAGATCGCCGGTCTCGTCGATGACCAGCACCGCCTCTGGGTCGCGCAGGTGCTCGACGAGATAGGCGCGCACGTCGTCGCGGACCGCGTCGTGGTCCCACACCGCCCGAGCGAGCAGGTGTTGCATCCCATCAGGGCTGGCATCCCCGGCGTGCTCGGCGATCGTCCAGCAGTTCTTGCGCGGCAGGTCCGCCAGCAGTCCGCGCACAAACGCCCCAGCCCGTCGCCGCAGATCCACCCGGCCAAACCGTCCCGCGACCCGGCCCAGCAACTCCTCCAGCCCTGCCTGCCACCGCGCAGGGTCTACCTCTACGCTGTGGCCTGCGGCCACCGTCCGATCTTTGGTTGTCGTCACAACACCAGATGATCAGCGGTGGCCGCCCTGGTCTGCTCGCCGCCAACCCCGACCCCGCCGCCCGGCCAGCCAGGTCACGATCTACGGCTGGAGTACTAACCTGCAAGCCAAATACCTCCAGCATGCAGAATTCTGTCGTCGGCGAGTGCGTTCCGGGCAGTAGACGACCCTGAACGACCGGCTCGAGAGCGAGCCATTGTCTGGGTCGCTTCAGAATTGCCTTGCGGCCTTGGCCAAGGGGGTTCCGGTCCAGGGCCTCGGCAAGTGCGGGGTTGTCTGGATAGGCAGGTGAGGATCGGTCTGGCGTGAATGTGAGACAGGCACGGACTCCAGCGATCATGCGGGTGCCAACGCCCATGACCCCTCTGGAGACCGTGCCTGCCCCCACCATGCGGACATAGTTTCACTTGCCGAGGCCCTGCCCCACACCTGTACCGCTGCGCGCTGGCTGCGACGCGCGTCTCTCACGCCGGCCCGGGCGCTGGAGTCTGGCTCCGGAAGACTCAAGGAAGAGCGAGCGCGGCGCACAAGGCGGCCACGGCAAGAGCTTGCAGGGCGGCGCGCGCGTTGATCACGCTGTCCCACCGCTGCTGCAGCGCACGCGCGTCGGACGGGGTGTATCCGGCGAGCGCGGCGGCGGTGAGCCGGCGGTTGACTGGGGCGCTGGCGCGCAGGTAGATGACCATCCACACGGCCAGGACGAGCACGGCGGCGGCGCCAGCGGCGGCAGCAGCGGCGCGTCCGGCTAGTGCCGCGGCCACGGTGCTCAGGGCGGCGGCGAGCAGTCCGAGTGCGCCGGGAACAGGCAGACGTCGGTCGCCGTAGAAGTGGACTTGGCCCATGACGCTGGTCAACGTGCGGTCGTCCACGCGGGTGAGGGCGGGGCGCTGCACGATCGCACAGAACACGTCGGTGCCGTAAATGACGGCGGCAGCCAGCACTGCGACCGCGGCGAGTACGCGGCTGAGGACGCTCACGATGATTGGCCCTGGGCACCGAGGTCGAGCGGAGGGATCACGCCGAGCTGTTGCATCACCTCGAGCATGTTGAGCTCGTCCCAGTGCTCGACGAACTCGCCCTCCCGAACCCGCCAGATGTCGATGGAGCGCATCTCGATTGGCCGGCCGGTCGGGGCGATCCCGAAGAACGGCCCGGTGTGGGTGCCACGGTAGACGAAGCGGCCGACCACCCGATCGCCCGCCACCACGAGGTCTTCCATGGCGGCCTGCAGGTCAGGGAACGCGGCGAAGAAGCCGGCCCAGAACGCGCGGTTGGCCTCGCGGCCGTCGGGCACGAATGGATTGTGGTTGATGTAGTCGACGGCCACAAAGCGGTCGACAGCGTTGGGATCGTGCTGATTGAGCATGGCCAGGTAGGCTTCGGCAAGCTGGCGATGGTCGTCGGGCATCTCGTACCCCAATCTGGAGGGTCAGGTGTTTGCGCACCTGTTCGTCCTGCCGTCAGAGGCGCACCAGGATGCTGCTGACGACGAGGAGGATAGCGAAAGGCAGGGCCTCGGCAAGTGCGGGAATGTCTGACTCACGGGCTGGTGATGCCGAGCAGTGACAGGACTCGGGTGGCGTCGCGGGCGTTGCGGCGCAGCGCGGCGGCGATGTTGCGGTCGCCGCGGAGGCGCAGGATGGCGATGGCGAGGTTGCGTAGGCTGGCCATGGCTTGTGGGGTGTTGCCGGTACGGATCTGGGAGGCGTCCTCGGCGAAGGTGGTGTCGCGGAGGTGGTGAACGCCTCGATGCCCCAGTGTCCTCGGAGGTAGTCGGCGAGGCGGGCGGGGTGGGCCTGGGCGGCGGTGAGGCTGGTGACCGCATACACGGTCACGGTGCGCCAGCGCTGGCTGTGCAGGGACCCGACCCGGCGGGTGATGCGCAGCGCCTGGGTGGCGTGGGGGAAGTCCAGGCCAGCGACGGTGGTGACCTGCACGCGGCGGAGTTCGACCCGGCCGTGGCCGCGATTGCGGGTGTGGTCGGCGATGGGGATGGCGCGCCAGGGCAGGGCCTTGAGTTGCTGGTGCAGCGTGGGCTGGTTGCCTTTGACGACGAGCAGGTAGGCGGCGTGCTTTTGGGTGACCAGCCAGTCGGCGTGCTCACGTTGGGTGTGGATGGCGTCGGCGGTGATGACCCGCCCGGCCAGGTCCAAGCCGTCCAGCAGCGGCCGGAACCGGGCGATCTCGTTGGTCTTGCTGTCAACGTCGGTCTGGCCCAGGACGGCGCGGGTGGTGTGGTCCATCGCGGCGAGCAGGTGGACCTGCGGGTGGCCGTGGTGGCCGCTGCCGCGCAGGGTCTTGCCGTCGACCGCGACCGCCTGACGCCACGCCGCCCGGGGTTGGGGAAGTTGTTGGTCGGCCAGCCACCGCGCGATGACCAGGTCCAGCGCGTCGGCGTCGACGCAGGCCAGCACGCGGCGCACGGTGGCCTCCCCGGGTGGCCGCCAGACCCGACGCAGTGGGTGGCGGTGCACCCCGAGCGCGGCCAGGACCGGCCCGGGCGCATCCGCCGCCCACTCGCCGATCGCGGCCAGGGATCTGGCGCCGGCCAGCACGGCGGCGACCGCCACGGCCAGCACCACGCCCAGCATGTGCCGTCGGCCACGTCGCTGTCTGGGGTCGGTGATCTGGGCAAGCTCGTCGAGCAGGCTGCGGCACTGGTCAGGTGCCAGCGCGACAGGGGCATCCAGCCGCTTGGCGGCTGTGGGAATGGGAGATGATGTGGGGGCAGGCACGGTCTCCAGAGGGGTCATGGGCGTTGGCACCCGCATGATCGCTGGAGTCCGTGCCTGTCTCACATTCACGCCAGACCGATCCTCACCTGCCTATCCAGACAACCCCGCATTTGCCGAGGCCCTGACTTCTGCTCGAAGACCGCGCACTACCTCGATCGCCACGACAACCACGCCGAGTTGATCGGTGCGATGTGCAAGGTGCACTGCAGCGAGCTGATGTTCGACACGGTCTATAAGTGCATGCAGGTCGTTGGCGTGAACAGCTACGACAAGCAGCATCTGTTCGAGAAGTACCTGCGCGAGGCGGCCTGCTTCCCGATCTACGATGGGGCAATATGGGCATGCAGCGCCGTCGCATCCACGGCATTCTCGCGAGCCCGGACTTCAGGCCACGTGCCCTAATGGACAACGAGTGGGTCAACTTCACCAAGGAGATGGAGACGATCGACACCCTCCCATCCGCCGAGCTGGTCGGCATGGGCAGGTGATCGCCGGACAGGAGGTCCGCCTCCGCATCGACTTCGGTTCCGGGTGAGGCTTGCAGGTCCAGGCGCGTCGATCGCGTCCGTGCTGTCGGCGGCCTCCATCCGGGCCGTTCCTCTTGGGCTGGACAGACCGGGATCGTAGTCTTGCGGCATGCTGCTGTCTGCTGCAGAGCACGAGATCGGCCCGCGAAACGGGCACCTGATCCTGCGCACTTTCCGTGAAGGCATGGCCGCTGTGGTGGGGCACGATCTGGTCATCGAGGCCACTCGCTGGCAGGGCACCATCACCATTCCGGGCGCGCCCGACAGCCAGCCCCGCCTGGCTGTCGAGGTCGACCTGCGCTCTCTTGAGGTGCGGGAAGGACACGGGGGGGCCAAGCCGCTCACCGACAGCGACCGTCGCGAGATCGAGAAGACCACCGCCAAGCTCCTGAGGGTCGGCGACTATCCGCAGGCGTTCTTCGCGTCCACCACGGTTCGGGTCGACGGTGACAAGGCGACAGTCGACGGCGAGCTGACGCTCCTTGGTCTCACCCGCCCGCTCCGGCTCACCGTGCAGGTGACCGACGATCGCACGGTCATCGGGAGCACAAGCGTCCAGCAGAGCCGGTGGGGGATCCGGCCCTACAGGGGCTTCATGGGTGCCCTGAAGGTGCGCGATGCTGTCGAGGTGGAGGCAACCGTCACGCTTGCCTGACCGGCTGACCTTGGCCTGTGGAGCCTGAGCGGCACGGAAAGACCCGTTCGTCGAAAGCGGCCGCGGCTAGAAGCCCACCTTGAAGCTTGCCAGCCGACCAGTTGGTCGTTACAGGGCGTTCAGGAATTCGCCGGGGCGGGGCCCATCCGCAGTACACGCGGCCTCCGCACCCACCTCGCCCCGATCGCCGTCGGCGAGCTGATTGACGCAAACCTCTCATGCTCCGACAATCGGCAGATCGGGCACTCGACGGTGGCAACGCAGCGGGGGCTCGCGGACGGGAGGCCTGGATGTCGCGGGCGGCGATCCTGAACATTGACGTCTACAAGTCGTCGCTGCTCAAGGAGTCGATGAAGGGAGGCCCCGAGCCGACCGAAGAGGACGGCCCGTTCGGCGCCTACCACCAGGCGGTGGACGAGTTGGCCGAGGCGTACACGGGAGACGTATGGCTGCGCTCTGGCGATGGGGTGATCGCGCTGTTCCCCTCGGCGCGCAGAGCAGTCGCCGCAGCGCTTGATTTGCTCGACGCCGTCGGGGAGATCAACCGTCACAACGTCGCGCTGCTCAACGGAGCGGTGGTCTTCATCAGGATCGGAATGCACGTGACCGACGATTCGCTCGCGTCGGTGCCGCCCGAGCATCGGGGCAAGATGGACAGCGCCGACCTCGACCTCGCCGGCAAGTTGCAGAAGTACTGCCCGATCGGTCGCATCGCCATATCGCAAGAGGCCTACAGCGCCATCAGCTTCCACCGCCCCCTGTTTCGGCCCACGCTGATCGAGGAGGTCCGGGACAGCCCCATCCTCGTGCTGACCGAGCGCCTGATCACGCCACAGGAGGAGGCACTCTTCAAGGGCCTGCACCCGCGCCAGAAGCAGGGTATGCCGCCGATCCCGTTCCCGTCGTGGAGCCAGGTCCGGCCAGGTGGCAAGCTCGGGCTGCGCACCGTTCCGGAACTGCTCCAGGAGCCCCTGCTGGTCATCCTCGGGGAATCGGCGCCCGAGCACGGCCCACTCGCGCCGGCGGCGACCAGCGACGCCGTCGGCGTGATGGAGGCGCTGGCCGCGCTGCGGTCCAACCCCGACGTCCGTGTGGCGGTCGACGTCTGGCCCGGCACGGGCGACTTGGTGTCCAGCCGGCGAAACGTGGTCCTCGTTGGCGCCGGTATGGTCAACGCCTACTCGTTCGCGATCAACGACATCATGCCCCACCTGCGGTTCGCCAAGAGTGGCGAGCGCATGTTCGGCCAGCTGATGCTCGCCTCCAGCGAAGAGGAGTTCCGGATGGGCGCAGATACCGGCGACAGACGGGATGCAGGCTTTGTCTCCGTGTCGCGGAGCCCGTTCAACGCCTACCAGCGGCTCATCTGGGTCGCGGGCATCAACGACAAGGGAACGCAGGCGGCGGCGCTGCTGCTCAAGGACCTCGTGCTCGACGCTGAGGAATGCCTGGGCAGCATGGGGCTCCGCGGGTCCAACCCGATCGGCTGCGTCGTCGTGCCACGCGTCGAGCCAATGAGCGGTGGCCGCGCTCCTGGCGAGGCCCCGTTCACCAAGTGGTGGATCAAGCGCTACAAGCCTGTCTGGGCGGTTGACGACGACGGGCGAAGCCTCAGGATCGCTGCGGGTCAACCATCCCTGTTGGAGTAGCTCGCATAGAACTACTTGGCGCGCTGGAGATCGACCGTGTCGGGGTGGTCAGGTCCCAAGCTGCGATTGTTGCATTGGCTGTGACCGTGTTCGAGCAGCGAGACTGGCGCCATGAGAACTCGTCGCCCTCGTCTCGCTCCAATCCCGCGGTCCGCCTTCGCCGGCTTCCGGTTTCCACCCGAGGTCATCGTCGTCGCGGTGCGCTGGTACCTACGCTTCGGCCGGTCGTATCGCGACGTCGAAGAGCTGCTCATCGAGTGAGGTGTCGAGGTCGGCCACGTCAGTGTCTACCGGTGGGTGCTGCGCTTCACGCCGCTCCTGGCCGAGGCGGCCTGACCATGCAGACACCTGGTGGGAGATCGCTGGCAGGTGGACGAGACGTCGTGAAGGTCGCCGGGCAGTGGCGCTATGTATACCGCGCGATCGACCAGTTCGGCCAGGTGATCGATGTGTTGGTCGCTCCACATCGGGACGTGCGAGCAGCCCGCCAGTTCTTCCAGCAGGCGAGCGGCGCTACCAAGGTCACACCCGCCGAGGTCACCACCGATCAGGCGCCGGTCTACCCGCCCGTGCTGGAGGCGCTGCTGCCCGCGGCATGGCACCGCACCGACCGGTACGCCAACAACCGGGTCGAGTGCGATCACGGCCGGCTGAAGGCCCGGCCGCGACCGATGCGTGGGCTCAAGCGGGACCGCAGCGCCAGGGTGATCATCAGAGGTCACGCGTTCATGCAGAACATTCGGCGTGGACATTACGAGCTGGGGGATTGACGAGCTAGCGAGCCGGCGCTTGGCCGTCGCGTTCCAGGAATAAGCCTTGGCGATCCGATCCTGGGTCGAGGTCCAGCCTTCAGCATGCCGCCGACTGACTCAACGCAACAGTCGCTCCAGGAGGTATCGTGCCGTTACCCGGCATGTGCCCTGGTGGAATGACTAGTGGAATGATCAGCGCCGCTTCCCGACTCCAAACTGGGCTCATGGGACTGCCAGCTCACTCCCTCCAGGCTGGCTAGCGCCACGCGACGCGGGCGATGCCGCTGCCTGCCCGAGGACGGCACGCGGTCACTGCCGACAGGTCCTCCATCCGCGGAGATGTCGAGCCTCGCTTCCGGAAGGGGGCCGAGCTCCGTGCCAGCCTGCGTCGGTGCGGTTCGCGAGAGCCGGTGGTGCGGCCGAGGCAGTCCTCGCCAGGTCGATGCGCAGCGACCGCGAGGCCTGCCAGCGACGATGAAGCGGCTGAAGGCGTCCATGACCAAGGTTGCATGAACGGCCGCCCTGGCATCTCGACGCCATCTTCCCAGGAGCGTGGCATCATCCGGGGAATGAACTGCCCTGGGTCGGTCGAGGCTTACTTGGCTCGCTGGCTGGGCGGCTGACCCCTGGAAGCGGCGGCTGACCCGCCCGTGCGGGAGGAGGGGTGGATGCGAGCGTTGCAGTTCAGGGCGTACGGGGGCCCGGAGGTCCTGGAGTGGGCGGAGGCTCCTGATCCGCACGCGGGCCCTGGGCAGATCCGGATCGCTGTGCGTGCGGCCAGCGTGAACCCGATCGACTGGAAGATCATCTCCGGCGCTTTGTCCGGTGGCAAGCCGATGGAGGGCATCGGGTACCTCGGCTCCGACGCTGCCGGTGTGGTCGACGAGGTCGGCGACGGGGTCACCGGCGTCGCTGTGGGTGACGAGGTGTTCGGCCGCGGCCAGCACACCCAGGCGGAGGACGCCGTGCTGGGCTCCTGGGCGGCCAAGCCGCCGTCGATCGACTGGGCGGTGGCCGCGGCGGCGGGCGTGGCCGGTGAGACCAGTGAACGCGGTCTTCGTCTGCTCGACGTCAACGCTGGCGACACGCTCTTCGTCGACGGCGGTGCGGGTGGCGTGGGCGCGGTCGCCGTGCAGATGGCGCTGGCCCGAGGCGCCACGGTGATCGCCTCGGCCAGCGAGGCCAACCACGACTATCTGCGGGAGATCGGTGCGACCCCGGTGCGCTACGGCCAAGGCCTGGCCGAGCGGGTCCGGGCCGCTGCCGGCGGGCCGGTCGACGCGGTCTTCGACGTCGCGGGCAAGACCCCGGTCGAGGAGCTGATCAGCTTGGCACCCGAGCCGTCCCAGGTGCTCAGCATCGCCAACTTCGCCGCCGGTCAGGCCGGAGCCCGCGTCACCGGTGGCGACGCCGACAGTCACCCCATGCAGGCTCTGGCGCAGGTCGCCGAGCTGCTGGCACAGAACAAGCTGGTGATCAAGGTGCAGACCTTCCCGTTCGGCCGCGCCGCCGAGGCCTACCGCATCAGCCAGTCCGGCCACGTCCGCGGAAAGCTCGTTCTGGTCCCCTGAAGAGCACCCACACCGTGGTGGCGGTCGATGAGTTCGGGCGCAGGTTGGCCAAGAGGACGTCTGGGACGCCGAGGGCCACCTTGACCTGGTGCGCTGGTCGTTCCAGTTCGACGAGGTCCTGCTGATAGGCGGCAACCGCAACGACATCACCGAGGCCACGCACCGGCCGTAGGCGCGCCTTCAACCGGCCGTGATCTGCCTCGACGCGGTTGTTGGCGTACTGCTCGCCGCGATGCCATCCCGCTGGCAGCAGCTCCTCCAGCACGCCCGGATAGACCGCCGCCTTGTCAGTGGTGATCTCGGCAGGCATGACCTTGGTCGCGCCAATCGCTTGCTCGAAGAACCGGCGAGCCGCGTTGGCGTCCCGCTACGAGGAGACGAACACGTCGATGACCTAGCCGAACTGATCAATCGCGCGGTAGATGTAGCGCCAGCGGCCGGCGACTCTCACGTAGGTCTCGTCTACCTGCCAGCGGGTGCCGACCCGGTGGCGGCACGGCCTGGCGGCGTCGGTCAGCAGCGGGGTGAACCGCAGCACCCACCGGTAGACGGTGACGTGATCCACTTCGACGCCGCGCTCGGCGAGCAGTTCTTCGACGTCGCGGTAGGAGAGGCCGAAACGCAGGTACCAGCGGACGCAACGACGATGACGTCGGGTGGGAAGCGGAAGCCGGCGAAGGCCGAGCGGGCGATGGGAGTGGGGCGAGGACGGCGGGTTCTCATGCGGGGGAGTCTCGCTGCTCGCACACGGTCATGGCGAACGCAACAGCGCCCCTGGGGGACGAAGCGCGCTTACTCGTGCGCCGGGCTTCGGTGGCCAAGGGCGGCGGTCGCGTGACGGTCCCAAAGGGTGCGGAAGCCTTGGGGTGGTGAGCGCTGGTCGATGGCGCCGGTCCGCACGTCAGGTCTCCAGGGGCGCAACCTTGACGCGGTCGCCGTCGGCCACCACCAGCACCCCGGCGCCCTTGGCCAACGGAGCGACGACCTGGCCGGTGAGGCCGAGCACGGCCGCCTCGTTGGTCGGGCGGTGCCCAACCACCAGCGCCCGGTCCCCGTCCTCCAGCCGCTCCAGCACCCGGCCGAGCGCAGCACCCAGGGCGGCGGAGTCCTGGCTGACCAGCTCGGGGTCGGCTGCGCGCAGTAGCTCCAGCTCGCCGCTGCCGGCCTGCTGGTAGGCCGCCCGCCAGCGCTCCTCCTGTTGGGAGCGCAGCCCCGGCTCGACGATCACGCCGCCAGGCACCGGCTGGCCGAGCGCGGCCAGCAGGCAGGCCAGCGTCTGGGTGGCACGCTGGGCGCCGGTGGAGACGCCCAGCCGGTAGCCGCCCGCAAGGCCGGCGCCGATGCGCAGCGCGGCCACCACGCCCTGGTCGGTCAGCACGTCGCCGTCGTTGTCGGTGTGGCGCCGCAACTCCACCAACCGTGCCATGGCTCCTCCTCAGGCTTCCTGGTGGGCGGGCCCAGCCTGTGCGCGGCTGGTGGCGGCAAGCCGCGGCATCGCTGCGGCCGAGCAGCACGAGCAGCTCCGTGTGGCGGTGGGGAGGGCGGTGGTCCTCCATCCTGGACCACCAGCACTTCTCCCGCTCTGGCCAATAGAATGACCCAAATGGCATTCGAAGCACACCCGGTCACCAAGGAGCGGTGGCCCGACCTGGTCGAGCTGTTCGATCGGCCCATTGTTCGAACCTGCTTTTGCATGTTCTACCGAAAGACCGGAACGGGCACCGGCGCCGGCCCAGAGAACCAGCAGGCGATGCAGGCCCTGGTGGACCGGGGGAGCGTGCCAGGGCTCATCGGGTACCAAGACGGCGTCCCGGTCGCATGGGTCTCGCTCGGGCCCCGAGAGGAGTACGCCAAGCTGCGCCGGTCCCCCATCATGAAGCCGGTGGACGACCGGCCGGTGTGGTCCATCATCTGTTTCTTCGTCGACCGAAGGGCCCGCGGCCGGGGCCTGTCAGAGCGGATGCTCCAGGCAGCCGTGGACTACGCACGGTCGTGCGGCGCCCGCGTCGTGGAGGCCTACCCGGTGGACAAGCAGGAGCCAAGCCACCCGGATTTCCTGTTCTTTGGGGCCAAGTCCATGTACGACCGCGCCGGGTTCCGGGAAGTGGCCCGGCGGAGGCCCACCCGGCCAGTGGTCCGCAGAGCGCTTCGGCCTCGGAAGCTCTCCCACGGACCGTGAGCCCGAGGACTCGGCGGCCGACGCCCCAACCAGGCGGGAAGAGTTCGCATCCCGCCCGGGCGTGGCTGGCTACAAGGCGTGCCCCGTGAGGACCCCGGGCGCGCGCCTCGTCGGCGACGGTCAGTCGGCGATGCGCAGGGCGACCGCCGGCCGGATCTTCGCCGCCTGACGTGCCGGCCAAGCGGTGGCCAGCACCGAGGCGACGGCGGCGGCGAGCACAAGCAGGGCGATATTCGCCCACGGGATCGGGAAGCCGATGTCAGCGCCCTGCAGGTCCTTGTCGTTGTTGAACAGCAGGTAGCTCGTGACGATGGACAGGACGGTGCCAAGCAGGATCCCCTCCAGGGCGACGAACGAGCTCTCGGTGAGGAACGCCCGCTGCACGGTGTGCGCCTGGAAGCCGAGGGCGCGCAGCACCCCAATGGTGCGGCGGCGCTCCCGCACGGCGCGGACCATCACCACGCCCAGGCCGGCGATGCCGACGAGCAGGCCGAGCGCGAGGAAGCCCTGCATGAGCTGGAAGAAGCCGCGGTTGGCCGCGAACTGCTGCTCGACCTGATGGCGGATCTGGGTGGCGACCAGGCTCTCGGGCAGGTACTGGCCCTGCAGCTCGGCCGCGAGCGCCTCGTCGGAGACCCCGGCGGCCGGCTTGACGAAGGCGGCGGCCAGCTTGGCGGCCGACCCGAACTGGGCGCGGGCCGCGGTCTGGCTCATGATCAGCGGGCTCGCGAATACCTGGCCGCCGATGCCCTGGAAGCCCTGGCCCGACTTGAGGATCCCGGCGATCGTCTTCCGCTCGGCCGCGCCGGTGCGCGGGTCGGTCAGGGTGAAGGTGTCGCCCGGCTTGTAGGCGACCGACCCGGGGCCGCCGCCATTCTGCCCGAGGAACTGATCGAGGATGACGTAGCCGGGGTTGGACTGGACCGCCCGCCAGACCCCACGGTCGTCGCCGAGGCGGTCCAGCCGCTTGGTCAGCGGGAACAGGCCGTTCTCGGAGAGGTCGGGGCCCGCGCCGACCACCGCGACGTCGAGCGGGTCGGTGAACTTCGGGTTGAGGTTCGTCACCTTGCCGTCGGTCACGGTGAGCGGCGCGACCGCGGCGACTTGGCCGGCGAAGCGCCCACTCGTCAGGGTCCGGGCCGGGTCGGCGACCGGCGCCGACGGGTTGAAGTCGGCCCGGATCGCGTAGCCGCCCGAGGCGTTGGCGACCTCGCTGTCGGTGGTGGCGCCGATGAGGTTGCCGAGCACGGTGATGAGCACGAGCGTGAACACGACCAGCCCGTACATGATGAGGATGGCCCCGGTGCGGAAGCGGCGAGCGATCGGGTAGGCGACCGCCAGTCTGGTCGCCAACCCGCGCAGCGTGGGGCGGGCGATCAGCGGCCGCAGCGGCCGGGTCAGGAGCTCCTGATTCTGGCTGACCAGGAAGACCGCCGAGAAGGTCAGCAGGCTCCCGAGCACGATGAACGTCGCGGTCGAGCCGTCGTCGAAGACCTTCGGCCGCAGGGTGTTGGCCGACAGCCCCCAGGCGAGCACGGCGAGCGATGCGCCCGTGTAGGCCCAGCGCTTGGGCACGAGGCGGACGAGCAGCGGGCACAGCGCGAGCACGGCAAGCGACGGGTACAGGTAGACGCCGACCCCCTTGCTGCCGGCGATCGCGACCGCCGACAGGCCGCCGAACAGTGCCGCCGCCACGGTCGACAGGGCCACCCAGCGCCGCTTGAGGCGGCGGCCGCCCTCGTTGGGCAGGTCCCGGATGGCCGCGATGATGTTAACCCGGCTGATGCGCATGCTGGTCAGCGTCACCGTCACAAAGGCGATCAGGAAGCCCATCGCGAAGCCGTTGAAGATGCTGACCGAGGTGAACTTGAAGGCGAGGTTGAAACCGCCGTTGTCGTCGGAGAAGCCGTTGAAGATCCGCGCCGCGACGACCACGACCGCGCGCCCGACGCCGATGCCGAGCAGGATGCCGGCCAGGGAGGCCACCAGCGCGTAGACGGTGCCCTCGATCATGAAGCTGCGGACCAGCCGCCCGCGCTTCATGCCGACCGCGCGGAGCATGCCGAGCTCCGACTTCCGCTCCTCGGCGAGCATCACGAAGATGTTCACCAGCAGCAGCACCCCGGCGATGATCGAGAAGCTGCCGATGAACAGGAACAGCGAGCCGAGGCCGTTGCCCGCCTGCACAGCGGCCTTGAGCACGTCCTGCTTGGGCTTCTCGACCGACGTGCCCTGGCTGGCCAGCGGGCCAAGCGCGGCCTTCAACTTGGCTGCGACCGCGTCGCTCCGCTTGTTGCCGGACTCGACCCCGCCGGTGTTGGAGACGAACGAGAACGTGTGCGGCTCGGCCGCCGGCGCGCCGGGCCCGGCGCCCTTCGGCGCTGCAGCGGGCGCTGCGGCACGGGCGGCCTCGGCGGCCCGCACGAGCGTCCCGGTCGTGAAGAAGGCGTCGCGGGAGACCGAGCCGTTGCCGGCCCCGGCCACGCCCTTGGTCGCCACGACCCGGGCCACCCGGACCCCGGTCGGCCGGCCGTACAGGTAGAAGGTGAGCACGTCGCCGTCCCGTGCCCCCACCGCCTTGGCGAGATCGGCGTTGATGACCGCCTCACCGGCGCCCGGCGCGGGGCCGGAGAGGCCCGACCCGCCGTCGGCGGCGCCGCCGAAGGCGGCCGCCTGCGCGAAGTCGACCTCCCACACGCTCGCGCGCGGCTCGGCCGTGCGCCTGCTGCCGCTGCCGCGGGTGACGGCGGCCTGGTCGCCGCGCAGCGTCAGGATCCCGTCGACGTCCGGGTCGCCCCTGAGGCGCTCGACCTGGCGGGCAGCTTCATCACCATTGGCGATCGAGGCCGAGCTGACGATCTCATCGATCGGCCCGAGGTTCTCGTAGGCGACCTGCTTGACGGAGAAGTTGAGGGTGTCGCCGACGATGAGGCTGCCGATGATGATCGCGGTGCCGAGCACCGACCCCGCGATCACCAGGGCCGCCTCGCCGCGGCGCCGGGCGACCTGCCGCAGCGCGAGCTTGCGCAGGAACGGCCGGCGCACCGCGATGAACGCCGCGACGGCCAGCGCCGCCCCGAGCAGGGCGACAAGGAAGGGCGTGAGGTTCGGGTACAACGCTCAGCCCTCCACCTGCATCGTGGCGTCGCGGCCGCCCGCCCACGGCTCCCCGGCCGGCGGGAGCTGCTCATCGTCGACCAGGCGGCCGTCCCGCATGCGGATCAGCCGGCTGGCCGACCGGCCGATCGTCGGATCGTGGGTGACGAGCACGATCGTCTGCCCATCGACCTTGTTCAGCTCGTGGAGCAGGTCAACCACCTGGGAGGCCATCTGCGTGTCCAGGTTGCCGGTCGGCTCGTCGGCCCAGACGATCGCGGGCCGGGATGCGAGCGCCCTGGCGACCGTGACCCGCTGCTGTTCGCCGCCGGACAGCTCGTTCGGGCGGTGCCCGGTGCGGTCGCCGAGGCCGACCCGCTCCAGCATCTCCACCGCCCGGTGACGCGCCTCCTTGGCCCCTACGCCGCCGAGCAGCAGGGGCATCTCGACGTTCTCGGCCGCGGTGAATACCGGGATCAGGTTGAACGCCTGGAAGACGAACCCCATCGAGGTCGCCCGGTGCGTCGTGCGGTCGGCGTCGGACATCGCGAACAGGTCCCGCCCGGCCAGGAGGACCCGGCCAGCGTCGATGTCGTCCAGGCCGGACAGACAGTTGAGCAAGGTCGTCTTCCCCGACCCGGACGGGCCCATCACCGCCACCATCTCGCCCTGCTGCACCGTGAGGTCGAGGTCGACCAGGGCGGCCACCTCGATCTCCCCGGTGCGGTAGACCTTGCGGACGTGCTCGGCGACCAGCAGCGCGGGACGACTGTCGCCTGCGCTCGCCGCCGGCGCGGTCACCGGCGCGCCGGACCGCTTTCGCTTCAACAACATCAAGCTTCATCCTTCCGATGCTGGCGAACCCTTGGGCCTCGATCGCAAGCGTCACGATTCGAATGCCCTCCCTGCCGGGTCGACCGTGGGCCCGCCGTCCGACCGTCGATAGCGATTCTGTTCGGGTGGCAGGATGCGCTGCAAGGCTGCCACGGCGCTGTCGGCACGCTGACACGGCGCTGACACGCCGGCACCCCCGAGACAGGCCCAGGATCGTGACCGGTCTCAGCTGATGGCAGGAGGTCCATCGCGCGATAGACGTGCCGCCATTGGCGAGCGACCTTTACGTAGATTTGGTCGACACGCGAGCGGTCGCAGCCGTCTTGCCCGGCAGACCGGGCGGGGGGACTGTTGCGTTGGCTGTGACCGTGTCCGAGCGGTGGACAAGGTGTTTGCGGCTGGTCCATGGCGGCGGCAGCGGCTCGCCCGATGCGCTCGCCAGCAGCCGCTTACCGCGGGCGAGCATGATCACCCTTGCCCATGTGCGGCTTGAGCGTTGCGTAGATGGCCATCGCGTGGCCGTGGCCGAGCCCGAAGTCGTCTTTGAGCCACGCCACGATCTGGCCGGCCTTGACGTCAGGTCGCAGGAGTTGCTTTTCCGCGGCGATCGCCTTGAAGTCGGCTGGGGTCTTGCCAGTCTTGGCCTGGATGTTGTCGAGGTAGGCCTGGAAGGACATGGCGATGCTCCTTGTTGGATGGGGCCTTGGGTGGCGCGGGCCGCGACTTCGCTCGCGGCCCGCGCCGGTTGAGCGGCTGCTGTCAGGTGCCGATGGCGTGGGTGGTCTGGGAAGACAGGCGCGCGGCGGTCACCGCCAGCCAGGCCCAGGCGACCACCACGGCAACCCACACGGCCGCCACCACCGCGGAGGTGCCGGTGGTCGCGAAGGAGGCTGCGACGCCGCCGAGCATGACCACGCCGCCAAGGCGCGAGAATGCGGCCGATCGGCGCTGCCCGAGGGCGGCCAGCCCGCGGGCGATCGCGAAGCAGGCCACGATCAGGCACAGGAAGCCGACCCCGAAGCCGGCCAGGTGCAGCATGCCATGCCAGGTCGTCTCACCCTGGCCGGTCGGGGTGCCCGGCGGGAAGCCGTCGGTCGGGTCCGCCCGGAAGGCGCCGGCCAGCACCAGGCCGGCGCCGTAGACGCCGACCAACCGCGGCCCCCAGGTCCCGCCCGGCCCGCCGGCCAGCACCCGCCGCATCCCTGCCGCGCAGGCGATGGAAAGCAGCCCGGCGACCAGGAAGTTGCCGATCTGGATCCAGCCCAGCCGGCCGTTCTCCAGCAGGCTGAGGGCGTGGCGGCCCAGGTCGAACCCGTCGCGGGTGAGCGCTTGAGCCAGGCCGGCCACCAGGTACAGCGGCCCGGCGATCAGGCCGCCGGCCAGCAGCGCCCCAGTCGGCTTGGCGGCCGGCTGGACGGCGGCGGCCGCCGCGGGGCGGGGTGTGGTGATCTCTTGGGTCATGAGGTTTGTCCTTTCGGCTTGGAGCCTGTTCCCATCTGTGCGTCGACCGGGCGGGGGCCGGTTCGACATCGCGTTCGAGAAATCGTCGTTCCGGGTCGCTCAGGTCAGTGCATCGTGGTCTCCTGGCCGAGGCGCTCGCTCAGATGACGGGTGAACCAGTCGGTGACCGCGGTGTCGACCTGCGTCAGGTCGGCGCGCCGCGGCGCCAGCTCGGGGGTGAGCAGCAGGGCCACCCGGCTGGGCACCTGATAGCGGTCGGCCAGCGCCGACCACAGGCGCTCGGCCGGCTCTCCAATGGGCGGGTCCTCGCCGACGCCAGCGGCCACCAGCACGGCCGGCTGGGGGTCCTGCTCGACGATCTCGGGCGCCCTGGCGAGGAAGTCGAACCGCTCGGCGATCGGATGCGCCGCAGCGGTGGGCCGGTGGGCTGGCTCACCCCGGCGGGGGTCGGCCTCCACCGGCCGTTCCAGCTGGACCACCGGACGTACCAGCACCACCGCGCGAGCGGTCAGCTTTCGCTCGGCCAGCGCCAACAGCGCCACCATCGCACCCGCCGACCAGCCAAGCAGCCCGACCGGACCGTCCGCCCCAGGCAGCCTGGTCCGCAGCGCTGCCACCACCGCGGGCAGCTCGGCCACGTGTGGGTGCCGAAACCTCGTCCACCTCATGCGACCTGGGCATACTCGTGGATCAGTCCACCGAGTCGATCCAGCCGCATGACCGGTGCGCTGGCCGCTGGAAGGGGCGGGGGAACGGCTCCCAGCGGTGGCCCCTGGCCGAGCGAGCGGTGCGGCCGGTGCTGGTTGTCGTGCAGCACGTAATCCGACAGCACCGTCTCCAGATGTCGCCGCCCCAGGACCAGTATGCGGTCCAGCACCCCACGACGGACCGTGCCGACCCATCGTTCGGCGACGGCGTTCGCCCGCGGCGCCCGCACGGGTGTGCGTAGGATCCGCATGCCCTCGGAGGCGAAGACCGCATCAAACGCGTCGGTGAACTTCGCGTCCCGGTCACGGATGAGGAACTTGAACCGCCCGATGCGGTCGGCTAGCGCATGAGGAGGTTGCGGGCCTGCTGGGCCACCCACCCTGCGTTCGGGTTCGCCGTTACGCCGAGGACGTGGACGTGGCGGGTGGCAAGCTCGATTACGAACAGCACGTACAGGCGCTTGAGCAGGACCGTGTCGACGTGGAAGAAGTCACAGGCGATGATGCCTTCGGCCTGCGCGGACAGGAACTGTCGCCATGTCAGGCCCGCGCGGCATGGTGCCGGCTCGATGTCCGCGCGTTTGAGGAGCAGCCACACCGTGCTTGGCGCGACCGTGCACCCGAGCCCTCGCAGTTCTCCCTGGATGCGTCGGTAGCCCCACGTCGGGTTCTCAGCTGCCATCCTTAGGATCAGGCGCCGCAGCTCTGCTGGGATCGAACGGCGGCCAGGCGGGCGGTGCGGTTTGTCCAGTGGCGTCTGGTCAGGTCCCGGTGCCAGCGCAGCAACGTCTCGGGCGTCACGAACCGGTGGAGCCGACGCTGCCTGGGACCAGCCGGGTCAGCGCCGAGAGCACGGCCCGATCTGGCCAGGCGGGACGTGGCCGGGTGACCTGTCGGCGCAGCACCGTGACCTCATGGCGGAGCACGAGGATCTCGGCGTTCCTGGACGCCTGCCCACGAGCGAGCAGTGCGAGCCAGCCGGTGAGCTGACAGAAGATCAAGTAGAGGAGTCTGAACGCCATAACGAGGATCCTCGCGGACCTCTGCTACTGATGCGAGGCCGCAGGTCAACGCCAGGGACGAGGCTTTCGGCACCTACAGGGTCGTGCGGCGAGATCGGCTCGGCGGGCTGATCCATGAATACGCTCGAGCGGCCTGAGGTGGCCGAATTTCCGGCACCCACAGGGTAGGGAGGTGGGAGCGTCGACAGTATCGAGGCGATCATTGGTGCGAACCGCAGCTCACGCAGGGATGTGCCAGCATTTCCGCACCCACGCGCTCGACGGGGAGCCGAGCTCGTCACCCGACCTCGTCGGAAAGCTGACATCGGCCCTGGGTGGGGCGACACCGGCGTGTCGGCCGTGGCATCGTTCGGCTCCGCGGCGGTGTTCGGCGCGGCTCGCCCGGGGCTTTGGGTGCTAGATCACTGATGTCGTATTCGGTCGAGGGTGACATGGCCTGACAAGCGATACGAGGCCGCCGAGAGTTGACGTTGCTGCCGCAACGTCGACCCCAAGGAGGCCTCGTGCACGCCGCTCTCGACGACCTCGTCACCGCACTGTACGTCACCACCGACGACCTGCTGGAACCCCGCCGCGGGCCAGGCCAGCCACCCAGGCTGTCGGATGCCGAGCTGATCTGTCTGGCGTCGCTCAAGTCCTGCTGGGCTATGCCTCCGAGCGTCGCTGGCTGCGGGCGGTGGCCGGCCGGCCGGGGCACCTGTTCCCCTACGTGTGCGGCCAGGCCGCCGACAACCGCCGGCTGCGCCGGGCCGCGCCGCTGGTCGCCAGCATCCTGCACGCCTTGGCCATCGCCTGCCCGTCGGGATGTGACCAGTGGCGGCTGCTGGACGCCACCCCGGTTCCCTGTGGCGCCTCCCGCCAGACCGTGCGGCGCAGCGACCTGGCAGGCTGGGCCGGCTACGGCTATGACCGCAGCCATTCGCGCTGGTACTGGGGTGCGGGGTGCGCAAAGTCATGCGGTGCCTATGAGCTGCCGGTTCGCATGGAAGCGCGGCCCGGTAGTGTGCGGCCTCCGTCGACCCTCGGAGGCTGTCCGGGTGTTATCGAAACTCGCGTACCTCGCGTTGTGCCGGTCCGTCCAGCTGCTCGTGTTGCTGGCCCGCGGCGATGCCGCCAAGGACTTGGAGATCCTGGTCCTGCGCCACCAGCTCACGGTGCTCCGCCGCCAGGTCTCCCGCCCCCAGGCTCGAACCCACCGACCGGGCGCTGCTCGCCGCCATCAGCCGCTTGCTGCCCCGAGGTCGCTGGTCATGCTTCTTCGTCAAGCCCGACACGCTGGTGCGCTGGCATCGACGCTTGGTCGCCGGCTCCTGGACCTACCCCCACCAGACTGGCCGGCCTCCACTGGCCACGCACCTGCAGCGGTTGATCGTCCGGCTGGCCACGGAGAATCCTCGCTGGGGCTACCAGCGCATCCAAGGCGAGCTGCTCCATCTGGGCGTGCAGGTCTCCGCAACTGCGATCCGCACCACGCTGCGCCGTCACGGGCTCGACCCAGCACCGCGGCGTGCAAACAGCACCTGGCGGGCGTTCCTGCGCCAGCAAGCCGCCGGGATCATCGCCTGCGACTTCTTCACCGTTGACACGATCTGGCTGCGGCGCCTGTACGTGCTGTTCTTCATCGAACTGGACACCCGACGAGTCCACCTGGCCGGCGTGACCGCCAACCCCAACGGCACCTGGGTCGCCCAGCAGGCGCGGAACCTGCTGCTGGTGCTGGGCGAGCGCGGACGACGTGTACGCTTTGTGCTCCGCGACCGTGACGCGAAATTCTGCCGCGCCTTCGACGACGTGTTCCGCTCGGCGGACGCCGAGGTGCTGCTCACACCGGTCCAGGCGCCCAAGGCGAACGCCTACGCCGAACGCTGGGTTGGCACGGTCCGTGCCGAGTGTCTGGACTGGCTGCTGATTGTTGGGCGAGGGCATCTGGAGGAGGCGCTCCGGGTTTACGTCCAGCACTACAACCGGCATCGTCCGCACCGGGCGCTGGGGCTGGAACCGCCTGACCCATCCGCCGCTCTGACCGCCGTCGGCGAAGCTCAACACGGTCGGGTCCACCGACGTGACCTACTCGGTGGTCTCCTACGCGAGTACCGGCGAGCTGCATGAACACCTTTGCGCACCCCACAGGTGGCAGCCCGCGAGCTGATCCCGGCATAGTCAACCCCGCAAAGTCTCACGCGCTGCCTTCTCCACCACGCCGCGGGACGTCACCGCCGAGGGGCGCCACATCGGCACGGCAGAAGCATGCAAGGGGCACGGCAGGCATCTGAGCTGACGGGCATGGTCGGCGGCCCCCTGAAGCCGGTGCAGCTGACCCGCCTCCACGCTCGCAGCACGTCGGCAAGCCCTGGCCGGCCAGAGGTGGGGTCTCGCACGTCGGCCGGCAGCGGGTGTTGTCAACGACCATTCCACGCCCGAGTCCTGGTGAGCAGCACTTCCGCGCCAGCTTGAGGCGACAGGAGGCTGATCTTGCTCGGGCGGAACGGATGGTGGCTCAGCCCGAGCCGTTCCGCGAGTCCCGCAGCGCGTCGTGCAGCTCGTCCGCGCTGGGCGGCTGCGCGCCGCTGCGGGTGCAGGTGATGGTCGCCGCCAGCACCGCCTGGTCGAGCACACCGGCCAGCGTCTCCCGGTCGATCGCGCGCAGCTGCTCGCGCCGCCGGGCGCCGAGCAGGTCGCGGTCGCGCAGGC
>DASVXQ010000270.1:0-9442 GCA_036392615.1 Actinomycetes bacterium | reverse complement strand
CCCGTCGTGCTCCTGGTCACGCTGAGTTGGGTCCCCCCGCCACAGCGAAACACGATGGCGGCCTCGTTCTCGGTCAGGATCTCCAGGCCGAGCTTGCCGTGGTAGAAGTCCCTGGCGGCAGCGAGGTCAGTCGCCAGCAGCACCGGATGGATCGGATGCGCTCCAAGCATGGTGTCCTTCCCCTTTTATTCGGCGCTGCAAGCGGCCCAGCACTTCCCGCGTTCGCCAAGATGACGGTGCGAACGAACTCGTCGCAGGGGCTGTACCGCCGGTGCAGCGGCTGGGCTAGGTACCGATGAGGCGGAGGTTGTGCTTGTCCGCCAGCGGCTGCTCGAGGTCGGAGCGGAAGTGATGGTGGTAGTTCGCGGCCGTGGCCGTGAGGCGCTTGACGTCGGGTGGGCCATCGGCGCTGAAGATTCCGCTGAGCTCGCGGAAGAAATTCTCGAAGCCCGCGGGGGTGATGATCTCGATCGTGCGTGCGTGGTCGGGTCCCGGATTCCAGAAGGTGTGCGGGATGCCGCGCGGCTTGCTGACCCAGGAGCCCGCATCGGCGGTCAGCTCCTGGTCGCCGATCAGGACGCCGATGCGACCGTCGATGACATAGGAGAACTCGTCTTCGGTGTCGTGGAGGTGCCCTGGGATCAGGCGACCGGGCTCGAGGGACGCCTCGCAGATGGCGAACGCGTCGCTGGTCTGGTCACCGGTGATGTTGAAGATGATGTCCAGGCCACCGAGCGAGACCCGCTCGCCGTCGTCGCGCGAGGTCCTGTGCAGCGCCGTTGCTTCCATCGGGGTCCCCTGCCTGTCAATTCGACGTGGAGCTTGGTGCTGACTCGACCCACCTGGCCCGCCAGGCCGGCGCCTCGAACGGGGCCGCGTAGTAGGACGTTTCGCTTACCACCAGCCCATTGCGGTATTGGTGGATGACGATGACATGGAAACGGTCGCCGTCGTAGTCGAAGTCCGCTTCGATGGCCCACAGGTCACCGCGGCCAACGATGCGGCGCAGGGTGGCCGTGGGCGGGGTCGGATAGGCCTCGCGGAGCTCCCGAATGTTCTTCTTGCCGCGGATCACCTCACCCGACTGGGGCCAGTGGATGACCACGTCGTCGTCGTAGAGGGCGTCGAACCACTCCATGTCGCGGGCGTTGAGCGCCTCCACCAGTTGCCCGACCCTGGCCCGCCTTGCCTCGTCGTCCATCTCCGCTCCTCCCTTTCCGTGCTGGCATGTCGAGGGGAGCGTGCGACGAGTCGGACCCCCGGGACATCTGGGGGACTACTCAGGCAGGTACTCAGTTCCTCTTCGGGGTCGACAGGCCCTCGGCGACGGCCCAGGCGGCGATCTGGGCCCGGGAGCCGAACCCGAGCTTGGTCAGGATGTGCTGGACGTGGTTCTCGGCGGTCCGTTCGGACAGGAACAGGGTCCGGGCGATCTCCCGGTTGCTCAGGCCTCGGGCGACCAGCGCCGCCACCTCCCGCTCCCGCCTTGACAGCAGAACCAGCCCCTTCGCGGCCGCAATGTCGTCGATGACGGCCTGGGCACGAGCGCGGAGCACCTTCATTCCCAGCGCGCCCGCCGTGTGCGCCGCCCGTTGCGCCAGGTCGAGAGCCTGCCCGCGGGCACGCCCCTGGCGGCAGAGCAGCTCCGCCATTGCCAGCTCGGCTCTGGCGGCCCAGGGCCTGGCCCCGACCGCGGTGTTCCGCTGGATGGCCAGACGGAGGTGGACCTCGCCGTCATCGAACCGCCCGAGGGTCATGGCCGCCATGCCCAGGAACAACGCGACCGATCCCAGGCAGGCCACTGTCCCTCCGCCGCTCGTCGCGAACCGGTCCTCGAACGGCAGGAGCTCCCGATAGCAGATCTCGGCGGTCTCGTGGTCGTCGAACTGGGACGACACCTCGGTGAGGAACACCATCGTGGGCATCCACCGGCTGTCTCGCGGCACGCGCCGGATGCTCGCCCGCGCCTGGTCGTAGTACGCCAGCGCCTCGTCGCGCCGCCCCGCCGAGACAAGGGACCACGACAGCAGGGACCAGGTGATCGTCGACGGTCTGGCCTCGACCACCCACCGCTGCGAGTCCATCCACTCGCCTCGATCGGCGTTGACGCACGCCATGAACGAGAGATGGAGGATCCGCGCGATGAAGCTCTCCCGAGGGACAGCGGCGGTCGCCTCCTCGGAGCGCGCGGCGGCTTGCTCGTACTGGCCCGCCATCAGGGCCCGGGCTGCCTGGAGGCGCCGCAGAAGCCATCTGGCGAGCGGGTTGCGAAGCGAGTGGGCAAGGCTGGCCAGCCGGTCGAGCTCGGCGTCGACCGAGGCGATGTCGCCCAGCTCCCAGAACGCGTCGGTCCGCCAGGCCCGGGCCCACAGCTCCTGGATCGGCGCAGCCGTCGAGCGGGCCAGCCCGAGCGCCTGCTCGGCCAGGCCGAGCCGCTCCAGCGTCCACTCCGGCCCGGCCAGCGCCAAGTGCCGAGCCGGCAGCACCGCGGCCAGCAGCTCGGAGTCGCCGGAGCGCTCGGCGAGCTGCATAGCGCGCTGGCTGTCTGGGAGCGCCTCCTCCAGCCGGCCCGACTCGCACAGGGCCACGGCACGCTGGGCGAGCAGCCGTGCCTGAACCCCGTCGTCGAGCCCGTCGTCGCTGGCCAGGACCTCCTCGCATGCTCGCAGGACGTTGGCGTTCACTTCGGGATCGCCGATGTCCTGGACGATGAGTGGCGCGCCAGCCAGGAGGCTCGGCTGGCCGCAACGGCGAGCCAGGTCCGCGGCCTGGACGAAGGCCTCCATGGCCTGCCGGACGTTGCCACACCGATACTCGGCGGTGGCCAGCTCCAGCAGCACCTCACACCGACCGGCGGCATCGAGCCCGCCGGGCGCAGCCTGCCCCAGGACCAGCCGGTACAGGCGCGCGGCCTCCTCGTAGCCGAGCTGCTTGTTTGCCTCGCCTGCCGCCATCCTGGCGTAGCGGATCGCCCGAGGGCCATCGCCGGCCTGCTGCCAGTGCGACGCCAGCCTGGACGGCGTGTCCGCCCCCTCCAGAGAGGTCTGCTCCCATTCGCGCTCGAGCGTCTGGGCGATCCGGCGATGCTGCCGCAGCCGGTCGACTGCCCCTATCCCCTCCAAGAGCGTCTCCCGCACCAGCGCGTGCGGAAAGCGGAACCAACCGGGCCGGTCGGCCAGCTGGTCGAGGAGTTGCGCCCCGACCGCCTCGTCCATCAGCCCGAGGATCCGTTCTGGCTCGGCACCGCTGGCCTGGGCCACGAACTCGGCCGCGAAGCTGGTGCCCACCAGGGATGCCAGCTCCAGCGACCGGCGCGATGCGACGCTGAGGCGGTCAAGACGCCGCTGCAGCACCTCGCGGACACCCCGAGGCAGCCCGAGCGGCTGATCGGCAAGCGCCGCGCCGTTTGCCAGACGCCCCTCCGACCGCAGCATCCGCACCAGCTCGGCGGCGAAGAACGGGTTGCCCCCGGTAGCGCCGTGGATCCGAGCGGCCAGGGCCGCACCCGTCGGCCCGGCGACGGCGGTCAGGTACTGGGCAAGCTCCGCCCGGTCCAGCCCCTGCAGACGGATCCATCGGGCCTCGGGCCCACTGGCCAGCTCGGCGAGCGCGGCAGCCACGGGCGCATCCGGTGACATCTCCGCCTCGCGGAAGGACACCACGAACAGCACCGGGTCACGCCCGAGCTCGCGCACCAGGTGGCGAAGCAGCAGCAACGAGGGCGCGTCGGCCCAGTGCGCATCATCGAGCACGACCACCAGGCCACGCTCGCCCGCCGCGACCCGCACGAACGACGACACCGCGTCGAACAGCCGGAACCGGGCCTCCCCACTGTCATCGGCGCTCCCGCCGGTTGGAGCAGGGGCGGTCCGCAGGCGTTGGTCGGGTCGCTTGAGCTGCGGCATCATCCGATACAGCGGTGCCGCAGCGCGCTCCAACCGTTTCCGATCGGCAGGATCCGGATGAAGGAGCTGCTCCCGGACGATCTGGATCCAGGGCCAGAAGGCGGGCGCTCCCTCGCGTTCGGATCCCCGGCCCCACCTCGCCGGCACCCCGAGAGCTTCTGCCACCCCCGTCAGCCGAACGGCCAGCGCCGTCTTGCCGATCCCCGGTTCCCCCGTCATGAGGACGGCCCGACTCGATCCACCAAGCGCTTCGGTCAGGGCAGCCCGCAACTCCCCGAGCTGCACCGACCGCCCGACGAAGGCAACACTCGGCGAAGCGACACCCTCGATGCCCATCCGCAGAATGTAGCCTTCCGGCAGGAACCGCGGTATGCCCGAGCGTGGTCGGCTCCAGGCATCGGTGCAGCCCAGCATGGCAGCGGCAGATTGCGCAATGTGTGGCGGCGGAGGGCGATGGATCGCGAACACGTTACGAAATCGGAGGCCCCATGAGCTCTGCTCTGGCGTCCCCAGAACTCCTCTACTTCACCGAGCGCGGATCGGGGCCACCGCTGCTGCTGGTGCATGGGTTGATGGTCACCGGCGAGATGTTCGAGCCGGTGATCGGGCAGCTCGCGACCCGACATCGCGTGATCGTTCCCGACCTGCGCGGCCACGGGCGCAGCCGCGGACTTCCGCCGCCGTACACGGCCGCGCAGCTCGCCGGCGACCTGGCGCGCCTGCTCGACCATCTGGGCATCGACGCGACCACCGTGCTCGGCTACTCCCAGGGCGGCGCCATCGCCCAACAACTGGTCCTGGATCACCCCAAGCGATGCGACCGTCTCGTGCTGGGCTGCACCTACGCCTTCAACATGGCGACACCTCGCGAGTGGCTCGAAGGCCACCTGGCGCCACTTCTTCTCCGCGTCCTCGGCACCAGGGGGTTGGCGAAGCTCGTCGTCGCACAGGCCGCAAAGCAGCTCGGCAAGGAACGTGGGGACTGGCTCGCCGGGCTCATGGCCGACCAGGACCGCAAGCTGATGGCAGCCGCGTGGAGGGAGACGATGGCCTTCGACAGCAGGCGCCGCCTGGCCGAGATCGCCTGCCCGACGCTCGTCGTCGCCGCCGCGGACGATCGCGGCGTACCGGTCCACCACGCCAGGATGCTGCGCGAGGGCATCCCTGGTTCTCAGCTGGTCATCATCGATGGCGCCGACCACGCGCTCATCTGGACCCACCCCGACGAGTTCCTGCGGGTGACGGAGGAGTTCCTCGGGGCCTGATCGGGTGTCGCGCCGCTGCCATATCGTGCGACCACGGTGTGGTCGTGCGCGTCAGGAAGGAACCTCATGAGCATCAGCAGAGTCGTGCCCAACATCGCCTCCGACAAGCTGGACGCCTGCCGCGACTTCTACGCCGGCCTGCTTGGCTTCCAGGTCACCATGGACCTGGGCTGGATCCTGACGTTTGCGTCGCCGAGCAACCCGACCGCCCAGCTCAGCGTCGTGCGCGAGGATGCCTCAGCGCCAGTGGTCCCGCAGCTCACCGTCGAGGTCGCCGAGGTCGACGCCGTCCACGCCAGGGCGGTGCGGCGTGGCCTTGCGATCGTGCATCCGCTGACCGACGAGCCGTGGGGGGTGCGGCGCTTCTTCGTCAAGGACCCAAACGGGGTGGTGGTGAACGTGGCCAGTCACCGTGGCGACGCCGCGACTGCCTGATGGCGGAGGCAGTGCGAGCCGCCCCGGCCAGGCGTCACGCCTGCTGCCGAATGGCTGATCACAGCTCTGCACGGCCGCTGACCACGTCGCCCGCCGCAAGCAGCTGTGCGGCTACCCGCGTCAGGCGTTGCATGCCGTCCTCGCTCTCGTCTCATGACGCAGAACCACCGCAGCGACTCTACCTCAACCGGGGCGGGACGATTCTGACCAGGATCTTGCCGGCAAGTAAAGCTTGATTGCTGGCTCCTGGCGGCCAGCTTTGACGACTCATGCGGCGGCTGCTGCCAAATACTGCTCCGGAATACCGGACCTAGCCCACGCCCGCACGGAAATCCTGCGGCCTGCTCGCCGTCTCACTTACCAGGACAATTGATTTCACTTGCATTCAAGGCGCTATGGGACAGTATTACCATTTACAACTCGCACGGGTGCAAATGCTTGTGGTGATCACTAAGAGTTAGATGCACTATGGCAGCGTTTGGCAGCGTGAGGCCTAGACGACTAGGTAGCGCAATGTTAGGTTGGGGACCTTCCAGAAAATACCGCGAGCTGGCCTAACGCAGTGCCAGCCAGGTGGCGTAGACAGCGGGGACGGCTCCACCGGAGTAACTCCGTGGGGGGGCAGGCGCCATGCGCCTATCACGAGCCCGACACGCACGGCCACACATTCAGCGAAGACTCGGGCGACCGCGACAGCGGGGCCCTCCCGTGCGCGCTTCGTAGGATCTCACGAAGCACCCACTTCATGATGCCAATTCCGCCCGCACGGGAGGTACCTCTGAAGTCTACCTCCTGCAGGCAATGAGCGGAGGAAGACAAGGAGAATCACATGAGTGACCACAAGATCGTCCCAGAAGAGGACCCGACTGGTGGCATCGAGCTGACTGACACAGAGCTGGGCCACGTCCTGGGTGGCGCCCAGAGTGGAAACAGCGTCGGCTGTAACACGAAGACCTGCGTCACGAGCCGCGGTAACTCGAACCAACCCTGTAACCCCTGCTGACTGTAGGCATGACGCCTGGCCAAGGCCCTAGGCCATGGTTTCAGGCAAGGGTCGAGGGCTGCTGGACGAACTCCAGCAGCCCTCGCTGACCGCTTTGTGAGCAGAGAGTGGAATCGAGGGATCGGCTGGACGTGAAAGCGGAAGCGGTGTGGCAGGGCGCCGAGTGGTACCGGGCACTTTCCCTCGCGGAACGTCGTGACACAGGGGGCGTCCCTGCGACCGGCTTCGTTCCGGATGTCTTCCTTGAGAGAGCAGAGGATCGCCTGCGGGCCTGGAAGGCACAGAAGCCCTTCGATCAGGGATCGCTGTTCGCTCAGCGGCTGGCTCTTGACTCGCTCTCGGAAGGTGATCTGCTGGCTCTCCTGGCAGAGCCTACGGAGAGCCTGAAGGCCCGCATCCAGGACGTCCCCGAGTGGCTGATCGCTCTCCGGCGAGCGTTCACGCACTCGAGTTCCGCCGCGAAACTGGCGCCCCTGCTGGAGAAGATCGACATCGATCATCCTCTCGCGGGGTGCCTGCCGGCGGTCGGCCCGCTTTTGTGGGGCGCTCTCGACCGCCTCCAGGACAGGGTGTGCGGGCTGCGCGGCGAGGTGGAGAGCCTCCCCTTCGACATCGACGTGCTCCCGAAGGTGTTCCTGGCCAATGTCGCGCCCGTCATCCTCTTCCAGCTCAGCAAACCGCTCGTGCTCGAGCTGCACATCGCGCGGCTGGAAGGACGCTTGCGCGGCGAGACGGCGGAAGCGCGCTTCGAGGACTTCATCCGGCGACTCTGTGAGGAGGGCGCGATCGTCGGACTCCTCGCCAAGTACCCGGTGCTCGCGCGCCAGCTGGTGCTCACGACAGGCCAGTGGGCCGACTACTTGTACGAGTTCTTGACGCATCTGTGTCTGGACTGGCGTTCCATCCGCACGGTTTTCACCCCGGACGGCGACCCTGGGCCGCTGGTCGACGTGGAGGCCGGAAAGGGTGATCGGCACCGCAGCGGTCGCAGCGTGCTCCTGCTGCGGTTCGGCTCTGGGATGAGGTTGCTCTACAAGCCGCGGTCGCTGGGCGTGGACGTGCACTTCCAGGAGTTGCTGTCCTGGTTGAACGACCGGGGGGCCAAGCCCGCCCTGCGGACGCTCGCGCTGCTCGACTGCGGGACGCACAGCTGGTCGGAGTTCATCGACGCAGCCCCCTGCACCTGCGAGGAGGAGGTCGTCCGCTTCTACGAGCGTCAGGGAAGCTACCTGGCGCTGCTGTACGCGCTAGACGCCACCGACCTGCACAACGAGAACCTCATCGCCGCGGGCGAGCATCCGATGCTCGTGGACCTGGAGGCCCTGTTCCACCCTCATGTCCACGGCGAGGACCCGACACTGGAGAACCTTGCGGCGGGAGCGCTGGATCGTTCCGTTTGGCAGGTCGGGTTGCTGCCGCGGCGCGTGTGGTCAGACGAGGATTCCATTGGCGTGGACATGAGTGGCCTGGGCGGGCAACCGGGGCAGATGAACCCGCATCGACTCGTCAGCTGGGAACGACCAGGGACAGACGAGATGCGGCTCGTCCGGCGACGTGCCAAGCTCCCCGCGAGCGAGAATCGGCCACGTCTAGGCGACCAGTATGTCGAGGCCTTGGACTACAGGGACGCCATTCTCACAGGCTTCACCGGGATGTACCGTCTGCTCAGCCGGAACAGGGCGGCTCTGCTGGCGGAGCAGCTACCGCGGTTCGCCCGCGACGAGACACGCGTCGTGGTCCGCTCGACGAACGTGTACGGCCTCCTGTGGTACGAGAGCTTCCACCCGGATCTCCTACGTGACGCGCTTGAACGTGATCGCTTCTTCGACAAGCTCTGGGTCGAAGCGGCGCGGCGTCCCTGTCTCACCCGCCTCATCGCGGCGGAGCGGCGGGACCTGTGGCGCGGTGACATCCCGCTGTTCAGCACCTGCCCAGGCAGCCGGGCAATCCTCACCGCGGAGGGGGAGCGCTTCGAGGACTTCTTCGACGCGCCGAGCCTCGATTTGGTGCGGCAGCGAGTGGAGCAGCTCGGTGATGACGACCTGGCCAAGCAGACCTGGATAATCGAGGCGTCGCTCGCCACCTTGCTCATGGATCGCGAGGACAGGATCAGCCGGCCGACACAGGTTCCATCGTTGAGCAAGCGGGCGGGACGAGAACAGCTGCTGGCCTTGGCGACCTCCTTCGGGAGGCGTCTCGACGAGCTGTGCCTGCAGAACGAAGGCGGCGCGTACTGGCTCGGTGTGGGACCACTGGATGCGTCCACCTGGGGCCTTTACCCCTCGGGCAGTGACCTCTACGCCGGGACCAGCGGGATCGCGCTCTTCCTCGGCTACCTGGGAGCGGTCACCGGCAAGCCCACCTTCACGCTCCTCGCGCGCAAGGCACTGGAATCGGTACGAGCTCAATGCCGGGAATGGATCAAGATCCGGGAACAACCAGCTGCCAGCCAGGCGATTGGCGCGTTCGAGGGCTTGGCCTCGGTCGTCTACGTCCTCACCAACCTGGGTGCACTGTGGGCGAACCAGGACCTCCTCGACGAGGCGGCCGAACTGGCCGGGGGACTGACGCCGCTCATCTCCAAGGACCGTTCGCTGGACGTCATCTACGGCTCGGCCGGGTGCATCCTCTCGCTGCTCAGCCTGCAGGCGGTCCGTCCCTCGCCTCGGACCTTGGATGTGGCGATCCGCTGCGGCGAGCGGCTCTTGGCCACGGCGCAACCCATGCCTCGAGGGATCGCCTGGACGACGCTCAAGGATCAACCGCCGCTGGGCGGGTTCTCGCACGGCACGGCCGGCATCGCGCTGAGCCTGCTGCGGCTGGCCGCCGAGAGC
>DASVXQ010000269.1:0-2178 GCA_036392615.1 Actinomycetes bacterium | reverse complement strand
CGACCGGGGCGTCACCCACTTCGACCTGGCCAACAACTACGGGCCGCCGTACGGCTCGGCGGAGGAGAACTTCGGCCGCATCCTCGCCACCGACCTGCGCGGCCACCGCGACGAGCTGGTCATCTCCACCAAGGCGGGCTATGACATGTGGCCCGGCCCGTACGGCAACTGGGGCTCCCGCAAGTACCTGCTCGCCAGCCTCGACCAGAGCCTCGGCCGCATGGGCCTGGACTACGTGGACATCTTCTACTCGCACCGCGCCGACCCGGACACGCCGCTGGAGGAGACGCTCGGGGCGCTCGACGCGGCGGTGCGCCAGGGCAAGGCGCTCTACGCCGGCGTCTCGTCCTACTCGGCCGAGCGCACCAGGGAGGCGGCCGCCACCCTGCGCCAGCTCGGCACCCCGCTGCTGATCCACCAGCCCTCCTACTCGCTGCTGAACCGCTGGATCGAGGGCGGGCTGCTGGACGTGCTCGGCGAGGAGGGCATCGGCTGCATCGTGTTCTCGCCGCTGGCGCAGGGCCTGCTGACCGACCGCTACCTCGACGGCGTGCCCGCCGGCTCGCGGGCGAGCCGGGAGGGCTCGCTGAACAGCGACATGCTGACCGACGAGACGCTCGCCAAGGTGCGGGCGCTGCGCGGCGTGGCGCAGCGGCGCGGGCAGAGCCTGGCGCAGATGGCGCTCGCCTGGACGCTGCGCGACCCGCGGGTCACCTCCACGCTGATCGGCGCCAGCAGCGTGGCGCAGCTGGAGGACAACCTCGGCGCGCTCGACCGGCTCGACTTCGACGGCGACGAGCTGGCCGAGATCGACCGCTATGCCACCGAGGCGGAGATCAACATCTGGGCGACCTCCAGCGACACCTGACCAGAGCGGGTTTGTCCGAGCGTGGCGCTTTCACTATCCGGCCAGGCCCTGGCGGGTGGCGTAGGCGGCGGCCTCGGCGCGGTTGCTGTGGCCGGCGGCGATCAGCCGCAGGACCTGGACCTCGCGGCCCACATACGGGCGTCGTCACCCGACCGTCCCCAAGCCGACCCCGGCGCTTGCAACGCGAAGGCGGTGGACCGCCCCACGCCGCAGCCTGACACCCCTGAACGGAGGCGGTCAACGCATCAGGGGTCGCCACCTCTGCCCTGATCGGGGCGTTGCGCAACCGTCCGGGTTTGTCCGAAGGACTCCCCACTGGCTCGGCTCCCCGTTTTGCGATAAGAACGGGTCTTCTGACCAGAACGGGTCTCGCCGGCGGCACTCGCGGCACTCTAGGTGGGGGGGCAAGCGTGGACGGGGTCGCCCAGCGGGCACGGCTCGACCAGGTGGTCGCCGGGCTGGATCGGCTGGCCGCCGGGATCGAGCGGTGGCTCCGCGCCCGCGGCGAGCGCGACGCCCTGCGCCAGTACGCCACCCCGCTGGCCACCCTGGAGCGCACCCTGCTCGGCGCCACCCGCGCGCTGCGCGACGAGGCCCGCGCGGTCGAGCCGGCGCGGCCGCTGTGGCTGGTGCACGCCGACTGCAAGGAGCTGGAGCGCCGCGCCGCGCTGGTCCGCAGGCTCTGGGCCTGGTTCGCCGAGAAGTTCGACCAGCGCGACGACCCGGCCCTGCGCGAGCTGCTGGCCGCCGCCGACGAGGTGGTCTGGAGCTGCTGGCGCGAGGCGTTCGACTCGGCCGAGCTGAGCGGCGCGCCGGTCGCCGAGCGCGGTCCCACACCGCTGCCGTACGTCGACCCCGGCGGGGCGGTGGAGGCGTTCGTGCGCGACGAGCCGCCGCCGGGGCTCGGCGCCTCCGAGGACGACCAGGCGCTCGGGTCGTTCCTGGCGAGGTTGCCGGTGCCGGTGATCGCCATGCCGGTCGGCTGGCTGGACGCGCCCTGGTGGCTCGCGCTGCTGGCCCACGAGGTCGGCCACCACGTGCAGTACGACCTGGTGCCCGGCGCGGCCCTGGTCGCCGAGGCCGGCCAGCGGGTCGCCGCGGCCCTGGCCGCCGACCCGGCGGCGGCCGCCAGGTGGCGGCTGTGGAGCCGCGAGATCTTCGCGGACGCCTGCGCCCTGGTCTCGGTGGGCGCCGGGGCGATCACCGCCGTGCTCCAGCTCGAGCTGGACACCGAGGAGCGGCTGCTCGACGGCGGCCGCGGCCGCTACCCGTCGCCGGCCGTGCGGCTGGCGCTGCTGGCCGAGCTGGCC
>DASVXQ010000268.1:0-1655 GCA_036392615.1 Actinomycetes bacterium | reverse complement strand
CGCGACGATCACGGCCGACAGGCCGTAGGCGCCGATCACCCTGGCGAGCGGCAGCAGCGGGCCGCCGGCGTGCTGGCTCACGCCCAGGATGCCCCAGGGGAAGCCGCCGATCGGGACGTGCGCGCGGATCAGCTCCAGGGTCGCCCAGCAGGCCGGCAGCAGCAGCACGCGCCAGCCGCCCAGCCGCCGGGTGGCCGGCACCAGCGCGGCGAAGACCGCCACGAAGCACGCCTCGGCGCCGGCCAGCGCCAGCCAGGCGAGCCAGCCGACCGCGCCGGTCCACGACAGGAAATCGGTGGGGATCCACAGGATCAGCAGGCCGAAGAACACAAATCCGGCCAGATAGCCCAATGCGGCGGCCCGGCGGGGGCTGACCGTCTCCACGGCCAGCAGCAGCGGCACCAGGGCCACGAACACCACCGGCCCGAGATCCGGGCCGGGGAACGCGAGCGAGGCGGCGATCCCGGCGAGGACGGCGGCGGCCACCCGGAGGGTCGGGACCGTCCGCCATCCCGCCTGCTCGCCCGCTCGCACCATCGTCAGGCGCAGTCGCGACAGAGCTGACGCCGCTGGTCGGCGAGCTGGCTGCGATGCTTCACGAGAAAACAGCTCTTGCAGATGAATTCGTTCTGTTGGACCGGAAGGACCCTGGTGGTCAGGGGCTCACGCGCGTCGTCCCTGCTCATCGAGAGCATGACCTCGTCGTCGTCGTCCTCGTCCACCGGTGCCGGCCGATCCGTCTTCTTGGCGATCAGCTCGTCGAGCGATGCCTCGACCTGAGCCTCGTCCTCCTCTTCCTCTGGCACCCTTTTGGTTCCTTTCACGTCGTCGATGCAGGTTCACGCCACCGCGCCGGCTTATCTACCATGAACCGTGAATATGCGCCGGTGCCGTGCTCACGACCGTAACGCTCGGGAGCTTGGTGTTGTTCCCACCCGCAAAATCTGCTAGCCGGTGCCCGCGGGACCCTTACCCTCGCAATCCCACCGTCGAGGTCCGGTGCAGCCCTTTGCGCACCTCGATCGCGGCCGGGAGCAGATCCTTCACCTCGTCGTTGTGAGTAACCAGCAGCACCTGCCGGAAACGGCCCTGCAAGGTGGTGAGGGCGGCCAGCATACGCCCGCGGCGCTCGCGGTCAAGCGATCCGAGCACCTCGTCGAGCACCAGGAGCCCCAGCTCACCGGCACCCTCGGCGATCACCAGGCTCACCGCCACGCGCAGCGAGAGGCTGGCCAGGTCGTTCTCCGACCCGGAGTAGCGGGCCAGCTCGTACTCGGTGCCCTGGTCGGCGATGCGGATGGAGTAGTCCTCCGGGTCGACCACCAGGTCCTGGTACTCGTGGTCGGTGAGCTCGGCGAACAGCTCGGCGGCCTCGACCGACAGGCGGCGGCCGAGCCGCGCGACCAGGTGGAGCCGGAAGGCGGCCATCAGGTCGGCCAGCCGGGCGAGGTAGGCGGCCCGCTCCTCCAGCTCGGCGACCTCCTCGTGGCGGGCGCGGGCCGCTTGGAGCGCGCTCTCGAGGTCCTGCTGGCGGCGCAGCGCGGCGTCCAGCGCCGCGGCCGCGCGCTGGTGCTCGCCGTGGGTGCGCCTGACGTTCTCGGCGGCCTGGCGGACGCGCTCGCGGGCGTCCGCCAGCGCCTGGTCGGCCGGTCCGA
>DASVXQ010000267.1:0-6638 GCA_036392615.1 Actinomycetes bacterium | reverse complement strand
ACCGCGGCGGGCCCGCCGGCGTCCCACCACTGCCGGTCGTCGATCAGCTCGTAGTAGTCGTTGTCGATACCCACCCGCGCCGGAGGGATCGGCCGGGTTCGGTCCACGGCGCGCGGCAGGATGCTCACGGGCCGCCCCCGGCGCCAAGCTCCACGCGACCGATCCACTGGAGGGTCGCGTCGTGCGAGGGCGGCAGCAGCAGGCCGGCATGGGCGTCGCGCAGGAGCCGCTCCAGCGGAGCGGTGCGCAGGTAGCCGCTGCCGCCGGCGGTGCGCAGCGCGATCGTGCAGACGTCCAGGGCCGTCTGGCAGGTGAGCAGCTTGGCGCCGGCCATGCGCCCGTAGTGGGCGGTCGGGTCGGGGTCGGGCGGCGCCGCCACCGCCGCGTAGAGCGCGGCGCGCGCGCCGTCCAGCCGCATGCGCATCTCCCCCACCGCCTGGTGCACGCCCGGCAGCTCCGCCAGCGAGCGGCCGAGCCCCTCGTTGCGGCGGCGGGGGAGGGTGTCGACCACGTAGCGGTAGGCCGCCTCCGCAGCCCCCAGGAAGACGCTGGCGAACGAGGGCCACGACCAGTGGGAGGCGGTCAGGAAGCTGGCGGCGACGCCGAAGCCCTGGTCGACCAGGCACTCCGGGGGGACCTCGAGCCGGTCGACGGCGATCGCGTGGCTGCCGGTGGCGCGCATGCCCATCGCGCGCCAGTCGCCCAGCACCCGGATGCCCCGCTCCGGCCTGGGCACCAGGAAGGCGATCGGCTCGCGGCCGTTCTCCGTCTCGACGGCCGCGGAGAGGAGCAGGTGGGTGGCGCGCGGGAAGCCGGTGAAGAAGGTCTTGACCCCCTCGAGACGCCAGCCGCCGCCGTCCAGCGGCACCGCGGTGGTGGCCTGGTACCACCAGTTGCCGCCCGACTGCGGCTCCGAGAAGCCGCCGGCGAGGATGGCGCCGTCGGAGACCACCTGCTTGAGGAACGGCTCCACCCGGTGGCGCAGCGTCTCCGCCAGGATGCCGACGCCGTGCAGGTGCATGTTCACCGCCAGGGCGGTCGCCGGCGACCCCTCGGCCAGGCGGCTCTGCGCGGCCACCAGGTCGAGCGCGCCGGCGCCCATGCCGCCGAGGTCGGAGGGGACGGTGATGGCGGTGTAGCCGCTGGCCACCAGTTCGTCGAAGTCCTCGCCGGCGAACTGGTCGGCCTCGTCGTAGGCCGCCGCCCGCTCGGCGAGGGTCGGCGCGAGCCGGGCGGCGAGCTCGACGATCTCCGGTCGAGGCGCGGCTCGGTCCTGCACGTCCATGTGGGCTCCTCGAGTCGACCGGGCGCCGAACCGGCGCGGCGCCCTGACCAGACGCTTGGTTGGGCATGACCCCCGGACTTCACTTGTTAACCCGGGGACCACGCGGCGGGTTCCTGGTTCGAGTCTAGGGTCGGCACCCCGGAAGCGGAGCGTTAGGCTGTCGCCGATGCGCCATCCCCTGCTCCAGGTGCTGCTCGACGCCGCCGCCGGCCGCCCCCCGCCGCCGGACGGCCTGGTCGAGCTGCTGCCGCCCCCGCCAGGGCCGGTCGACGCGGTGGTCAGCTTCACCGCCCACGCCTACGTCGCCGCCGCGGTCGACCCGCGGACGATGCGGGCGCAGCTGCGGCGCGACGATCCCGGCGCGGCCACCCGGCCGGCGTTCGTCAGCTGGCTGGCCGGCCAGATCGGCCGCGAGGCCGGCCAGATCGACATGCTGGTGGCCGCCACCCCGCTCGACGGCCCGCCGCCGCTGGCGCTGGAGGCGCACGCCGGTCTGGCGTCGCACCGGCGCGTCGCCCGCGCCAACCGCTACCGCCGCGACCTCCGGGTGCTGGGCGACCGGGACGGCGGCGGGCTGCTGGTGCTCGGTCGCGGCCTCGCCGGGCGCTGGGAGGTCGCCTTCGAGGTCGAGCCCGAGCACCGCGGCCGGGGCCTCGGCCGTGCCCTTGCGACCGCCGCGCGCCACCTGGTGCCGGCAGGCGAGCCGCTGTTCGCGCAGGTCACCCCGGGGAACGTCGCCTCGGTCCGGGCGCTGCTGGGGGCCGGCTACACGCCGGTCGGCAGCGAGGTGCTGTTCTCGCTGCCAGCGGGAGCCGGGGCGGATGTCACCCCCGGCGCGCCTGTGTCGGCTCCCAATGGGTGAGCGGGCGGCCGCCACGCAGACGCGCGCGGCCGGTGACGGCGATGAGGAAGGCGACCAGCAGGCAGGCGCATGCCAGCGCCAGGGTCCAGGCCACCCCAGGTCCGCCCACCAGCACGCCGGCCAGGGCGATGCCGGCGGCGGCGGTGACGTTGTTGGCGGTGGTGATCCAGGTGGCCGCCTCGGTCATCGTCCCGGCAGGCGCCAGCTCGGCGGCCAGCACGTAGGCCGAGCTGTCCAGCGGCGCCAGCAGCAGGCCGACCAGCACCACCGCGATCCCCAGCAGCGGCAGCGGCCGGGCCAGCGGCAGCAGCGCCGAGGCCAGCACCAGCAGCCCGAGGAGACGGACGAACCGCTGGTCGGCGGCGAGCCGCCACTGGCGCCGGCCGTACCAGAGCCCACCGACCACGCTGCCAGCCGCCAGCAGCCCGAGCAGCACGCCGCCGAGCGCGGTCGAGCCCGCCTCCCTGGCCGCCGCGACCAGGGTGATGTCGAAGATCCCCAGCGCCGCGCCGAAGCCGGTCAGCGAGATCACCAGCGTGCGGATCCCGCGCCCCGACAGCGCGCCCGCCCAGCCGCCGGCCCGCACCTCCGCGCCAGGGCTGGTCCAGGCGCGGGACACGGCGCTGGTGGTGAACGCGATCGTGCCGGCCACGGCGAGCGCCGCGACCGCCGCCAGGGGCACCGCGCTGCTGAGCGCGGCCGCGAGGCCGCCGGCCAGCAGCGGCCCGACGGTGAGCAGGACCTGCTCGACCACGGAGTCGAGCGCGAGCGCCGCCTGGAGCCGGGGACCGGAGCCGACTAGGCTGACCCACAGGACCCGCATCGAGGCCGCCAGCGGCGGGGCCGTGGCCCCAGCGACCGCCGCGAGCAGGACCGTGCTACCCTCTCGCACCGTGCTCCGCCCCGCCACCAGCAGCACGCCGGCGAAAGCGGCCGCGTACACCAGCGACAGCGCCGGCAGCGTCCGCGACTGGCCGTGGCGGTCGACCAGCCGCCCGCGCAGCGGCGCCAGCAGCCCGCTGGTCAGCGCGGTCGCGGCCGAGGCCGCCCCGGCGACCGCGAACGACCGGGTGGCGGACTGCACGAACAGCACCAGCGAGAGTGGCCCCATCGCGTAGGAGAGCCGGCCCAGCAGCGCCGCGCCGAAGACCCGCCCTGCCTGTGGCTCTCGGAGCACCGCTCGATAGGAATAGGCCATTGAATCAGCTCACGGATGTTCGATCCGATCAGGTGGTCTGCATCCTCGGAGTTGAGAGGGTTGCCGTGGTTGAATTGCTTGACTTGCTTCCGGCAATACGCCAGGTTGAAAACTGTCGAACGCCGTGGGGTCCTACAGCGACCACCGACATGATCACGTTTCAGCGAACAGCGGTCGATCAATAGTCCATGCGGCACCTACCCGAGGTTCAGGGGGTGAAAAATCTTGCAGACCAAGCGCACACCGTCCGTCATCTGGGGATGAGCGGCCGATGAGCACTGAGGGCGCACCTCGGCGGAGACCGGGGTGCGCCGCCCGCTGAGGTTGCCACCCTGAGATACTCGCGCCAAACTGGTGGAAATGTCGAGTCGGCTCAGGTGGTACGTCGCGCTCGTCTGCGCGGCCGCTCTCCTCACTCTCGCCAGCCTCGCGCCAGGAGTTGACGCCAGCAGGCTCATTGACGCCTGGCCAATTATCACGATATTTGGCGTATTGCTCGCGCTCGGCGAGTTATTGCCAATTCCGATCCGTCACCGGAACCAGACGAAGCTCATCACAGTGACGGGCACTTTCGCGCTGGGCCTGGTGCCGCTGGCCGGCGTCGCCATCACGGCGCTGGTCTTTATCGTCAGCTCGACCCTGGCCGAGCTGATCCATCGCAAGGCGCTCCTGAAGATCGCCTTCAACGCCGCGCAGTACGTGCTCGCCCTCGGCGCCGCCGGCGCGGTCTACACGGCCGCGGGCGGCACCTTCGGCCTCGCCTCCGGCGTCACCGCCGGCGACCTGCCGGCGTTCCTGCTCAGCGCCGCGGTGTTCGCGCTGGTCAACCACGTGCTGGTGGCCACAGTGGTCGCCTTGGCGGCGGGGACCTCGGTTCGCGCCAGCATCCTCTCCGACCTGCCGGTGGAGTTCATGAGCTCGGCGCTGCTGATCATGCTGGCGCCGGTCGCCCTGCTGGTCGCCGAGCACTCCCTCTACCTGGTGATCGCGCTGGTCTCGCCGCTGGCCGCGGTCTACCTGGCGTCCAAGGGCTGGGCCGACGCCGAGGTGGCCACCGAGCGGCAGCGCCGCCTGACCGAGCAGGAGCAGGAGGTCGTCAGGCGCCTCCAGGAGGCGGACCGTATGAAGGCCGACCTGCTGGCGACCGTCACCCACGAGCTGCGCAGCCCGCTGACCACCATTCTGGGCGCGCTCCAGCTGCTCGAGTCGCGCAACCACCGGCTGAGCCCGGAGCAGCGGCTGGAGTTCATCAGGATGGGGCTGCTCCAGGGCGAGCGCCTCCACCGCATGATCGAGCAGCTGCTGCTGGCGGCGAAGTTCGAGCGCGCGGAGGCCGGCACCGAGGTCCGCCGGGTGGAGCTGGACGCCGCCGAGCTGGTCCGCGAGGCCGCCGAGGAGGCCCAGACGCGGCACCACGAGCGGGCGATCATGGTCAAGTCGAACGGCTCGCTGCCGGTGCACGTGGCCCACGAAGCGGTCTCGCAGGTGCTCGCCAACATGATCGACAACGCCTGCAAGTACTCGCCCAAGGGGCAGCCGGTGCACCTGTCGGGCACGCGCAGCAACGGCCACGCCGTGCTGGCGGTCGAGGACTGCGGTCCGGGGGTGCCTCCCGACGACCGGGAGCGGATCTTCGAGCGGTTCACCCAGCTGGACGGCTCCAGGCAGGACCGGGCCGGGGGCATCGGGCTGGGCCTCTACATCGCCCGCGAGCTGGCCCGCAGCCAGGGCGGCGACCTGCTGGTCACCGACCCGACCAGCACCGACGGCGCCCGCTTCGAGCTGCGCCTGCCGCTGAAGAGCCGAGCTCAGCTGGACAATTCCACGGTGTAGCCGCGGCGCCGCAGGTCGGCGATCACCTCGTCGGAGTGGATCGCGTTGCGCGTCTCCAGGGTGAGCCGCACCTCGACCTGCTCCATGTCGAGGTCCATGCCGGAGCGGTGGTGCTCGACCTCGAGAACGTTCAGGCCGAGCCGGGCGACGTCGGTGGTCAGGCCGGCCAGGGCGCCTGGCCGGTCCTCGAGGATGACCCGCAGGACCACGAAGCGGCCGGCGGCCGAGAGCCCGTGGTCGATCACCTTGATGAGCAGCAGCGGGTCCACGTTTCCGCCGGACAGGACGGCGGCGACCGGGCCGGAGCCCGGCACCTTGCCGGCGATGATGGCCGCCAGCGTGGCCGCGCCAGCTGGTTCGACCACCGCCTTGGCGCGCTCCAGGAGCAGCAGCAGCGCCTGGCTGATCTCTTCTTCGGTGACCGTCACCAAGTCGTCCACGTAGGCGCGGACGTGCGCGAGCGTGAGCGGCGACGGTGACTTGAGCGCCACGCCGTCGGCCATGGTGACGACGCGCTCCAGCCCGACGCACTCGCCGGCCAGCAGCGAGGCGCGCATGCAGGCCGCGCCCTCCGGCTCGACGCCGATCACCCGGACGTCCGGGCGGAGCGCCGCCAGTGTGGCGGCGATGCCCGAGATCAGCCCGCCACCGCCGATCGACACCACCACCGTCTCGATCTCGAGCGCCCCCTCGAGCAGCTCCAGGGCGATGGTGCCCTGGCCGGCGATGATCAGCGGGTCGTCGAACGGCGGTACGAACACCGCCCCCTGCTCGCTGGCGAAACGCTTGGCGGCCTGGATCGAGTCGTCGACGCTCTCGCCGCCGAGCTCGACCTTGGCGCCGTAGGCGATGGTCGCGTCCACCTTGGGCAGCGGGGCGTTGGACGGCATGAAGATGGTGGCCTTGTGCCTGGTCAGCGTGGCGGCCAGCGCCACGCCCTGGGCGTGGTTGCCGGCGGAGCCCGCCACCACCTGCGTTCCCGGCTCCAGGCGAGAGATGCGGTTGTAGGCCCCGCGGATCTTGAACGAGCCGGTGCGCTGGAGATGCTCCGGCTTCAGCAGGATCTGCCGCCCGGCCAGCCTGCTGAGCGTGTCGGACAGGCCCACCGGGGTGGGCCGCAACACGCCCGCGATGCGCTCCCGGGCCGCGCGCACGTCATCGACGGTCACCAGGACCGGTTCGGCGCTCGGCTCGCCATGCTCCGGTGCACGCGTTGCCATGCGGACGACGATACCGCCGCCCGCGCCGCGCCGAAAGGCCGGCTGCCGCGGCATCTGCACACGTTCGCGCACGCGGGCCGGACGCCCGCGCGACCCCACCGGGCCGCGTAGCCCTCGCGCTTGCCGGTCCGAGGCGGGCAAGCGCGCCGGCGGTCCGGTCATGCCCGGCCGCCGGCATGCACCTGGACGACCTCGTTCCGCTCGATCGCGCCGCTCAGGGGCCCGAGCGAGCCGGCGGGC
>DASVXQ010000266.1:0-3938 GCA_036392615.1 Actinomycetes bacterium | reverse complement strand
TGAGGAGCGCGGCTGGCCGTTGCGGTTCCAGCCCAGCCAGCTGCTCGCCCGCGTGGCGGTGCCCAATCCCTCCGCCGCCGTCGCGGCGGCGATCGGAACGCCGAGCGTGGCCGAAGCCGCCGCGCTGGCGAGCGGCCGCGCCACGCTGGTGGTCGCCAAGCGCAAGAGCCGGCACGCCACCGCCGCGGTCGCGCGCCTGCGACCGCGGGGACGGCTCTATGTGGTCGGCACCGGCCCGGGCGATCCGGACCTGCTCCCGCCGCTGGCGCGGGCGGCGCTCGCCCGCTGCGAGCTGGTGGTCGGACTGGAGCAATACCTCGACCGCATCCGCGGCCTGCTGCGGCCCGGCACCCGGATCGCCGCCTCCACCGTCGGCAACGAGCTGGAGCGGGCCCGGCTGGCGGTGGCCGAGGCCGCCGCCGGGGCGGCGGTCGCCCTGATCAGCGGAGGAGATGCCGGCGTCTACGGCATGGCCTCGCCGGCGCTGGCCACGACGCCGCCCGAGGTCGAGGTGATCGGCGTTCCCGGCATCACCGCCATGCACGCCGCCGCCGCGCTGCTCGGCGCGCCGCTCGGTCACGACCACTGCGCCATCTCCCTCTCCGACCTGCTCACCCCCTGGCCGGAGATCCGCCGCCGGCTCGAAGCGGCCGCCGCCGGCGACTTCGTCGTCGCGCTCTACAACCCGAGGAGCGCCGGCCGGACCTGGCAGCTCGAGGCGGCCAGGCGTCTGCTGCTGGAGCACCGCAAGCCCAGCACCCCCGTCGGCCTGGTCACCGACGCCTACCGCCCCGGCCAGGGGGTCGAGCTGACCACACTGGGCGAGCTCGACCCGACCCACGCCGGCATGACGACCATCGTGGTCATCGGCTCCGGCCAGACCCGGATCCTCGCCGGCCGCATGGTCACCCCACGCGGCTACCCGCCGAACCCGGAAGCCGCCTCCGACCACCCGCCCGCCTTGCCCGAGCCCGCGAACCGTCGCCCACGCACCGTGCACCCCATCGAGGCCGAGAGCTACCGCATCCTGCGGTCACAGCTCGATCTCCGAGACCTCGGCCCGCTCTCCCGCACCGTGGTCGAGCGAATCGTCCACGCCTCCGGCGACCCGTCGTACGCCGACGACCTCGTCCTCGACGAAGCCGCCCTCCAAGCCGGACTCGCCGCCCTCCGCGCCGGAGCGCCCGTCGTCGTGGACGCCCGCATGGTCGCCGCCGCCATCACCACCCGCCCGACCATCTGCGCCCTCGACCTCGCGGACCATCCCCCTTCGGAACCCGGAGCCGGGCCGGTTTCCGTGCCGCCGGGGGAGGACACCCGGTCGGCGGCCGGGGTGCGGGCGGCGGCGCGGGCGGTCGGGGCTGGGGTGGTCTGGGTGATCGGGTGTGCGCCGACGGCCTTGGCGGCGCTGCTGGAGGCGCACGCCGATCCTGCCCTGGTGATCGGGTTGCCGGTGGGGTTCGTGGGGGCGGTGGAGGCCAAGCGGGCGCTCGCGGCGAGCGGCCTGCCGGCGGTGACCAACCGGAGCGTCAAGGGCGGATCGGCGGTGGCGGCCGCGGCGCTCAACGCGCTGCTCTACTTCGAGGGCGCGCCGTGAACGCCGGGCGGACGCCCGCGCTGCTGATCGCCGCGCACGGCACCAGGGACGAAGCGGGGGCGCGCGAGCTGTTCACCCTGGTCGAGCGGTTGCGGCTGCTCGCACCGGGCCTGCCGGTCGCGGCGGGCTTCATCGAGCTGTCGATGCCGCCGGTCGGCGCGGCGGCGGCGGACCTGCTCGACGCCGGGATGGACGACGTCGTGGTGGTGCCGCTGATGCTGCTGGCCGCCGGCCACGCCAAGAACGACATCCCCGCCCTGGTCGCGCGCCTGCGCCTGCAGCATCCAGGGGTGCGCTTCCGCTACGGCCGCGACCTCGGCCTGCACCCGGCGCTCCTGTCGCTGATCGACGAGCGCCTGGCCGCGGCCGTGCCGGCCGGGCACCGCGCGGACACCGCCGTGCTGCTCGTTGGCAGGGGCGCGTCCGACCCGGACGCCAACGCCGACACCGCCAAGCTCGCGCGGCTGCTGTGGGAGGGCCGCCCCTGGCCGATGGTCGAGGTGTGCTACGCGGGCATCACCGACCCGCGCGTGCCCGAAGGCCTGGAGCGGTGCCGGCGGCTCGGCGCCAGGCGGATCGTGGCCATGCCCTATCTCCTCTTCGGCGGGCGGCTCGAGGACCGCGTCCACGACCAGTGCGCCGAGTTCGCCGCCGGCCACCCCGAGATCGACCTGCGCGTCGCGGGCCACCTCGGCCCCTGCGACGAGGTCGCCGGCCTGGTGCTGGAGCGCTACCGCGAGGCGATCGACGGCGACCCCCGCATGAACTGCGACCTCTGCGTCCACCGGGTCGCCCTGCCCGGCTTCGAGCACAAGCTGGGCGCCGCGGCCGTGCCCCACGTCCATCCCCACGATCACGAGCACGGCGGCTGATGGCGCTCGTCCTGGTCCTCGGCGGCGTCCGCAGCGGCAAGAGCGCGGTCGCCGAGCGGATCGCCGCCGGCCACGGCGCGCCCGTCCGCTACCTGGCGACGGGCAGCGGGAGCGATCCCGAGATGGCCGAGCGCATCGAGCGTCACCGGGCCCGCCGCCCAGCCGGCTGGCGGACCGTCGAAAGCGACGACCCGGAGCGGGTCCAGCCCGGACCCGGCGAGACGCTGCTGGTCGACGGCATCGCGCCCTGGCTGGCACGCCGCCTGCGGGAGGAGGGCCTCTGGACCGCGGCGGACGTCGCGCCGCTCGGGCCCGATGGCCGCGCCGCGCACGACCGCGTGGTCGAGCGCGTGCGCGGGTTCGCCCGAGCTGCCGCCAAACGCCCGGGCCTCACCGTGGTGGTCGCCGAGGAGAGCGGCCTCGGGGTGACCCCCGTCGGCGCCGGCACCCGCCGCTACCTCGACCTCGCCGGCGAGGCCACCCAAGCCCTGGCCGGGCACGCCCAGCGCGTCGTCCTGGTGGTCGCCGGCCAGCCCATCGACCTGCTCGACCGTGGTCCGGGTGCGGGCCGCCCCGCGTCCCCTTGGCCGCCGGCCGGCGGCTCGGAACCATCCGCCGCGGGCACCTCCCGACCCGCGCTGGAAGCCGCCGGGCCGCCGGTCCGGCGGGACGCGCCGATGCGGCGGGACCGCGGCACGCGGCCGCCGGACCCCGGCGAGCTGCGGCTGCACGGGGATCAGATGGTGGCGCCCGGGCAGCTCGACTTCGCGGTCAACGTGGTGCCCGGGGGACCGCCGGACTGGCTGCGCGAGGCGATGGCGGCCGCGCTGGACCGGGCTGGGTCGTACCCGGACGAGCGACCGGCGGTGGAGGCGCTGGCGGCACGGCACGGGCGCGAGCCGGACGAGGTCCTGGCGAGCAACGGGAGCGCCGAGGCGTTCTGGCTGCTGGCGGCGGCACTTGGGCCGCGCAGCGCCGTGGTGGTCCACCCGTCCTTCACCGAGCCGGAGGCCGCGCTGCGGGCGGCGGGCCACCGGGTGGAGCGGGTGCTCCGCGACCCCGCGGAGTTCACGCTCGACCCATCGCTGGTGCCGGCAGCGGCCGACCTGGTGGTGCTCGGTAACCCCAACAACCCGACCGGCACGCTCGACCCGGCCGAGGTCGTGGCCCGGCTCGCTCGCCCGGGCCGGCTGCTGGTGGTGGACGAGGCGTTCATGGAACTGGTCCCTGGTGAGGCCGAGAGCCTCGCGGGCCGCCGGGAGCTGCCCGGAACGATCGTGGTCCGCAGCCTGACGAAGCTGTGGTCGCTCGCGGGGATCCGGGCGGGATACCTGCTCGCGCCGGCGGATGTGGTCGCCGCGGCCCGCGCCGTCCGGCAGCCATGGAGCGTGAGCGGACCGGCCTGCGCCGCGCTGACCGCCTGGGCGCGGCGCACGGCGACCTCCGGCGGCATCGAGGCGGCGGCGATC
>DASVXQ010000265.1:0-3508 GCA_036392615.1 Actinomycetes bacterium | reverse complement strand
TCCGCCTCCAGCGTCCGCCGGGCCGCCAGCCAGACGACCACCGGCGGCAGCAGCAGCGCCGGCACCAGCTCCGGGCGGCCCTCGGCGACCACCACGACCACCGGGGCGAGCGCCAGCAGCAGCGCGGCGGTCCAGCCGCCGCGCCAGCGCCGGCGCCGCGGCGCGATCTCACCCGGTGCAACGGCGAGCTGGTTCGCGAGCCGCCAGCGGCCGGGCGGCGCGGCCGTCGTCGGAATCGGGTCCAGGTGCCGGTCGGTCCTCACCTGCCCACCTCCTGAGGCCCCTGTGCCCCCACGTCGGCCGCTCCGCCAGCCGTGACGCCGGCTCCCGGGCGACGGGGCGGACGGGCGGCCGGTTTCACTGGCCGATGCCTCAGATCCTGGCGTCCAGGACCTAGATATCAGGTACCTCGAACATGACAGACAGTCTAATGATAGTGATCTAAGCCTATTTCGGTAGAGGGTAAAGAAGGTCGGTTAAGCTGTACTGGTTTGTGGCACTGAACCGCTTCGATGTTTCTCGTCGTGATCGTCCTGTTGAGCGCGCTAGCCGTTCCGCTGCTCGGTGGCCGTCTTGAGGCACTGGCCGAGGTCCGCGCGAGGCTCGCGTGGACGCTGCTGCTCGCGCTCGGGCTCCAGGTGGTGAGCCTCAACCTGCCGGGGATCCCGGACGGCCTGCGGCCGTACCTCCAGCTCGCCTCCTACCCGGTCGCCGGCGTGTTCGTGGTCGCCAACCGCCAGCTGCCGGGGATGGCGCTGGTCGGGATCGGCGCCCTGCTCAACCTGATCGCCATGAGCGTCAACGGTGGGGTGATGCCCGCCTCCGCGGCCGCGCTCGACCATGCGGGCCTGCCGCGGCACCGCGACAGCTATGCCAACTCGACGCTGGTGCGCGACCCGCGGCTGGAGTTCCTCGGCGACGTCTTCGCCATCCCGGATCCGGTGCCGCTGGCCAACGTCTTCAGCGTCGGCGACGTCTGCATCGGGCTGGGGCTGGTCGCCGCGGTGCACGGCCTCACCGGCTCGCGTCCGCGCCTGCGCCGCGCGTCGGGCCGGCACGTCCGCCGGCGCCGCTACCAGGGCCGCCACCAGCAGACCCACCGCGGCCGCGACCGGCCTGGAGCGCTAGGGCGAGACGCCCCGCAGCCGCAGGCGCCGCTCGGTCCTGGCCAGCGCGAGCGAGAGGTAGGGCATGGACCATGACAGCGAGCGGGTGGCGGCGTCCTCTTCGCCGTAGCGCTGCGCGATGTCGACGGTGCGCTCCTGGAGGCTCATCGCCTCGCCGGCCGAGCCGACGGTCATGTCGCAGTAGGTGAGCGCGTCGGCCACCGCCGACGGCTCGCGGGGGAAGCCCTCCAACTCGCGCTCCAGGCCGCGCAGGCGCGCCTCGAAGCGCGCCTCGGCGTGGTGGGCGACCAGCCGCGCCAGCCGCTCGTGCCCCATGGAGCGCAGCTGCACCGCGCCGTCGAGCGCGTGGCAGCCGGTCCGCCGCAGCTGCGGCGCGTAGCCGATGTCGTGCAGGTAGGCGGCCGCCACCAGCTGCACGCCGTCCTCGCGGGAGAAGGCGCCCGCCAGGGACCGCGCCCGCTGGCCGACCGCGCGGGAGTGGGTCCACGGGTCGCCGAGCGGAGCGAGCAGCTCCGCCGCGTACCCGGCCGCCCAGTCGACCAGTGGGTCGTCGCCGTTCGCCGTCGCAGAGCCCTCCCCGAGATCGCCCCAAGGGTCAGCATAGCGGCTGGAGGCGACGTCCCCGGCGGCGGCGCGGACTGTCGGACGAGTTCGCTACCCTGATTGCCAACGCGGACCCCACCAGATCAAGGAGCGGTTGGATCGTGCCCCGAACGCTGCTCGCCGTGCACGCGCACCCCGACGACGAATCGTCCAAGGGCGCCGGCACCTTCGCCCGCTACGCCGACGAGGGCGTCCGGACGGTCATCGTGACCTGCACCGGCGGCGAAGCCGGAGAGATCCTCAACCCGGCCATGGACCAGCCCGGCGTCCTCGAGCGCATGCCGGAGCTGCGCCGCGAGGAGCTGGCCAAGGCGCTCGAGGTCCTCCAGGTGAGCCAGCACTACTTCCTCGGCTACCGGGACTCCGGCATGGCGGACACCGAGACCAACAAGCACCCCGACGCCTTCGTCAACGCCGACCTGGACGAGGCCGTCGGCCGGCTGGTCAAGATCCTGCGCGACGAGCGGCCGCAGGTCGTGCTCACCTACGACGAGCGCGGCGGCTACCCGCACCCCGACCACATCCGCACCCACGAGGTCGCCGTGGCCGCCTTCGAGGCGGCCGGCGACCCGGCGCGCCACCCGGAGGCGGGCGAGCCCTTCCAGCCCTCCAAGCTGTACTACTTCGCCAGCTTCTCGCGGCAGCGCATGCGCACCCTGCACGAGGGCCTGCTGGAGCGCGGCGTCGAGAGCCCCTACGAGGAGTGGATGAAGCGCTGGGACGAGGAGGACGCCAAGGCGGGCGCCGAGCCGGCCCCAGAGCCGGTGATCACCACCCAGGTGGACGTCGGCAAGTGGCTGCCGCAGGCGCGCGACGCGCTGATCGCGCACGCCACCCAGATCGATCCCAACAGCTTCTGGTTCGCGGTCGCCGACGACGTGGTCGCCGAGGTCTACCCCTGGGAGGACTATCAGCTGGTCCGCTGCCTGGTGCCCTCGCCGCTGCCGGAGCGGGACCTGTTCGCCGGCATCGACCAGGACGGCCGCCCGCTCTCCTAGAGCGGGCACGGGCCCCGCACGCCGCCGCGCGATGAAGATCCGGGTGCTGATCGCCGAGGACCAGGCGATGGTCCGCGGCGCGCTGGCGGCCCTGCTGGCCCTGGAGCACGACATCGAGGTGGTCGCCGAGGTGGCCGGCGGCGACCAGGTGGTGCCCGCCGCGCTGGAGCACCGGCCGGAGGTGGCGCTGCTCGACATCGAGATGCCGGGGATGGACGGGCTGGCCGCCCTGGCGGCGCTGCGTGAGGCGCTGCCGAGCTGCCGCACGCTGATGCTGACCACCTTCGGGCGGCCGGGCTACCTGCGCCGCGCCATGGACCAGGGCGCCTACGGCTTCCTGGTCAAGGACACGCCGGCCACCGAGCTCGCCGGGGCGATCCGGCGGGCAGCGGCCGGCCAGCGGACGGTCGACCCGGGCCTGGCCGCGGCGGCGCTGGCCGAGGGGTCGAGCCCGCTGTCGGAGCGGGAGCGCGAGGTGCTGAGCGCCGCGGTCGGCGGCGCCACCATCGCCGACATCGCCGCGCGGCTGTCCCTCTCCGAGGGCACGGTGCGCAACCACCTGTCCGCGGCGATCCGCAAGACCGGCGCGCGCAACCGCGCCGAGGCCGTCAGCATCGCGCAGCGGAAGGGCTGGCTCTAGGCCGGCCGGCTTTCGCGGCTCAGCCGGCCGCGCCGGGGACCGGCAGCTCGACCCGCAGGCGGAAGCCCCCCTCGGGGCGCGCGCCGGCGGCCAGCCGGCCGCCGCGGGCGGCGACCCGCTCGGCCAGGCCGGCGAGCCCG
>DASVXQ010000264.1:0-22224 GCA_036392615.1 Actinomycetes bacterium | reverse complement strand
CGTCGGGCCCGATCGCCGCGAGCTCGCGCGCGGCCTTTACCGCCTCCGCCGGGTCGCGCCCCAGGCCGAGCGCGACCAGCCGACCGCCGGGCCGCAGTTGCGCGTGGATTTGTAGCCAGCCTCCGGCCTCGCCGAGCCTGGCCAGCGGCGCCAGGTCGCCGGCCAGCGCGACCGCCCAGCGCAGCGCGCGGTCGTGCAGCACGGGATGCCCGTCGACCAGCTCGACGGACGGCTGCGCGGCCGGTTCCGGCAACACGGCCCGCTCGGTCAACTCGGAGTAGGCGGCCCTGCCCATCCGGACGGCGCCGTCCCAGTGCAGCGGCGGCGTCTTCACTCCAGGGAGCACCACCTGGACCAGGCCCTTGGCCGCGCCGTCCGCAGCCGGTGGCACCACAGTCGCAAGCGCCGGCCCGTTCACCCCGGCCAGGGCGGTCACCGGGATGGCATGCTGGAGCAGCCACGCATGCGGTTGCCCGGAAGTCAGCTGCGCATGGCCGTTACCTTCCGTATGCGCCGCGCTTGGCCGCAACCCGAAGGCGGGTGCGTCGCGGGCCGCCAAGCGCCTGCGATAACCGCGCACCGCGGCCGGGTCCCGCCTGGCGGCCTCGGGCAGCGAAGGGCCGGCCTCGAGCACGACCACGCCGTGGTCGGGGTGGCCCTGGCTGACCGCCAGCAGCCGACCGGAGGGGTCGACGCTGGCCGTCACCCCACCCTCGCCGACGTCGAGCGGCTTGTAGGGACGGGACGGGTCCAGCGCGGTGAGCGATGCTGGGGTCACGCGCCAGCGCCGTCCAGGTACAGCTCCGGCCTTCGCACGCGCAGCGCCGGCTCGCTGCGGCGCTCGCGCTGAATTGCGGTGAGGTCAATGGTGGCGTGGATACTGGTCTCCTCGACTTCGGCGGCGGCGATCACCTTCCCCTCGTGGTGGAGTGATCAGCGAGCGACCGCAGAAAACCTCGCCGGTCAGGTCGACCACGGTCACCAAGACCCTGGTTGGGCTGTGCGGCATCGTCAACGCCTGGCCCTGTCGGCCCTGGAGCGGGTCCGCGAGCTGGGCCTGCTGCGCGCCATTGGCATGGACCGCCGGCAGGTCCGCGCCATGCTCCGCATGGATCATGAGCCTGGCCGGCCTGGACCGGGGCGTGGACCTGCCGCTCGAGCTCGTCCCCCAGGTCGGCGCGGTGGACGATGAAGCGGGCGTCCCAGGCGCGGTCGACTGGGACCGGCACGGTGAAGGTCTGCCGTAGCTCCATGGCGTCTCTCAATCTGTGGCGGCGAACCAGGAGACGGCGACGGAGCGGTCGGGCCCGACGGACAGTTCAAGACCGGTGAGCCATTCGGGCTCACCGGGGTCGTGGCCGAGGTGCGCCAGCGCGCAGGCTCGCAGGACGGGCGAATGCGTGACACCGACGGTGAGCGCAGCCGGCTGGACGGCCCGGTCGGGGAGGCTGGCGGCGAAGTGGCCGATCCGGCGGGCCACGGCCTGGGCGTCGTCGCCTGGGACGTCGTCGAGCCGCAGCCACCAGCCGATGCGGTCTGGCTGATCGAAGAACTCCGCGAAGAACGGCACGGCAGCTGCCTCGTCGATGGTCATGCCGGGTACCTGCTCGGCGAGGGCGGCCGCGCCGCTGACCATGTCAACCCGCTCGCCGGCGACGTAGATATCCGGATTGCGCAGCGCGAACGCGACACGCGGGTCGTCGACGGTGGCGCCGGCCGCTCTGGCCCCGGTGGTGATGGCGGCGCCGGTCTGGCGGGTTCGTAGCGTCTCGCCGGTGAGCACGCGGATGCGGTCGGCGGTGGCGGCCAGGCGCCGACCGAGGTTATCGGCAGTGTCCAGCCCGCGGTCGGTGACGGCCAAATCGCCGCGGTGGGAGGTGACCTCGCCGTGGCGCAACAGCAGCAGCCGATGCATCACGGCGCCATCGTGGGAGGGTCAGACGTCGATCGTCTGGTAGGTCTTGACACTGCGCTCGGCGAGGTAGTCGATCGCGTACCCGAACACGTGCTTCTGGAAGTGCGCGCTGTTCTTGTGGTCCTCGTAGGCTTGGGCGTCGGTGTACTGCTCGTAGAGGAAGAACGTTTCCGGTTCGTCGGGCGAGACCTGCGCCTGGTAGAAGAGATTGCCTGACTCCTGGCGTGAGAGAGGGGTCATGATCTTGATGACCTCGGTGATACGGCCGGCCTCTCCTGGTTTGGCCTTCCAGGTTGCAGCGACGACGAATGCCATCTCAGGAGTCCTTCCGGGTGGTGGGAGTGCCGACGGTGTTGCGCAGGATGCCGATCGGGCCGGCCTCCATCTCGATGATGTCGCCGGGGCGTAGCCAACGGTCCAGCTCCAGCCCGGAGCCGCCGGTGGCGGTGCCGGAGCCCAGCACGTCGCCGGGGCGCAGGGTCTGGTCCTGGGACGCGTAGGCGATGAGGTCACCGAAGCTGTGGTGCATGTTGGCGGTGGTGTCGCCGCCCCAGCGTTCGCCGTTGATGCGCACCTCCAGCTGGAGGGTGGCCAAGTCGATCTCGTCGGTGGTGACGATGCAGGGGCCCAGGACGTTGGACCCGTCCCACTCCTTTGCCTTGGCCGGGCCCATGCCGACCGGCAGCTCGCGGCGCTGGACGTCGCGGGCGGACATGTCGTTCCAGATGGTGAAGCCGAAGACGTAGTCGAGGGCCTCGGCCGCGCTGACGTCGCGGCAGGGGCGACCGATGACGGCAGCCAGCTCGAGCTCGTGGTCGAGCTGCTGGGTGTAGGACGGCCAGGGCAGCTCGACGTCCGGGCCGACGACGGTGTCGCCGACGCTCCGATAGAAGGCGGGCACCTCGTACCACTCGGCGGGGATCTCGCGGCCCAGGTTCTTGAAGGCATTCTTCAGATGTCCCTCGAAGGCCAGGAAGTCCCGCAGCGAGCGAGGCTTGATCGGAGCGAGCAGCCTGGCGTCCGGCACGGGCCGCTCCTGGCCGGCTGGCGCACCCGCTTCGATGAACGCGGTCATATCGCCCGCGAAGCCGACGTCGACGATGGTGGCGCCGTCGAGTCGCCCGACCCGCGCTCCGCCGCCGGCCTGGTAGGTCACATACTTCACGAGCCGACCTCCTGCACAGCGTCGATGATCTTCACGTAGCAGCCGCAGCGGCACAGGTTGCCGCCGAGGGACTCGGCGATCTGCTCCCGGAACGGGCACTGGCCGGCCCGCGCGCACTCGGCCAGGAAGGATTTAGCCGTGAGGACCATGCCGGGGATGCAGTAGCCGCACTGGAAGGCGTGGTGGCGGTCGAAGGCCTGCACGACCGGGTCGTCGTCGGGCAGTCCCTCGACGGTGGTGATCGCGTGGCCCTGGGCGAGTGGAGCGAGCAGGATGCACGACGAGATCGGCTGGCCGTCGAGCAGCACGGTGCAGGCCCCGCACAGCCCGACCCCGCAGGTGCCTCGCGCGCCGAGCAGGCCGAGCTGGTCCCGCAGCACCTCGAGTAGCATGACGTCCGGCTCCACGTCGATCTGGACGGGGGCGCCGTTGACCTGCAGGAGCAGGTTCACGAGGCATCCTCCGCACAGTCCAGGACCCGCTCGGGTGTCAGTGGCAGCTCGGTGGGTCGGTAGCCCAGCGTGGCCAGCGCGTTCCCGATCGCCGGGGGGACCGGCGGTAGGGCCGTCTCGCCGAGCCCGTGGACCTCGGCGCCATCGACCTCCAGGAGCGTCTGGCTGACGGCGGCGCAGTCCAGGGCGGACGGGATGTTGTAGTCGGAGAGGTTCGGTCCGGCGAGCTGTCCCTGGTCGAACGTCAGCTCCTCGAACAGGGTGGTCCCGATGGCCATGATCATCGCGCCCTCCTGCTGGAGTTCGGCCGCGGCCCGGTTGACGACCCGGCCGGCGTAGGAGGCGGCATGCACCGAGCGCAGGGTCAGGATCCCGGTCTCGTCGTCGACCTCGACCGCGGCTGCCGCGGCGCCCTGGTGCCAGTGTGACGAGGCGATCCCCTGGCCGGTGTCCACGTCCAGGCCACCCTCGTTGTCGATGCGGCCGCGCCCGCGGTCGCTGCCGCTGTTCTTCAGGTCCTCGACCGCCGCGTCGAGGGCGCGGCCCATCATGTGGGTCGACCGGCTGGAGGTGGTGCGGGTGTCGTACGGCACCCGGTCGGTGTCGGGCGGCGGGACCTCGACCTGATCGACCTCGACACCGAGCAGATCGGCGGCCATCTGGGCGATCGCCTTGGCCGAGCCTTGCCCCATCTCGGTGGTGCCGCTGAGCACCTCGAAGTGGCCGTCGTCGACGCGCCGGAGGCCGACCTCGGCCCTGCTGGGCGTCTGCATTCCCTTCAGCATCACGGCGACCCCCTTGCCGCGGTTGTCGCCGCCGGGCTGCCAGTCGACGGCGCGGGCGGCGTCGTCGAGGAGCTCCTCGAAATGGACGTCGTGCATGGTCTCGCCTGTGCAGAAGAGGTCGCCGTCGACGAGGAGGTTCTGGCGGCGCAGCTCGACCGGGTCGAGGCCGAGTTCGGCGGCCATCAGGTCGGTGACGCGCTCGGATGCCCACACCGACTGGGCCGCGCCGTAGCCGCGGAAGGCGCCGGCAGGCGGAAGGTTGGTGTAGATGCACCAGGAGTCGACGGCGACGTGGTCGAACCGGTACGGGCCGACACCGGCATAGCCCATCTTCATCGCGACCCCTGGCCCGCAGTCGGCGTAGGCGCCGGTGTTGACCCAGCACCAGACGCGCTTGGCCACGAATCGGCCATCGCGGGTGGCCCCCAGCCGGATCCGGACGGTGGCGGTGTGGCGGGTCAGGGTGACGAACTCCTCGTCGCGGTCGAGGGCCAGCCGCACCGGCCTGCCGAGCCGCCGCGCGAGCGCGGCGGCGATGGCCTCGGTGCGCACGAAGGTCTTGGCACCGAACGACCCGCCCATGGGCGGGCAGACGATCCGCACGTCGGTGTGGGACAGGCCGAACAGGCGGGCCAGGTCCTGGCGCATGTTGAAGGGCGTCTGGGTGCCGGTAGTGACCTCGAGCCTGCCGTCGTGCCAGCCGGCGATGCAGGCGTGGGGTTCCATCGCGACGTGCTGCACGGCCGGCATGCGGAAGGTCTCGTCGACGATCACCTGGGCGGCGTCGAATCCCTCGGCGTGGTCGTCGGGCTCCGGGTTGGCGGTGTACGGCTCCCCCTGCGGTAGGCCCGCGGTGCGGATCCGGAAGCGGTGGCACACGTTGGTCCCTTCCAGTGGCCGCAAGCCGAAGTAGGCGGCGTCACTGTCGGAGACCGCGTGGGTGTCGTGCACCAGTGGAGCGCCGGCGTGGAGGGCGTCACGCTCGTCGAACACCGCAGGCAGCTGCTCGTAGCCGACCTCGAGCAGGTCGGCGGCCTCACGGGCGGTGGCCTCGTCGGCGGCGGCGACGGCGACCACCGGGTCGCCGACGTGCCGGGCGACCCCGGCCAGCACGTACTGGTCCGAGATCTGGCAGCCGTACCGGCCCAGCGGCTCGACCTCCGAGGGAGTGAGGACGACGACACCCTGGGGAACAAGGGTGGTGTCGATGCGGGTGACGCGGGCGGCGGCGTGTGGCGATCGCACCAGCCGTGCGTGCCACATCCCGGGGACCGTGAGGTCGTTGGGGTAGCGGATCGAGGCGCGGATGCGGGGATCGGTCATCTGCCGGCCGCCTGAGGGGTGAGCGCGGCGGGGGCGAGCGTGTCCAGGGCGCGGCGGACCTCGACGGCGATCATCCTGGTCCGGTACGCCGCCGAGCCGCGGCTGTCGCTGATGGGATCGATCCGATCGGCGTAGCCGGCCGCGATCTCGCGTGCGCTCGCGCTGTCTCCGGGTTTCCATGTCGCACAGAGGTCGGGGAAGAGCTGGGGACGCTCGGCGACCGCGCCGACGACCACCGTTACTCCGCCCTCATGGAGGGAGGCGGCGACCGAGACGCAGGGCCGATCCTCCCGGCTGCGGGTGCGCAGCTTGCGATAGGTGACGTGGTGGCGACCCCTCGGCACCAGGACCCGCGTGATCAGCTCGTCCTCCTCCAGGCTGGTCTGGTAGTGGCCGACGATGAGATCGGCCACGGGGACGCGGCGCAGGCCCCGCACGCTCAGCGCCTCCACCCAGGCGTCGAGCGCGATGAGCATCGCGGGGGGGTCCGAGGCGTAGTCGCCGTCGCCGAGCACGCCGCCCACGGTGGCGGCGTTGCGCACCCGAGGGCTGGCCACGGCCGCGAACACCTGCCCTACGCCGGGCCAACCGACGGCGATGTCCGGGTCCAGCTCGATCCGCCGGTGGGTCACCATCGCCCCCAGCGCGAGCTCGGAACTGGTGGACAGCTCCCGTAGCTCGCGCACGTTCTGCAGCGAGATCCAGTCCTCGCTGGCGAGCAGCCCTTGCCGGATCAGGATGCCGACGAAGGTGCCACCGGCGACCAGGGTCGCGTCGGGCCACTCGGCCTTGAGCCTCACCGCCTCGGCCACGGTCCGGGGCGCCATCCACGTCACCGGCCGCTCCTCAAATCGTGGTGATGGGACGTGACTGCAGCAGGAACAGCCGGCCGTCGGCGTCGAACGCCCACTCGATGTCCTGGGGGCCTCCGTGCAGGTCGGCCAGCTGTCGTCCCAGCGTGGCCAGCGCGGCGCACTCGGCGTCGGAGAGAACCGGTTCCGCCCCGACGACCCTGCTCTTCTTCACCACCCCATCGCGGCTGAGCGCGTAGTTGTCCGGCGTGACCTCGCCGGACACGACCGCCTCGCCCAGGCCGCGGGCGGCCTCGACAACCATGCGGTCCTTGCGGCCGTGGACCGGGTCGACGGTGAACAGCACCCCGGACTTCTTGCTGTCCACCATCTGCTGGACGACGACCGCCATGGCCACATCGTCCAGCGAGCCCTTCTCCTGGCGGTAGAACACCGCCCGCTCGGTGAAGAACGACAGCCAGCAGCGGACGACGTTGGCCAGCACTTCGCCCAGGCCGTCGGTGTTCAGGTAGGTCTCCTGCTGGCCGGCATAGCTCGCCGCTTCCGAGTCCTCCGCGCACGCCGAGGAGCGCACCGCGACCAGCCCGGTCAGCTCGGCGTAGTGCCGCTTGATCAGCTCCTTCGGCGGTTCCGCGGTCGCGACCATCGCTTGGGCGGCCTCCACGTCCCTGTTGCGCATCAGCGTGCGGAGGGCGTCGGCGTCGACCGCGGCCTCGAACGCCGTGGAGGCGATGACGAAACCGGGCGGCACCGGCAGGTCCTCGGCCGTCATGGTGGCCAGGCTGGCGCCCTTGCCACCAGCCAGCGCGACCTGCCGGCAACGGGGGTCGCAGAACGGCAGGACCAGGGAGTCATCGGGCATGCTGCCTCCTCAGGCGAGGATCTCGACCCGGCCGAGGGACCCATTGACCCGGACCCGGTCGCCCGTCTTGATGCGGCGGGTGGCGTCGGAGGTGCCGACCACGGCCGGGATGCCGAACTCGCGCGAGACCACGGCGGGGTGGGAGGCCATGCCGCCGGCGTCGGTGACCAGGCCGGAGATCTTGGTGAACAGCACCACCCAGGCGGGGCTGGTCATGCGGCACACCACGATCTCGTCGCGCTGGACCGAGTCGAACTCCTCCGGCGACAGCACCACGCGGGCGGTGCCTTCCACCACGCCCGACGACGCCGCCAGGCCGGGCACCTGGTCGGTGGTCTCCGGAGGCTTGCGCTCCAGCTTCTCCGGGAACGCCCACAGCGATAGATAGGGGAAGGCGACCGCGTCCTTCGTCGCCGTGCCGACCCAGTCCCGCGGCCGCAGCTCGAAGGCCTCCTCCCGGGCATCACGCCGGTCGGAGACCAGCTCCCTGGCGTCGAACGAGTTGCTGCCGGCCATGAGCCGGCGCAGCTCGTTGTAGCGCAGGTACATGACGTCCTCGGGGTCGTCGAGCTTGCCCTCGCTGACCAGCGCCCGGCCGATCGCGACCAGCACCAGGCGCACGCGGGCATTGGTCCCCTGGTCGATGTAGAAGTGATGGTCAGGGGTCAGGGGATTCATCCCGAGGCTCAGGTCGAGCGCCCGTTGCAGCTCGTCGCGGGCCGGGCCGGGCTCGACGCCCTGGAGGGCCTCCGCCTTGGCTGCCTCCAGGTCGTCGGCGACGGCCTTCAGCTCGGCCGGGTAGTCGTAGTCGGTCTCCAGGTACCCGCGGATCGCTTCGATGATCGGGGCCGGGTTCTCCCGCCAGGTGCGGAACGAGAACTCGTGCGCCCACATCGACTTGAAGCCGAACACCTTCTGGTACGGCATGATCTTGTCGGCCACGAACGCCCGGCCGGCGTCGGTCGCCTCGAGCGCGCGGAGGATGTCGGCCGCGGTCGGGCGCTGGAAGGCCTTGGCGACCTCGCCCTGCTCGGCCTTGACCCACTCCTTGATCTTCCACAGCTCCTCGATCGAGTCCCAGTTGCGGTTCTCGGTCGAGCTTTGGAGCCGCCCCATGAGCGCGCCGTGATCGCCCTCACCCTTGGCGGCGGTGATCGCCGCGTTGAGCGCCAGGGTCGAGGAGAACTGGGCGAAGTTCAGGACCCAGTGGATCTGCCAGTGCCGGTCGTGCATGTCGATCGCGTCCTCGAGCAGGATCGCGAGCTCGACCAGGCTGGCCTGGTCGTAGTCGTACTCGTCGAACCGGACGAAGTTGCGCTCCATCTCCGGCCGGAGCCGGCCACGCCACCAGTCCAGGAAGTGCTCGGCGTAGTAGGGGAGCGTCCAGCCCATATAGGCGCCCAGCTCGGCCGGGTCCTGTGGGTCGAGCGGGACACGAGGGGTGTAACGGCTGCCGTACTCGCTGGCCTCGGCGGACAACCCGGGCTGGGCCGGGATGGCGGCGGTGTAGACGTAGCCGTTGATGATCTTGACGATCCAGTCCGCGGCGAAGGGCGTGCCGAAGCGGCGGAACATGTAATCGCATTTGAGCCACCAGCCGCCGATGTCGGCGTACATCGGCGACACCGGGTTCGGGATGTGCAGGTCGTCGTGGACCCAGAACAGCTCGCGCTGGCCGTCCTCCCACTCGATGGGGAACTCCTCGTCGCCGAAGAAGGTCGCCAATACCTGGTCGTCGCTCATGCTTCGCCCCTCGCTCCCTTGTAGGCGGCCGGCATCTTCGGAGATCATCGATAAACGAGTATCCGACAAACGAGTAGCGAGAGAAACCGAGGACAGGAGAGTAGGTGGATCGGCCCCTCCGCCGGACGACGCTGCGCGACCAGATCAAGGACCGCATCGTCGAGCGCATCCTCGACGGCACCTACGGTCCCGGCGACCGCATCGTCGAGAGCCGGCTCGCTACCGAGTTCGGGACCAGCCAGGCTCCCGTCCGTGAGGCGCTGCGGGAGCTGGAGGCGATGCGCTTCGTGGAGACCAGCCCCCACCGCGGCGCCCGGGTCCGTGAGGTCACCACCGAGGAGCTCGGCCAGATCTACCCGGTACGTGCGGCCCTCGAAGAGGTTGCGGGGCGAGAGGCCGCGGTCCGGATGTCACAGGACCAGCTCTCCGCGCTCGCCAACGAGCTCGCCGGGATGCGGCAGGCGGCCGAGGCCCAGGATCTCCACGCCCAGTTGCTCCACGACGTCAGCTTCCACGAGATCATCGTCGAAGCGTCCGGCAACCAGGTTCTGATCGAGGTGTGGCGGTCGCTCCGGGTAGAGGCCCGCACCCTGATCAGCGTCATCCGCGCCGACTCCGATCTCCGCATGATCGCGGAGATGCACCGGCCCGTCCTCCAGGCCCTGCAGTCCCGCGACCCGGAGCTCGCGGGCAAGGAGATGCGCGCCCACATCGAGTTCTTCGGGTCACTCGTGGCCCGCCGGCCCGATGACCACGACTGACGCACCGAGCAATGGAGGCCTCACCAATGCAGCAGCTGAACGACCGCGTCTACACCGAGACGACCGTCCGAGGCTGCAATCCCAGCTTCGTCGTCACCTCGGCCGGGACCGTCGTCATCGACACCCCTCAACTGCCCACACGTGCGGTCGCCATGCGCAAAGAGGTCGAGTCGCACGGCCCGATCCGATACCTGATCAACACCGAGCACCACGTCGACCACATCTTCGGCAACTACTGGTTCCGCGGTGCTGGCGCCGTCGTGAACCACAAGGGCCTGTACGACAACTTCATGACCGTCTACCCGGAGCTTGATCCCTTCGAGTACGCCCGCGAGGCGATCCCCACCGACGACCCCGACGGTGCGGCCCTGTTCCCCGACCGCGACGAGTACTACGCCGACCTCAACAAGGGAACGATCGTGTTCACCGGCGATCTGTCGCTCCGCGTCGGCGAACACGACTTCCATCTGCTGCACACCCCGGGCCACACCCCTGGCCAGCTCGCCGTCCACGTGCCACAGGAGCGCATGGTCTTCACCGGCGACAGCATCTTCTCCGGCTGCCAGACCTGGCTCATGACCTCCGACGTCGATCAGTGGCTCGACTCATTGGAAATCATCCGTGCGCTCGACGTCGACACCCTCGTCCCCGGCCACGGGCCCGTCACCGATCTGTCCTACGTGGACAAGCAGCGATCGGTTCTCCTTGGCTGGAAGGCCGCCGTCGCTGAAGCAGTCGCGGCCGGCTGGACAAAGGAGGAAACCCAGGCTCAGGTCAAGTTCCCAGACCTGGGTCCGGTCGACATCGGCCAGGAATACATGCTGGAGTATGTCGAGACGCTGAACGCCGGCTCCTTGTTCGACAAGCTCACTGCCCGCCAGGCCGCGCCCTTGACACCGCGTTCATGAGCCTCTCACCCGAGGGCAAGTGCTCGCCGGCGAACGGGCATGAGCGAAAGAACAGTCGAGGCGGCACGTGAAGCTCCCGCTGGTCAGAGGACCAATCCCAAAGCAGACGCTCGGCTGGACGACCCCGCGTCCCCGCCATCCCGAGCAGGCCGACCTCGTCAGTGGCAGGCGGTCGAGCCCGAGTCGGTGAAGGTCTTGCCGGCCTCTGGCACGAAGCGCCAGCTGTAGCCGGTCGGATGCAGCGTCAGCTCCAACACGCCGAAGGTGTCCCCGTTGCGCACCTGGCTGTTGGGTTGCGCGGCCTTGAACCTGTAGTGGTTCTTCCCGCCGGTGCCGACCACGAACTCACGGATGCCGCGGTTGGTGTCCGGCCGCCTGTCGGGGTCCTGAGGGGCGAACCGCTCATAGTCGTGGTCGTGCGCGACCAACACGACATCGGCATTTGCCTGATAGAGGTCCCGCCAGAACGCGTCGTAGTTTGGGTTGCTGCCGTGCTGCCCGGAGGAGAACCGCGGCTCGTGCCAGTAGGCAAGCGTGCAGGCGTTGTGGTGTGCGGCCAGGTCGGCCTTGAGCCATCGCTCCTGCGGCGACCCGGGGCCGCAGCCGCCGCTGACCCAGCCGCACTGGGAGTTGAGCGCGATGAGATGCCAGGCGCCCAGGTCGAAGCTGTAGTAGCCGTTCTGTGGATCGCCGGCGGCGGCACCGAAGTAGTCGAAGTATCCCCTGGCGCCGGCCGACAGATACTCGTGGTTGCCGGGTACGGGATGGATGATCCGCTTGAGCCGCCCCCAGCTGCGATCGTAGGCGTTCTGGAAGCCCTGCAACCCACCGCGCTCGTACTGCATGTCGCCGAGCGCGAGCACCGCCGTGGGGGCCAGGCGGATGGCCAGGTCCGAGGTGGCCTGCTGGTGGCACGTCGTCTGGGTCACCATCCGGTCCGATTCGCAGGCGGTGTCGCCGGCGGCGACGATCACGGGGTCGGACCCGGTCGGCCGAGCGCCGTATTCCCGGTAGTAGATGAGCTCGCCCGCCTCACCGGACGCCGCCCCGCTCAGTGGTAGGAACAGGGTGACGACCAGTGCCGAGGCTCCCGACGGTGCCCGGAGGCTGGTGACCGTGGGGTTGGCGAAGCTCTTGCTTCCCTTGTGGGTTCTGACGTGCAGGGGAGTGGCCCGCCTGGACGCCGGGTCATAGAGGTAGATCTGCCAGGCGCTGGCGGTGGTTGCCTGGGCCTCGATGACCTCGGTGGTCGCGTCCTGGTAGGCGACCTGGTCCCGATCGCCGATGTTGCCGGTGACGGCCTGGGCCGTCAGAGCGGCGTCGACATCGGTCCGGGCCCTGGTGGTCCAAGACGAGAAGTTCACCAGGGTGCCGCTCGCCTGACGGTCGACCCTGGCTTGCTTGAAGTAGTGGAACCCGATGGTGATCGTCGAGTGGTCAAGGTCGGGCGCGAGCTTCGCCAGGTCGATGCTGGGCGTCCCCTCAGCCCCGCTCCTCGGCGGCACGAGCGTGTGCGGCGCGTCGAAGACGCGATCGGATCTCGAGGTCAGCAGGGCCTGGAGATTCGGATAGTGCCGGAATCGCAGCCAGGTCCTCGTGGGAGCGCCCACGCCCTTGTTGTCCGCCTCTTCAACCAGGACGAACCCGCCGTCCGAAAGCGCGGCAAGGGCCGGCTGCGAGGCGTGCGGGTCGAGCGTTGCCCGGTAGGTCCAGTGCAGCAGATCGGTGGACGTTGCGGCCTTGACGGACAGCACCCCGTTGGACCGGCTGTGGTAGACGCCCAGGTAGCCGCCGGCTGGATTCTGCACGATCTTCAGGGTCTCCATCGAGTTGCCGACGTTGTCGCGAGCCCCGTAGCGGTAGGCGGTCGCGGCGGTGACATTCTCGAGCGCAGCCTGCAGCGAAGGAGCCGGAGGCCCGTCTCCCGCTGTCGTGGAGGCGCTGGTTTCCACCACCAGCTCGGGTTTCCTGGTGCCCTCGCGGCTGTCATACCTGCCGTTCTCCTGGCCGGTGCCCGTCAGGGCGAAGCTGACCAGCCCGTTCCCAGGCACGAACTTGGTCACGGTCACGGTCGTCCAGCGGTTGGCGGCAAAGGGGCCCGACGCCGCGCTCGCCGTTCCGTACACCGGAGCGGTCTTGGACGCCAGCTTGTACTCGTTCCAACTCGTATCGGCGACGGGGTGCACGCGGTACCCGGCCGAGCTGGACGTCCGTGCCCACAGATGCAAGGTCGCCTTCGTCACTCGACTGGACAGGCCGTGCAGGTCGAAGCGGAGATAGGTGCGGACCTTGGGGATGCCCCTTGTGCGCAGGATGGGCTGCCCCCCGTAGTTGGTGTCGGGAGAGGCCGTGCTCACCCAGGTATCGGCGACCGGGGTGAAGCTGGACACCAGCCGCTTTGGTCCGTGGTGGTACAGAGGACCCACATACCATATGAGCGAACCGATCAGGGCAACGATGATGGCCACGCCCACCCACCGGACCCAGCGCCTCCGGCCGCCATGGCGCCGCGGTGCGCCGGCCTTGGAGCGGTGACGACTGACCGTTCCGGCCTGCGACGACAGGTTCATGTTCGCCGCACTTCCAGTGGGAGTCGGGTGGTCACCTGCCGCCTGAGCTGGAGGTCGTTGGCGTACAGCGTCAGCGTGAGCCGGCCTGGGGCTTGGAGGGCGACCAGATGGATGGTGGCCTCGCCCAGGGAGTTGGTGGCCGCCGCCGCCCATTGCAGGCCCTTGCCGCTGGGGGAGCTGAGCTCGACGAACAGGTGCGCTTCCGGTGCCGCCCGCCGGCGACCCTGCCACACGAGCTCTGTGCGCACCGCGACGGTAACCAGCTCTCCCACCGCGACCGTGGGTGGGACATGGGCACGGACCGAAAAGGTCGGGCCCGGCCCGCTCCGTGGCATCCCGGATGTGTCCGGTGCGGCGACGTCGATCCTCCAGGCTGGATGGAGTTCGATCGCTCGCTGGTTCTTGTTGAAGACGAACGCGCCGTGGAAGGACGCGTGCTGGCCGACCCTGGGGATGCGGACGCTGATCTCGTCCGTCGGGATGACCTCCACGGTCAGCAGGCCGTGGTTCTCGGGCAGCAGAAACCGCCGGTAGGAGGGATCCACCGTCACCAGCAGCTGCCGGTTGCCGTACCGGGGCTCGTAGTGCACGTGCCTGACCGTCCCGCTCACCGTCGAGCAGCGGGCGACCAGCACGAACCTGGTCGGGTCGTGCACGTGTGCCATCGGGTCCTGCCTGCAAGGAATACCTCCAGCCCCCAAGGGGGGTGCCGCCAGGCCCGTGGACGGTCGGCCGGCCAGCGGCCGGAGCAGCAGCCAGCCGGCTGCCACGGCGGCGATGAGCAGGCCCGCGGCCGCCAGGACGAGACGCTCCCGGCCCCACCCGCTGGTGCGGCCCCCGGTAGCCGTGACGCTGCCCGCCCGCCCGGCGGCCGGCTCAGCCATGGGGGATCCCTGGTCCTTGCCCCTGCGGCTGCGTGAGGCGCAGCGCCGGGACGGTCGTGGCGTTGCCGGCCTCGTCGGTGACGACGACCAGGTAGCGAGTGGGTTGGAGGGCGGAGAGCCGGAACGTCAGCAGCACCGAGCCTCCGGCGTCGGCGCGGTCCCGGGCCAGCCGCTGGCCGTGGTAGGTGGCCGTCACCAACGACTTCGCGGTGAAGCCCGTCGCGTGCAGTCGCACCATCCCGCCGCTGAGGGACGGCTCGACCAAAGGCCGCAGCAACCGTATCCACGCGTAGTTGCCAATCTCGTCGCTGACGGCCAGACGCCAGGTGGCGGCGATGCGGGTCGGCCGCTGGAACGTGGCCGACAGGGACCCGTCGGGGCGGGTCCGGCCATACGCGACCGGGTGCCCGTGGTAGGACACGACGACCGGCGAGCGCTTCGCGAAGCCCGTGCCGGTGATCCGCAGGGTCGTGCCCTGCGAGGCGTACTTGACGATCGGCACCGGCAGCCGCAGCCCGGCGCTGTTGCCGGCCTGATCGGTCGCGGTGAGGAGCCAGCCGGGAACGGTGACCCTCGGCCGCTGGAACGTGGCCGACAGCGATCCGTCGGCGGCGGCTTGTCCTCGAGCAACCGGCTGGCCGTGGTAGGTGAGGGTGATCGCTGCGTTGGCGGTGAAGCCCTTGCCGGTCAGCCTGACGAGCTTCCCCTGTGGGACGACATCGAGAACCGGGCTCGGAAGCGATCTGGTGATCCGGTAGATCCAGACCCGTGGCTCATGGTGGAGGTAGACGGTGTGGAGCAACTCGCCGCCGTAGCGCTGGATCAGCAGCCGGAACATGCGTTGGGTGGAGGTCCGGACGATCTGACTGTCCTCGGGAGGATCGTCCAGCTGGCCGCTGTAGTACACCAGGTACTGCACCTTGCCGCTGCCGATCAGCCGGGGCGGCCAGAACGCGACCCAGTCCCTCGGCGTGCTGGCGTCGCGGGTGGGTGAAGGGTTCACGACCTGGCCGCCCGGCAGCACCGTCGGCAGCCGGAACCTGCCGAACGGGTAGGCGTCCTGCCGTTCGTAGAAGCTGAAGACATACTGCGCCGAACCATGCGAAATCGTCATGATCCCAGCGCGGCGGGGAGCGTGAGCGGCCAGCCACTGCCCCGCCTCCCGCAGCCCCCCGTAGGAATCGTCACCCAACACCCTGCGTTGTCCGGGAACGGCGCAGGCGATCAAACCGACGACCAGTACCGCCGCCAGCCCAGCGCGAGGGAGTGCCCGTACCGACAGCGAGCCGAGCAGGCCGCCGGCGAGGACGCAGAGCGCCGGGACGACCGGCAGCAGGTAGTTGAACGCCTTCAACGGATAGAGCTGACAGAAGCCGGCGACCACCGCGAACCAGATGATGGGGAGGAGATCGGCACGCGACCGACGCACGAACGCGGCTACGATCCCAGCTCCCCACAGCACGACGATCACCGGGCCCTCGTACCGCGCCAGCGTCCGCACGTAGTAGTACCAGGGGACGCGGCTGACCCGATGGCTGCTCGCGGACAGGAATTCGTTGAACTCCCGGGAGTTCGCCGCCAGCTGCACGATCACCGGAGCGAGGCAGACGGCGAAGACCCCCGTGGCGAGCAGGATCTCCCGGATGCCGAGCGCCCTCCACGACCGGGTGAGGAGCAGGTACAGCGCGAAGACCACCAGGAGCAGCGAGCCGACGACCTTGGCTTGAATCGTGAAGGCCGCGGCGGCCGCGAACGCATACAGGTAGATGCTCCTCCTGGTCTGCTCCCACTTGACCAGGAACAGGATCCCCAGCGAGAACAGCAGCGTGAGGGTGGAGTCGAGCAGCGCCAGCCGCCCCAGGGCAACCGAGTAGCTGCTGATTGCGAGCAGCAGCGCCGCGTACAGGGCGGCGCGCCGACCGTGCAGGGCCTTGGCGACGAGGAAGATCACTGGGACCGTCAGCGTGCTGCAGAGCGCTGCCACGACCCGGGCGGCGACGTCGCTGATTCCGACCGCTCGAAAGGCCAGAGCCACCGCCTGCTGGTACAGAAGGAAGTTCGAGTTGCCACGCGAGAGCAGGATGAAATGGCGGCGCATCGCCTGCGCACCGGCCAGGATCGCCGACTGACCCGCATAGACCGCCTCGTCGCCCCGGAAGCCGACGCCGCCAAGATTCCAGAGCCGGAGAGCTGCCGCGAGCCCGATCACCGCGCAGAGCAACAATGCACCAGAGCGCACAAGGCGCCGCGTCGCCGCTTGGGACCGTGGAGCCTCGGATCTGGCCTCGGATCCTGATGCGGCGCTGCCGACGGTCAGGTCACGCATCCCCAGCTCCGGTCAGGTCTCCACGAGCCTCCTATCTGCCTCACCGTTCAGGTCCTGCTCTCACCGGAGGCGGCCAGCAGTTGCGGGATGGCGTCGGCCCAGCCGAAGTCATCCCGACTGACGCGGCGGACGCGGACGCCGACGAGGAAGGCGCTCAACAGGGCCCGCTCCCGCTCGCGCAACTGCGCGTAGTCCTGGCCGTCGATCGTGATCGCCGGCGCGAAGTAGCGAAACGGTGGGAACCCGTAGGCGTCATCGGTGTTCTCGATCAGCAGCTCGACCGCGCCGGCGAGGTCGAGTTCCTTGACCGCGTGCGGCCCGCGCGTGATCGCGAACAGCTCCTCGACCGTCGTGCACTCGGTGAACTTGCAGCTCACCAGTCGGTCCGCCATGTACTTGGGCGGCGGCACGATCGCCTGGGCCACCGAGTTCAGCGCCATGATCGGCAGGTTCATCCTCCCCAGCCGGCTGCCGATGGCGCGTCCCCGTCTGGAATGGACGCGACTCTGGACCGAGAGCTTGACCTGCTCCCGGGCGCACAGGTCGCCACCGTCGACGGCCTGGAGGGTATGGGCGCTGATGGTCAACGGCTTGGGATAGCAGCGCGCCAACCCCCCCGGCTCGACGATGGTCATGTCGTCCGACAGGAACGACGCCTTCTGCTCGCGCAACAGCCGCAGGACCGTGCCGGTCTTGCCCGTGTCGGTGCGGCCGGTGAGCATGACACCGCGACCATCGAACTCGAGGGTGGCCGAGTGCAGCAGGATATGGTCGCGTGAGACCAGCACGAACCGCAGCAGCGCCTCCACGACGTTGGTGTAGAGGACGTGTGGTGAGCGCGCGAGCAGCGGGCCGATCGTCACCTCGATCCGGTGCCGGAAGTCCAGCCGGAAATTGGCCCCCAGGCGCCCCAGATGCTCGTCATAGGCCACGAAGGTCGGCCCGAAGGTGACCAGCGGCCGCAGCCGTGGTCCAGGGGACCCGACCGGCCGGACGCGGATCTCGATGTCGGCGGGACGCTCCAGGGTCGGCACGCGGAAGTACTGCAGCTCGTGAAGGCGCACCGCCGAAGTGATCGCGACCAGGCCCGCGATGTCGTAGAGGTACGGCAGGCCAGCGGCCGGCCGGCGCGATCCGGGCACGAACGCTGCCAGCACGGGCGTGTTTCCGGTGGGCGCGGCCGGCACGCGGCTCGCGCTTCCGTCGGGGTTGTCCAGCGCGGCCCTGACAACGCTGGAGGTGGTCGGTAGGTCGCTCTCCTTCCAGATGAACTGATCGCTCAGCAGGAAGCGCGCGGCGAACAGCAGCAGCAGGGTGATCGCATTGGAGATCAGGTAGTAGATATGCAGGACGGACGTGAGCAACGCGAGCAGGGGGATGCGGAGCAGGAGCGCCGAGTTGTTGATGGTGGCGAACGAGAGCAGCCGTACGAGCGGGCGGCGGGCCTTGGCGCGCCGGAAGACCCACCGCTCCAGAAGGATGAAATTCGACAGCGTGGAGCCCTGCGTCGCCAGCACCGCACCTAGCAGGTAGTGACCATGCAGGCCGGCTACCCACGCCCACAGCAGGGCCTGGTTGACCAGCAGCCCGATGGCTCCCACGAGTCCGAAACGGCAGGCGGTGAGGAGCCGGGTCCACCAGGCCGAGCCACTCGTAGAGGCCAAGGATCTTCCCTTCGGTCGCGCGCCGTCGCCAGCCACGGGCCGTTCGCTTCGTTTCCCAGGACCGCGGCAAGCCACACGCCATCGCAATACCTGCCAACCACGCCTGTCGTCCTGTTCAACCACCTCGCCAACCCCCCCAGACCAGAAATCGGGCGGCCCTCCATGGCCAAGGACCATGCGGCACGGATCCCGCTCGATCACGCGCAATCACTTGTTGGAGCGCTCGGCTATGAACTGGCAGTGACTACCCGACATGTTGGTGAACTACCCTAGAAATACCTGTAAAATTGGATACGCAAGATGACGTAGCCATCTGGTCGTCCAGCACTATGACGTGCCGCCCTTCATACTGTTGAAGAGAAGGTGGCGTGTGACCACAAGCTCTCGCGACCCGCTGTGGCCGCCGCTGAGCATCGATATGCGCAGCAGCGGGGTGGAGGTCTCATGGGAGAGGCGACCTATCGGTGGATCTGCACCTACTGTGAGACGTCGGACGTGGCTGAGAGCCCGGAGATGGCCAAGCTGGCGGTCGACGTCCACGTCTCCCTCTTCCACGGACCGACCCGCGAGGGAATCCGGACACAGAGCGGCCCCGAGGGCAATGTCCTCATCCAACAGGGAGAGGGCCCGGCGGCGAGCAGCGCTCCGCGACCTTCAGCGAAGCATTCGCCGAACGAGTCGCCCGCCTCCATCACGCCCGCTCGTGGCAACTGGTGGCGTGCACTGGTCAACCTCGTGCGCCGCGGCCGGCATCGACCGTGAGGTGGCCGGAGGAGCCTTCAGAGGCCATATGTCGTGGTGAGGACCGGCCCCTCCCTCAGGTCCGCCGCCATGGACTTATGGGGCCGCGGGCGGACCGCGTGTGCGCTCGCCTGGGCTGCTTCGTCGGCGCTCAAGTAATCCTTTAACCTCATCGACGCATAATGTGCTGATTCTCTATCTTGAGAATAGGCGGTAATGCGTTTTGAAACTGCCGCTAACCAGCACAAAGACACCAATGAGCCAAGGGTCCATCTCTCTCCCTGATAACATCTCAGGACACCAGGAGAGGCCGAATTCATGCGATTTCCGAGAGCTTCCTCTCCAAGGAGCAGCGCTGTGCTCTGCGGCCACCGCCCGCCAGCCCGAGACCGACCCGACGACTTCCGCCGTGTCCAGCCACACGCGCTGCTCGCCGGGGTGGCCGTCGCCACGCTGCTGCTGAGTGCGTCCACCACCGCCACCTCCACGAGAACGCCTGCCCCGTCGGCCCAACGGTCCATGACAGCTGTTGGCGGCGGCGCCACGGCGGCGACCGCCAACGCCGTCGCCACCACGACGGATCCGGTGCTGGCGGTCGGCGGGGATATCGCCTGCACGGCGGGCACGGCGCCGAGTGCGACGCACTGCCAGCAGGGCGCGACCGGCGACGCGGTGGCCGGCATCAACCCCGACTATGTGCTGCCGCTCGGCGATTCACAGTACGACAACGGCACGGAGGCAGAGTATGCGGGCTCCTATGCGAAGACCGTCTGGGGCACGGATAAGGGCATCAGCCGCCCCGCGGCCGGAAATCACGAGTATCGCACCGCCGGCGCCGCGCCGTACTACAACTACTTCGGCGCCAACGCCGGCGACCCGACGAAGGGCTATTACTCCTGGAACGTCACGGGCCCGAACAATTCCTTCACCTGGCATATGATCGCGCTCAACAGCGAGTGCGCGCAGCTTGGAGGGGGAAGCATCAGCCAGGGGTGCGGGGTCGGCTCCTCGCAGGAGACGTGGCTGAAGGCCGACCTGGCGGCCAACAGGAACGTGTGCACGATCGCCTACTGGCACCGCCCGCGCTTCTCCTCGAGTACCACCACGCCCTCGTCGACCACGTACGTCGCCTTCTGGAACGATCTGTACGATGCGGGCGCGGACATCGTCCTCAATGGGCATGCGCACGACTACGAGCGCTTCAACCCCCAGACGAGCGCGGGTGCGGCGGATGCGGCGAAGGGCCTGCGGGAGTTCGTCGTGGGCACGGGCGGCAAGGACTTCCAGACGATGGGCGCCCCAATCGCCAACTCCGCCAGCGCCAGCAACAGCGCCTTCGGCATCCTGAAGCTGACCCTGCATGCCAGCAGCTATGACTGGCAGTTCATGCCGGCCAACGGCTTCAGCTTCACCGACTCGGGCTCGGCGAACTGTCACAGCGCCCCCGCGGCGGATACGACGCCGCCGACGGCGCCGACCGGGCTCAGCGCCTCGGCGGCGAGTGCCAATCAGGTGAACCTGTCGTGGACCGCGAGCACGGACAACGTCGGGGTGAAGAACTACAGCATCTATCGTGGAGCCAATGGAGCGACACCGACGCTGCTCACCACGACCACGACCAACGCGACCAGCTACACCGACACCACGGTGATCGGGAGTACCCCGTACACCTACCAGGTGCAGGCCGTCGACGCCGCCGGCAACCTCTCCCAGCTGTCCGCCGTGGCGTCGGTGACGACCCCGCCGACCGCGGACGCGACACCGCCGACGGCGCCGACGAACCTGCAGGCCGAGCAGGTGGCCTTCAACGAGATCGACGTGGGGTGGACCGGAAGCACCGATTCCGGCACCGGCGTCAGCGGCTACAAGGTGTACCGGAAGGGACCCGGGGAATCGACCTTCACCCTGCTGGCGACCACCGCCGGCACTGGCGCCGGTCACAACAGCTACCAGGACCTCACCGTGAAGTCGAGCAGCGCCTATCAGTACTACGTCACCGCCTACGACGGCGCCAACAACGAATCGGCTGCCTCGAACACCGTCTCCGTCACCACGCCGGCGGGCCCGTCGTCCAAAACCTTCACGTTCGTCTCCGCCGGCGATGCCACCATCGACCAGGCCAACCCCACCAGGAATTCCGCAGCCTCCACGACGCTGATCGCGGACAACAGCCCGGTCGACGACTTCCTGCTGAAGTTCAACGTCGCCACCAGCGATTGTGTCAGCCTCACCAGTGCGACACTGCGGCTCACCAACAACGCCGACGGGTCCTCCAAGGGCGGTGACTTCTACACCACCGGCCCCAACTGGAGCGAGAGCATGGTGAACTGGAGCAACGCGCCGACCCGAGGCGCGCTGTTGAACTCGCTCGGCGCGGTCGCCTCCAACGCTGTCGCCACCGTCGACGTCACCAAGGGCATCGCGACGCTCAACGGCGAGGCCGACTTCCGGGTCAGCAGCCCGGTCAGCGACGGCGTCCGTTACTGGTCCAAGGAGGCCACCACCGCGGGCAACCGCCCGCAGCTGACCGTGGTGTGCGCCACCAGCGCCCCGGCCCCCGACACCATGGCGCCGACCGCGCCCGGCAACCTCACCGCGAAGGCCATCGGCAGCGGTGAGATCGACCTGCAGTGGACCGGGAGCACCGACAACGTCGGCGTGACCGGATACAACATCTACCGCGGCGGCTCCCGGGTCGGCGCGGTCTCCGCAGATGCGTTGGCCTATCAGGACACCAGCGTCCAGCCCAGCACCAGCTACACCTACACGGTGACCGCCGTCGACGCGGCCGGTAACGAGTCCGCCGCCTCCAACACCGCGTCGGCGACCACTCCCGCCACCAGCGGCCCGCCGGCGCCACCAACCTGACGGGCACCGCGGTGGACACCGGTGGGGTCGAATCCGCCAAGTCGAACACCGTGACGGTCACCATCCCGGGCGGCACGGGCGAGAAGACGTTCAGCTTCAGCTCAGCCGGTGACGCGACCATCGACGCCACCAACTCCGGTACGAATGCAGGCGCCGGCGGGCCCCCTGTTGTCCGGCGTGGCGCTGCTGGTCGCGAGGGCCGTCTTGGCGGAGCAGATCCTTCAAGCGGCTGTTTCACAAACCCCGGTAAGCCCGAGTGGCAGAAGGATCGGCGGCGGATCCGGAGAGCGGCAGGAGTTCAGGCGGTGGTGGGCGTCTCCGTGGTGGTGGGCGCCTCCGTGGTGGTGGGCGCCTCCGTGGTGGTGGGCGCCTCGGTGGTGGTGGGCACCTCCGTGGTGGTGGGGGCGGTCGTGGTCGTCGTGGTGGTGCTGGTCGTCGTGGTGGT
>DASVXQ010000263.1:0-55314 GCA_036392615.1 Actinomycetes bacterium | reverse complement strand
AACAACCTCAGCGAGATGGGCGGCCTGCGCAAGGTGATGCCGTGGACCTTCACGACCTTCACCATCGGCGCCCTGGCGCTGGCCGGGATCATCCCGCTGTCGGGCTTCTGGTCCAAGGACGAGATCCTCACCGACGCCTGGCGCGCCGGCTTCGGCGGCGGGGTCGAGGGCGTCGCCACCTCGCAGGCGGTCGCGCAGGTGGTCTTCGTCGTCGGGGTGATCACCGCCTTCCTGACCGCCTTCTACGTGGCGCGGATGCTGTGGCTGGCGTTCGGCGGCGCCTACCGCGGCGCCGGCCACCCGCACGAGTCCGACGGGATCATGCTGGTCCCGCTGGTGGTGCTGGCGATCGGCTCGGTGTTCGCCGGGGTGGTCGGCTCCCCGCTGGTCGGCTCCAACAACATCGGCAAGTGGATCTCCACCCCGCTGCTGCCCGCCGAGGGCGCGATCCAGATGAACTGGGGCCTGGCCGGAGCCACCACGGTGATCGCCCTGCTCGGCATCGCGCTCGGCGGCGCGCTGTACCGGCGCGGGCTGCCCGAGCGCGAGTACCTGGAGCGGATCCCGCCGCTCTACACCCTGCTGGAGCGCAAGTACTTCCTCGACGACCTCTACGAGGGCGTGTTCGTCCGCGCGGTGACCGGGCAGCTCGCGCCCGCCACCTACTGGTTCGACCAGCGGGTGATCGACGGGGTGGTCAACGGCGCGGGCCTTGGCACGCGCAGGCTGTCGCGCGGGCTCCGCTACCTCCAGTCCGGCCAGGCGCAGTGGTACGCGGCCGCCCTGTTCGTCGGCGTGGTGGGCCTGGCGGTGGTGGTGACGCAGGTGATCGGCAGGTAGCTCGGCGAGCGGAGGCCGTGCCGTCCCCGGATGGCACCAGACTCGAGGAGGAAGCTGGCGGCGTGGAGTGGTTCGACAACTGGGCACTGAGCCTGGCGGTGTTCCTGCCCCTGGTCGGGGCGGTGGTCATCGCCGTGCTGCCTGGCGCCCGTCGGAATGCCGCGCAGGCGGCGAACGGCTCGGCGGCCGAGGCGGCTCCCCGCCGCGGCCAGAGCCCGCTGCTGACCGCGGCGCTGGTGTTCACCGGGCTGCCGCTGCTGGTCGGCATCGGCATGCTGGCGCGCTTCGACTACAGCGCCGGCCGGACCATGCAGTTCGAGGTCAAACGCTCCTGGATCGCCTCGATCGGCGCCGGCTACCACGTCGGCGTCGACGGCATCGCCCTGCCGCTGCTGGTGCTGTCGCTGCTGCTGAGCTTCCTCTGCGTGGTCTACTCGACCCGCATCCTGCCGGAGCCGCGCAACCCGCGCGCTTTCCTGGTGCTGCTGCTGGCGCTCGAGACCGGCATGAACGGCACCTTCGCCGCGCTGGACCTGATCCTGTTCTTCGTGTTCTGGGAGCTCGTGCTCATCCCGATGTACTTCATCATCGCCGTGTGGGGCGGCCCGCGGCGCGACTACGCCTCGGTGAAGTTCATCCTCTACACACTGATCGGCTCGGTGATCATGCTGCTGGGCTTCCTGGCGCTGTGGTTCAAGAGCGGGCCGGACGCCGCCAGCCGCACCTTCGACATGCTGGCGCTCCAGGGGATGGGCGCGGCCCGGTTCGCCGGCACCTTCGGGGTGATCGTGTTCCTGGCGATCGGCATCGGCTTCGCCGTCAAGGTGCCGATGTGGCCGCTGCACACCTGGCTGCCCGACGCCCACACCGAGGCGCCAACGGTCGGCTCGGTGCTGCTGGCCGGGATCCTGCTGAAGATGGGCACCTACGCGTTCGTCCGCATCGGGCTGCCGATCCTGCCAGACGCGGCGCGCTGGTGGGCGCCGACCATCGGCGTGCTCGGCGCCATCGCGATCATCTACGGCTCGCTGTGCTGCCTGGCGCAGCGGGACGTGAAGCGGCTGATCGCCTACTCGTCCGTGGGGCACATGGGCTTCGTGATGCTCGGCATCTCCACGCTCACGCCCATCGGCATCAACGCCGCGGTGTTCGGCATGGTCGCCCACGGGGTGATCACCGGGATGCTGTTCTTCCTGGCCGGTTCCATCCACGAGCGCTACCACACCCGCGACATCGTCGAGCTCGGCGGCGGCATGGCCAAGTCGATGCCGCGGCTGGCGGGCATCTTCACGCTGGCGTGCATCGCCTCGCTCGGCCTGCCCGGGCTGGCCGGCTTCTGGGGCGAGATCCTGGCGCTGCTGGCCGCCTGGAACCCGGCCGCCGGCCTTGACCTCGGGCTGTTCCGCACGCTGGCGGTGGTCGGGCTGATCGGCACCTTGCTGACCGCCGGCTACTTCCTGTGGCTGCTGCAGCGGGTGACCCTCGGGCGCCCGCACGAGCGCTGGAGCGGCAGAGCGCTCGGCGATGTCGCCGCGGTCGAGTACAGCGCCTGGACGCCGCTGATCCTGCTGATCGTCGCCCTCGGCTTCCTGCCGCGGATGATCCTGGGCGTCACCAACCCGGCGGTCGTCGGCTGGTTCGCCGACCTGTTCAAGTGAGATAGAGGAGACGCCCCCCGTGCCGATCGACTTCCACGCGATCCTGCCGGAGCTGCTGCTCGCCGGCACGGCGATCCTTGTGCTGGTGGTGGACCTGTTCCTGGACGAGCGCGCCAAGGTGCTGAACAACTACCTGGCGCTGGCCGGCACGGTGGCGGCCGCGATCGCGCTGGCGACCCTGGTCGGCCAGCGCACGCGCAGCACCTTCGGCGGATCCTTCGTGCTCGACAACTACGCCCTGCTGTTCAAGGGCCTGTTCCTTGGCTCGCTCATCCTGGTGCTGCTGATGAGCGGCCGCTACATCGCGCAGGGCACCGTCTACCAGGGCGAGTTCTACTTCCTGGTGCTGTCGAGCTTCACCGGCATGCTGCTGATGCCGTCCTCGCGCGACCTGCTGATGCTGTTCCTGTCGCTGGAGATCGTCTCGGCCACCGGCTTCATCGTCGCCGGCTTCCGCAAGGGCGACGCCCGCTCCAACGAGGGCGCGCTCAAGTTCCTGCTGATCGGCGTGCTGTCGACCGCGGTGATGCTGTTCGGCATGAGCCTGGTCTACGGCTTCACCGGCTCGCTGAACCTCGGCCAGATCGCCCAGAAGCTCCAGGCGGTCGGCAACGAGCCGGCCGCGGTGATGGCGGTCTTCCTGGTGGTCACCGGCTTCGCCTTCAAGGTCTCCGCCGCGCCGTTCCACTTCTGGGCGCCGGACACCTACGAGGGCTCGCCGGTGCCGGTGGCGGCCTACCTGTCGGTCGCCTCCAAGGCGGCCGGGTTCGCCGGCCTGCTCCAGGTCACCTTCGTCGCCTTCCCGACCTACTCGCGCTACTGGGCGCCGGCGTTCGCGCTGCTGGCCGCGCTCACCATGCTGATCGGCAACGTCATCGCGCTGGCGCAGACCAACATGGTGCGGCTGCTGGCCTACTCGTCCGTCGCGCAGGCCGGCTACATGCTGGTGCCGTTCGCGGTCGGCTCGTCCAGTCCCGACGCCCGCTCGCAGGCGTTCCAGGCGGTGCTGATCTACCTGCTGATCTACGCCTTCACCAACCTCGGCGCGTTCGCCGTGGTCACCCTGGTGAGCCAGCGGCAGCCGGGCAACCTGATCTCGGACTACGCCGGGCTCGGGCAGCGCTCGCCGGCGCTCGGCACCGCGATGAGCATCTTCCTGCTGTCGCTCGCCGGGCTGCCGCCGCTGGCCGGCTGGTACGCCAAGTTCGTGGTCTTCCGCGCCGCCATCAACGGCGACCGCGCCACCCTGTTCGCCCTGGCGGTGTTCATGGGCCTGATGACCGTGGTCGCGCTGTTCTATTACGCCGGCATCGCCCGCAGCATCTGGGTCGCCACCCCACCCGAGGGCGCCCCGGTCGAGCGCCCCGCACGCCCCTCGCCCGCCCTGACCGTGGCCATCGGGATCGCCTTCGCCGGCGTGATCGTCCTCGGCATCCTCCCCAACCTCCTCGTCCAGTACGCCCCCATGTCGACGCTGGTCGCGAGCAGGTAGGTCACCGCCTGTCCCTACATACACCTCGCGGTGTAGAGTGGTGTGTATGGCGCGGACCAACATCGAGATCGACGACGAGCTGGTCGAGCGGGCGATGCGGCGGTACCGCCTGCCGAGCAGGCGGGCAGCCGTCGATCTCGCGTTGCGGCAACTCGTCGGCGACGAGATGACCCGAGAGGAAGCCCTTGCCATGGAGGGGACCGGCTGGGACGGTGACCTGGAGGAGATCCGGGCTCCGGAGGACGCCGCCGAGCTGTGATCCTCGCCGACACCTCAGCGTGGGTGGAGTACCTGCGGGCCACCGGCAGTCCAGCCCACCACCGTCTGCGCGAACTGATAGCGGAGGATGCGGACCTCGTCACCACCGACGTGGTGGTCATGGAGATCCTCGCTGGCGCCCGCACAGACGAACGCCTACGGCAGCTGCGCCGGCTGCTGAATCGGTTCGATCTGCTGCCAGTCGGCGGGCTGGCGGACTTCGAAGCTGCCGCCGGCATCTACCGACGCTGTCGCCGTGGTGGTGAGACCGTTCCCAAGCTCACCGACTGCCTGATCGCGGCGGTGGCGCTCCGCGGCGATGCCCAGGTGCTGCATTGCGACCATGACTTCGAGGTCATCGCGCGGTACGCGCCGCTGCGCGTCATTTCCTGACTGCCGCTTGGGGAACGCGGGCCATGGACGGCGGCGACCCGGTGGCGGACACTGGGGCGTACCGGTTCGCGGAGGCTGAGGTCGTGCGGGAGCAACGGGTCGTGACGCCCGATGGGCGGGTCTGGTTCGTGCGGCGGCGTTGGGCCAAGCGGCGGCTCCCCTGGAGGCGCGGCGGGCCGGCCGGCGAGCTGAGCCCCGCGGAGCGGGAGGCGGTCCCGGTGCTGCCCGACCGGGGCGAGCTGCTCGACTCGTTCGGCAGGCTGATCCTCTGGGACGTCGAGTTCGGGCTGCTGGTCGCCGGCGCGCTGCTGGTGGTCGGGCTGGTTGCGCTCGGGGTCGTGGCGGCGATCACCTGGAGCTGGGTGCTCCCGCTGCTGGCCGCCAACCTGCTGCCGATCGCCGTAGTGCTGGCGGTGGTGGCCGCCGCGGCGCTGCTGGACCGCCTGACCCGGCCGTGGTTCATCGAGGCCCGGTCCGCCCGGCTGGCGGACGCACCGCGCCGGATCTGGCGGGTCCAGGGCTGGTGGCGCGCCCGCCGCGCCTTCGCCTCGGTCGTCGCCGCGATCGCCGAGGGAGGGATCGGCGCCGAGCACGGCACGCTGCTACTGACCGACCGGTCGGGCACGCCGTAACGCGACCCTCAGGCCGGCTGGCGGCTGGCGGTGGCCGCGCGGGTGGCGGAGCGCCAGGCGTCCTTGAGCTTGACGCGGGCGCCGGTGCGCAGGATGGCGCCGGCGTAGATGCGGCTCGCCAGCAGCACCACCACGACCGTCGAGGCCAGCATGATCGCCAGCGTCACGCCGATCTGCCAGGCGGCGATGTCGCCCGCGGCGATGCGCAGCGGCACGATCAGCGGGGCGGTTGGCGGCAGGTAGGTGCAGACCTTCGCCAGCGGCGTGGTCGAGCTGCCGAACGCGGAGGTGATCGCCACGAAGAAGGACGCCACCAGCACCAGGGTCAGCGGCGTGGTGCTGTTCTGCAGCTCCTCCTGCCGCGAGACCACCGCGCCCGCCACCGCGAACAGGCTGGCGTAGAAGGCGTAGCCGAGCACGAACCACAGCAGCACGATGCCGATCGTGCCGAGCGCCCCGGCCGGCAGGGTGATGGTTCCAAGGCTCACCGCCAGCACCAGGCCGATCGCGCCGATCAGCAGCAGTTGCAGCAGCCCGACCAGGCCGATGCCGATGACCTTGCCGGCCAGCAGCTGCACCGGCCGGACGGTGGCCAGCAGCACCTCGACCACCCGGGTGGCCTTCTCCTCGACCACCCCGCTGGCCACGCCCATGCAGTAGCCGATGATCTGCCCGTACAGCAGGAACACCGCGATGGTGGCGATGCTCTTCTTGGCGGTGGCGTTCTCGTCGGTCGGCTCGATCGAGTGCACCGGCAGCGGCGGCGGCGCCAGGGCGGCGCGGATCTCGCTCTGGTTGAGGCCGTGCGACGCCAGCTCCTCCTGCGCCCGCGAGGTGCGCGAAGCCGACTGGATGATCAGCGCCAGCCGGTCGTTGGGCTGCTCCTTGACGACCACCTGGCTGCCGTCCACCACCGCCGCGTCGAGCTTGCCGCTGCGCACTTCGCGCTCGGCGGTGGCACTGTCGGCGGGCGACTGGAGCCGAACCTTGACGTCCGCGGCGGCCGCCTGCGAGACCAGCGCCGGGCCGAGCCGCTGTGACGCCGGGCCGACCAGGCCGACGTCGAAGGTGTTGGAGTCGGAGCCGAACAGCTTGGGGATCACGATCACCGCGCCGAGGATCAGCAGGGTGACCATGGTCGAGATCAGGAACGAGCGGTCCCGGGTGCGCTCGACCACCTCGCGGCGGGCGGTCAGCTTGATGCCGTCGAAGGTCGTCATGCGCTCACCGCCTTGCGGAACAGGTCCGTCAGCGTCGGCGCGGCGGAGCTGAAGTAGGTCACCTTGCCGGCCCGGCGGGCCGCGTCGAGCACGCCCTGCTCGTCCACCCCGTCATCGAGCTCCAGCATCACCTGCCCGTTGCCGCCGTCCACCGGCCGCACCCCCGGCAGCCCACTCCACCAGGGGTTCGGCGAGCCCGCAACGCCGACCCGGTAGCGGCGTTGCGCGCCGGCCGCGCGCAGCTCGGTCACCCGCCCGGAGGCGACCAGCCGGCCGTGGTCGATGATCGCCACCGCCTCGCAGAGCCGCTCGACCAGCTCGAGCTGGTGGCTGGAGAAGACCACCGGGACGCCGGCGGCGGCCCGCTCGGCCAGCACCTCGGCGAGCACGTCCACCCCGACCGGGTCCAGGCCGGAGAACGGCTCGTCCAGCACCAGCAGCTCGGGGTCGTGGACCAGCGCGGCGGCGAGCTGCACCCGCTGCTGGTTGCCGAGCGACAGCGCCTCGACCCGGTCGCCGGTCCGCTCCGACACCCCGAGCCGCTCCAGCCAGTAGCGGGTGGACTCCCGAGCCGCGGCGACCGACAGGCCGTGCAGCCTGGCGAAGTACTCGAGCTGGTCGCGTACGCGCATCTTGGGGTAGAGGCCGCGCTCCTCCGGCATGTAGCCGAAGCGCTGCCGCATCGCGCTGTCGACCGGCCGGCCGCGCCAGCGCACCACCCCGGCGTCGGGCTCCAGCACGCCGAGGACGATCCGCATCGCGGTGGTCTTGCCGGCCCCGTTGGTCCCGACGAACCCGAACATCTGGCCCTCGGCGACGGTGAACGACAGGTCGTCCAGGGCGACCAGGTCGCCGTATCGACGTGTGAGTCCGATGAGCTCGAGCACGTTGCTTCCCACCCATGTCCGCACGATCGGGAGATGTCAGCCTGCACCATAGCAGCGTGGCGCATCCGTGCCGTCCTGCCCTGGGACGAGCCCGGGTCCTCCCCTGGAAGGACCCCTTCCAGGTGCCTGCCGGGCCCAGGGAATCCGCACGTCAGAGGGCTGGGGGCATCCTTACGCGCTCTTGAATCCGGCTGGCTACCCTGGAATTGTCCGATCGAGGGGAGTAGCTCGACCGACGCCCCGTCAGCACGCCGCCGATGGCGGCCGGGGCCCGGGCCAACCCTCTGGTGGCGGCAAGACCTCGACCGGGCCGATTTCGACCCGTTTGAGGGGAGTGTGAACTCATGAACAGCCGCAACTACCTGAAGACCACCCTGCTGCTGGCCGTGATGAGCGCGATCGTCCTGTTCGTCGGCTCACGGTTCGCCGGCGGCGCCTACCTGCCGCTGGCGCTGGGGTTCGCGGTGCTGATGAACGGCGTGGCCTTCTTCTTCTCGGACAAGATCGCCATCCTGTCGGCGCGGGCCAAGCCCGTGACCGAACAGGAGTATCCCGAGCTCTACCGCATCGTCCGAGGACTCGCGGGCAGAGCCGGTATGCCCATGCCCCGGTTGTACGTCTCGCCCAGCCCGCAGCCGAACGCCTTCGCCACCGGGCGCAGTCCCAAGCACGCGGCGGTCGCGGTGACCCAGGGCATCCTGCCGATCCTGACCTCGCGCGAGCTCGAGGGCGTGCTGGCCCATGAGCTGTCCCACGTGCGGAACCGGGACATCCTGATCTCGTCGGTGGCGGCGACCATGGCCGCGATCATCATGTTCCTGGCGCGCCTGGCCTGGTTCATCCCGCTCGGTGGCGGCGACCGGGACCGCAACCCGCTGGCCGAGCTGGCGCTGGTGATCCTCGGGCCGATCGCGGCCCTGCTGATCCAGATGGCGGTCACCCGCAGCCGCGAGTACGGTGCGGACTCCTCGGGCGCCGCGCTGACCGCCGACCCGCTCGCGCTGGCCAGCGCCCTGCGGAAGATCGAGGCCTACTCGCGCGGCACACCGCCGGCGACCACCAACCCGTCCACGGCGCACCTGTTCATCTCCAACCCCTTCAAGGGCGGCGCCGGGATGGCCAAGCTGTTCTCCACCCACCCGCCGACCGCGGAGCGGGTCGCGCGCCTCGAGGCGATGGCCTACGACCCGCACCAGCGTCCCTGACCGGGATCGCGCCGTCCCCAGGCCATTTCGCGGCCGGGGCCTGACCGGACCCAGGCCCCGGCCGAACCCGCCGCGCCGCCGCCCGCGGCGGTAACCGTCGCGCCCGCCGCCTCCGGCGGTCCGGCTCAGGGCGGAGCGGCGGTGACCTCGTCGAGGCGGTGGGCCAGGAAGCTCCGCTCGGCTTCGTTGGTGGCAAGCTGGAGCGCGCCGCGGTACGCGGCGGCCGCCTCGGCGCGGCGTCCCAGCCGGCGGAGCAGGTCCGCCCTGGCGGCCTCCAGGTAGGGATAGCCGGCGAGCCGGGGATCCCCGGCCACGGCGTCGAGGGCGAGCAGCCCGGCCGCGGGTCCCTTGACCATGGCGACCGCGACGGCGCGGTTGAGCTCCACCACCGGGGAGCGCCACACGGCCAGCAGGGCGTCGTAGAGCCCGAGGATCTGCCGCCAGTCGGTGGCCTCATAGCTCGGCGCCTCGGCATGCATGGCCGCGATGGCGGCCTGGATGGCGAAGCGGCCCGGCCGGCCGCGCCGCAGCGCCTGCCGCACCAGCTCGCTGCCCTCGGCGATCGTCGCTCGGTCCCACTGGGAGCGGTCCTGCTCCTCGAGCAGCAGCAGCCGGCCGTCCCGGTCGGTTCGGGCGGCCCGGCGGGCGTCGTTGAGCAGCAGCAGCGCGAGCAGTCCGCGCACCTCTCGGTCGTCGGGCATCAGCGTGCTGAGCATCCGGGCCAGGTCGATCGCCCGCTCGACCAGCTCGGGCCGCACCAGCCGGTCGCCCTCGGGGGCGGTGTGGCCGGTGGTGTAGAGCAGGTGCACGACCGTCAGCACCGCGTCGAGCCGGTCGGGCAGCTCGTGGCCGGGCGGGACCCGGTAGGGGATGCGCGCGACCGCGATCTTCTTCTTCGCCCGGGTGATGCGCGCCGCCATGGTCGGCTCGCTGACCAGGAAGGCACGAGCGATCTCGGCGGTGGTCAACCCGCACAGCAGCCGCAGGGTCAGCGCCACCTGCGCCTCCAGCGCCAGCGCCGGGTGGCAGCAGGTGAACATCAGCCGCAGCCGGTCGTCAGGGATCACGCTGGTCTCCTCGGCGTCGTCCGGGTCGTCTCCGTGCTCCGCCGCACGCTCGGTCCCCACCAGCAGCGGCAGCTTGCCGCGCAGGGTGCGATCGCGGCGCAGCAGGTCGATGGCGCGGCGGCGCGCGGCGGTGGTCAGCCAGGCGGCGGGATTCTCCGGGATGCCGCGCCGCGTCCAGGCCGCCATCGCGGCGACGAAGGCGTCCTGGACGCACTCCTCGGCGAGGTCGAGGTTCCCGGCCACGCGCACCGTCGCGGCGAGCACGAAGCCCCACTCGCGACGGTGCGCGTCGGCAAGGACCTGACTGACCTGGTTCATCGATCCGTCGGGCCGGAACCGGGAATCGCTACGACGGCCCCTGCGAGGTGTCCATGACCGGCCGGACCTCGATCCCGCCGAACGGGGCCGGGCACTGCTTGCCGAAGGAGATCGCCTGGTCCAGGTCCGCGGCCTCGACCAGGTAGAAGCCGCCGAGGGCCTCCTTGGTCTCCACGAAGGGCCCGTCGGTGACCACCTGGTCGCCGCTGGTGCCGCCCCGGATCGAGGTGGCGGTGGCGGTGGGCTGCAGCGCTTCGCCGCCGAGGATCTTGCCGCCCTGCTCCACGACCGCCTGCGCGAACTTCCCGTGCGCCTCCATGAGCTGGTTCCAGAGCTCCGGCGTCGGGCTCTCGTAGGCGGACTCGTTCTCGTAGATGAGCAGGAGATACTGTGCCATCGTGGCCTCCTTGGCCGTCGCAGTGGCTCCGACACCCTATCCGACGAGCGACCCCCGCCGGAATCGACAGCCAGGCGACCCGCCGCCGGAAAAAATCCGCTGTGGACGAGCGGCGCCTCAGCCGAGCGCCTCCTGGAGCTTCGCCGCGACCGCCCCGAGCGCCTTCGCCTGTGCCGAATCGGGCCGGCCCACGACCACCGGCACGCCGGCGGCGCTGGAGCGGCCGAGCTCCGGGTCGAGCGGCACCGTGCCGAGCCGCTCCACCCCCAGCGCCCAGATCGACTGGTCCTCGGGCGCCGGGGGGAACACCTCGATGCGCTGCTGGCAGCAGGGGCACTGGAGCCAGGCCATGTTCTCCACCGCGCCGAGCACCGGCACCCCGCCGGTGCGCAGCATGGTCAGCACCTTCTTGGCGTCCAGATGCGCGACCTCCTGCGGGGTCACCACCAGGACGACCCCGCTGGGGCGGAGCGTGCGCATCACCGCCTGCTGGAGGTCTGCCGTGCCCGGCGGCAGGTCGACCAGCAGAACGTCGAGATCGCCCCAGGCCGTCGAGCGCACCAGTTGGCTGAGCAGCACCTCCATCATCCCGGCGGCGAACGCCAGCGCCTGGTCCTCGCCGAACAGGAACCCGGCGGAGGCGAGCTTCACGCCGAAGCGGTCCACCGCCTCCAGCTCCATCGGTCCGCCGAACGCCCGGCTGCGCGCCACGGTCCACTCGCGCACGCGCCCGCGCCTGGTCAGCCCGACCATCCGCGGGATGTCCGGCCCGTACAGGTCGGCGTCCAGCAACCCCACCCGCAAACCCCGCCCCGCCAGCGACACCGCCACGTTCAGTGCCACCGTCGACTTGCCGACCCCGCCCTTCCCACTCGCCACCGGCACGACCGCCTTGGCATCCATCCCCGGAGCCGCCGCGTTCAGCGGTAGTTGGTGAACTGGAGGGGGAGGCCCTGGTCGTTCTCCTTGAGGAGGGCGATGGCCTTCTGAAGGTCGTCCTTGTTCTTGCCGGAGACCCTGAGCTGGTCGCCCTGGACCTGGGCCTGCACCTTGAGCTTGGACTGGCGGATGGTCTTGGCGAGGGTCTTGGCCTTCTCCTCCGGGATCCCCTGGATGAAGGTGCACTCGATACGGTAGGTGCCGCCGCCGGCGGGCCTGGGGTCGCTCGTCTCCAGCGCCTTGAGGGAGACCTTGCGCCGGACCAGCTTCTCCTTGAAGACGTCCAGCGCGGCCTCGGCCCGCTTGTCGGTCTTGGAGACGATGGTCACGCTGTCGCCGGACCAGTCGATCGAGGTGCCGGTGTTCTTGAAGTCGAACCGCTGGGCCAGCTCCTTCTTCGCCTGGTTCAGCGCGTTGTCGACCTCCTGGCGGTTGACGTTGGCAACCACGTCGAAGGAGGAATCAGCCATCTGGGAGCGCGTCCTTTCGAGGTTGTGAGGGGACGGAAGGCATCGCTATCATCCCTCCGCGGCTACCTGGCAGGATGCCCGAGCGGCCAAAGGGAGCGGTCTGTAAAATCGCCGGCTAACGCCTACCCAGGTTCGAATCCTGGTCCTGCCACATCATATCTGCGCTGCGGAAACGCGATCATGGCCGGTCGGGTCATGCCCTGCGGGCCGCCGCGTCTTTCCTCCGGCTTCCCTCCGCCCGACGCGTCGCCGACGCGGCCGGGCCAAACAGGTCTCGATCGGCCCGGCCCCCTGGGGGCGGTCTGGGGGAGCTGGTGGATGTAGGCCCGCTGGGCAAGGGCGCCGCCGTCGGCGTGACGGAATTGCTCCGGCGATCACGCTGGCGGTTCCTTGGCCGCCGCCATCGCCGAGGCCAGCGAATGGCGCAGCAGGTAGGGGTCGCCTGGGGTGTGGGCGGCAACGGCGGGTGTTCGGCGTCACTGGCTGGGTTCGGCCGGGCAGGTTGACCCTGTTTCTGGAGCGCGTCTGACGCATGCGGTGCCGGCTTGGCTGGCTTGGGCCTGCCGGGACGGCAGGGTGCACCACCGTAGTGAGACATCAGGCGCCGTAGCTTGGTCCGCTGGTGTCAGTGAGCAATCCTCCGGGAGATCGGAGGGGGCCCAGCGTGAGGTGGGATGGGCTGGGTGTGGGTGAGGCTGCTGGGACCGGTCGACGTTTGGGCCGACGGGGTGTCCCGGCCGGTGCAGGGTGTTCGCCGCACCGCTGTGCTGGCGGCGTTGGCGTTGCAGCCTGGTGAGGCTGTCCGCACCGACCGGCTCATCGAGGTCGTGTGGGGTGGTCGGGCGCCGGCAACCGCGGCGGCGACCCTGCAAAGCAATGTGTCGTATCTGCGGCGCGGCCGCCCGCTGGCCGATCTGGCCAGGTTGGCCTGGTTCGACGAGCATGCGGAGTGGCTGCAGCAGTTGCTGCTGGAGGCACCGTCACCGCCATCACCGAGAGCACCGATCCCATCGGCACCTCCACGGCCTTCGATCTCACGATCAACTCGCGGTGAAGCCTGTCGGATCGGCCGAGGCGCCGGCCTTACGAGGAGGCACTGGAACGTTCCCCGGCGCGGAATGGAACTCTCCCGTCGGTGACCAGGCCGTCACCCACGCAGCCAGGCCGGACAGCGGTAGGCCGCAGGCAGCATGGGTGCTGGCTGCCTGCCCGACCAAGAGGAGCCTGCAAGGACAGGTCGCGCATGCCGCCCGCGGATACATCTATGGGGATGGCTGTGGGATGGCTGCTGTTCCCGATCTGTCTCGAGTCTGTTCCCGCGCAGGAGGCCCGTCTCTTTTCGAGGCCCTTTGTGGGCCTCATTCCTCTTTCCGGTGCAGTGTGGAAAGACGTCGCATCTGCCGTCCGGCGAATCTCAGCCGGGCGGCGTGAGCCAGTTTGTCGCGCCCCGCGTGGGGAACCGGGCGCTGTGATAGGCGTTTGGGCGCGGCTGCCGCTGCGGGGACGCCGCCAGTGCAGGGAAGGAAGAACCAGGGGGGCCGATGAAAGCGTTCGTGATGAGGGAGATCGGCCAGGTCGGGTTCATGGAAAAGCCCATCCCGAAGCCGGGGCCGAGCGATGCGATCGTGCGGACGACCAGGGCGCTGATCTGCACCTCGGATTCCCACACCGTCGACGGCGGCATCGGGCCTCGTGAGAATTTGACGCTTGGTCACGAAGCGGTCGGCGTGGTGCATGACGTGGGAAGCGAGGTGTCGGTCTTTCAGCCCGGTGACCGCGTTCTGGTGGGTGCCATTACGCCCGACTGGGGCAGCCCGGCCGCGCAGGACGGCTACGCCTCGCAGTCCGGTGCGCCGCTTGGAGGCTGGAAGTTTTCGAACGTCAAGGACGGGGTCTTCGCCGACTATTTTCATGTGAACGAAGCCGATGCCAATATGGCGAAGATACCCGATGGCGTTCCCGACGACATGGCCGTGTACTGCGCCGATATGCTCTCGACCGGATTCATGGGGGCGGAGAAGGGAAACATCCCAATCGGCGGGACTGTGGCCGTCCTCGCCCAAGGCCCGGTCGGGCTGATGGCCACGGCAGGGGCCAAGCTTCGCGGCGCCGGCCTGATTATCGGGGTCGAATCGGTCCCGAGCCGGCAGAAGCTCGCCCGCACCTACGGTGCCGACGAGATCATTGATTTCACCAGCGAGGATGTGGTCGCGCGGACCCTTGAGCTGACTCAGGGTGAGGGTGTCGACACCGCCATCGAGGCACTCGGCGCGGAGGTGACCTTCCAGACTTGCGTCAAGGTCACCAAGCCTGGCGGAACCGTCTCCAACACCGGCTATTTCGGCGAAGGGGAGTTCGTGGGCATCCCCCGCATGGAATGGGGGGTCGGAATGGCCGACAAGACGATCGCGACGGGCCTGTGTCCCGGGGGCCGGTTGCGGATGGAGCGGCTGCTGCGGGTGCTGGAGACAAAGCGTGTCGACCCCACGCCCATGACCACCCACACGTTCCAGTTCGACGACATGGAGCGGGCCTTCGAGGTGTCGGACAAGAAACTCGACGATGTCGTGAAGGTGCTGATCGTTTTCTAGGTCGGCGTCCGCCCGTGTCGCGGCGGTGCCGGCGCAGCGGAACGGAGGCGGCATGCTCGATCCTGATCCACCATTCCGGCCAGTTCACCCGCGCGACGGCTACCTGCCGCTGGAGGATCTCGGCCTCATCGGGGACGGCACGACGGTGGCGCTGGTCGGCCTGGACGGTTCCATCCCGTGGCTGTGCCTTCCCCGCTTTGACGCCGAACCGCTGTTGTGCGGCTTGCTGGACCACGCGCGAGGCGGCCACTTCAGCGTCACGCCGGAGGATCTGCGGGAGGCCCGGCAGCGGTATGAGCCGGACACCGGGGTGCTGGTGACCGAGCTGCGGAGTGCCACCGGCCTGGTGCGGGTCACCGATGCGCTGGCCCTACGCTCCGGCGCTGATCTCACCGATGACCTTCCCGCCGATCGGGCCGAGCTCGTCCGCTCGGCCGTGGTCATGGAAGGGAACGTGCGCCTGCGGGTGGACCTGGTGCCCCGCGGTGGCGGGCAGGCCCGGGCCCTGCTCAGCGGACTGCAGGTGCAGGCCTCCAGGCGGCCGGACCTGCGGCTGCACTTGCGCTCCAACCGTCCCCTGACCGGCCTGCACAGCACCCATGACCTGGAGCGGGGCGATCGCCTCGACCTGGTGCTGTCCTGGGGCCGCTTCCATCGCCACCATCGGTTCGACGCCGAGGCGATGCTGCGGGGAACCGCTGAGGCGTGGCGTCGCTGGATGACGCAGTTCAGCTACAGCGGTCCGCAGGAGCCCCTGGTCCGCCGCGCCGCGATCACGCTGAAGCTGTGCGACCACTGGGCCCACGGCTCGCTGGTCGCGGCGCCCACATCCTCGCTGCCCGCGCCGGTCGGCGGCGTCCGCAACTGGGACTACCGGTACACCTGGATCCGCGACGCGGCCTTCACCGTCTTCGCGATGCGCCGCATCGGCTTTGGCGAGGAGGCCGACGCGTTCCTGGGCTGGGTGCTGGACGCCTTCGAGCAGAGCCGGCAGCCGCGGATCATGTACGACCTCGACGGCGGCCCGGTGTCCGACGAGGTCGAGGACGCCGAGCTGGAAGGCTACCGGCAGTCCGCGCCGGTGCGATGGGGCAACGGCGCCGCCGACCAGCGCCAGCACGACGTCTACGCCGAGGTGCTGGACTGCGCCGACCAGTGGGTGCGCCACGGCGGAGAGCTCGAGCCCGCGCTCTGGGCAGGCCTTGCCGGATTGGCCGACACCGCCGGCAAGGCGTGGCGGCAACCGGATCAAGGCATCTGGGAGGTGCGCGGTGAGGGCCGGGTATTTACCTATTCGGCCGGGATGTGCCAGGTCGCCCTGGACCGGGCCGCGGCGATCGGTGAGCGGCTCGGCCTGCCCGGGCGGATCGGGGAATGGCACGCCTCGGCCAGCAAGCTGCGCCAGCTCATCCTGGACGAGTCCTGGGACGAGGATGCGCAGACCCTGAGCGAGCACCTCGACGGCGGCGGCTCGCTGGACGCCAGCCTGCTCGCCCTCCCGTTGCGGCAGGTCGTGCCCGCTGACCACCCGCGGATGGTGGCCACCACCAAGGCCATCGCCGAGCGCCTGTCGGCCGGCAACGGCCTGCTCTACCGCTACCTGCACGACCAGTCGCCCGACGGGATCCCCGGCGACGAGGGCGCGTTTGTGCTGTGCAGCTTCTGGCTGGTCGACAACCTGGCCAGCCAAGGGCGGGTCGAAGAGGCCGAGGAGCTGTACGTCTCGCTGTGCACCAGGGCGAGCCCGCTCGGGCTGCTGTCGGAGCAGATCGACCCGTCCACCGGTGAGCTGGTCGGCAACTTCCCGCAGGCCTTCAGCCACATCGGGGTGATCGCCAGCGGCGTGAACCTGGCACGGGCCAACGCGGGGATGGCCAGATGATCGACCGGCTCGCCATCTTCGGCGCCACCGGTGACCTCACCGCGCGCTACCTGCTGCCAGGGCTGGCCGCATTGCGGGCTGGCGGACACCTCGGCGACCGGTTCGAACTGACCTGCGCCGGCCGGGAGGACTGGGACAGCGAGCAGTTCCGGAACTGGGCGGCCGCCCAGCTGGACCGCCACGGCGGAGCATGGCCGACCAGCGCCCGGCAGGCGATCGTGGCCTCGGCGCGCTGGCAGCGGGCCGACGCCGCCGACCCCGCCGGCGTGGCATCGGCCATCGCGGGCGACGGACCGGTCGCCGCCTACCTCGCCCTTCCTCCAGTGGTCTTCCCCCTCGCGGTCTCCACGCTGCACCAGGCGAGCCTGCCGGCCGGCAGCCGGATCGTGCTGGAAAAGCCGTTCGGCGAGGACTTGGACAGCGCGGTGGAGCTGAACCGGCTGCTCGCCGACCTCGTTCCGGAGCAGGCGGTGTTCCGGGTCGACCACTTCCTGGCCATGTCGACCGTCCAGAACCTGCTCGGCAGCCGGCTGGCCAACCGAATCCTGGAGCCCATCTGGAACAGCGCGCACATCGCCGAGGTAGAGATCGTCTGGGACGAGCGCCTCACGCTCGAAGGCCGGGCGGGCTACTACGACGGCGTCGGTGCGCTCAAGGACATGGTGCAAAACCACCTGCTGCAACTGCTCTGCCTGATCGCCATGGAGCCGCCAATCAGCCTCGGCGAGCGCGACCTGCGCGACCGGAAGGTCGACGTGCTGCGCACGATACGGCCGCTCACTGCAGACGACGTGGTACGACGCACCCGCCGCGCACGCTACCTGGCCGGCCGAATCGGCGATCGTCAGGTCCCCGCCTACGTCGACGAGGAAGGCGTGGACCCGGCGCGCCACACCGAGACCTTCGCCGAAGTCGAGCTGGAGCTGGACAACTGGCGCTGGGCGGGCACCATCTTCCGGCTGCGCAGCGGCAAAGCCCTCGGGCAGGACCGCAAGGAGGTGGCGGTGCACTTCCGGCCCGTGCCCCACCTGCCGCTTGGCCACAGCGGGGAAGCTCTGCCGAATGCGCTTCGCTTCGGGCTCGATCCGGAACGCCTGACCCTGGACCTGACGGGCATCGGCTCCCGCGCACACACCCTGGTCCCGCTCACGCTGACCGCCCAGGTGGAACCACCCGACCTGCCCGCATACGGCCGGCTCCTGCTCGACGTGCTCAACGGGAACGCCGCCCTGTCGATCCGCGGCGACGAGGCCGAGGAGTCCTGGCGGGTCCTCGCCCCCGTGCTGTCGGCCTGGACAAAGGATCAGGTTCCCCTCCAGGAGTACCCGGCGGGCTCAGACGGCCCGGCCTCCCAGCGGCACAACGGCCGAAAAGCCGGATGACCGTGCGGAGGCCTCGCCGGAGCCTCGTGCGGAAGCTTGCCCGTGACAGGTCAACGCGGCGATACCAAAATGGGAGCTGTGCTCTTGGCCACATTGGGGGGTGGCCGGATGCCTCAACGTCCCACTGCGGACCAGACCATCACGCCCTGGCGGGGCAGCCATCGATCCACGGACACGGCGACTGCCTTCGGCGGTCGGGGGCTGTCGCTCGGCTGGGGCAGAGGCCCCCCGGGGAATCGCCGCTGGTTGCTCCGGTCGCTCGGTCATGGAGCGGAGCCAGCCTGCGGCCGAGCACTCGGATGGACCTTCGAGTTGCCGCACAGCCCGCGGCTCCTTACGGGACGCGATTGTGCGGGAGGGGGGCAGGAATGGACGTCTTCGATGTGATTGTCGTCGGAGGGGGTATCTCGGGCGGGATTCCAGCCGCGACGTACCTCCAGAAGGCTGGCCTCAAGGTCGCCCTTGTGGAAGCGCGCCCGGAGTCCGGCAACTTCTGCCCGACGCACGAGACCTGGCCGGAGACCCTCGACAGTCCGCACGCTTCCATCAACTTCTCGGGCAGCGCCCCAGCGATCGAGGATCTGGAGCTGGAGTCCCGCTACGGGTACCAGCTGCGCACGTCTCCGGTGGTGTTGGGCACGGCCCATCCCGACGGGACGAACTGCCTGATCTGTTACGACCCTGAGCTCACCGCCCAGAGCTTCTCGCGGCACTCCAAGGCGGACGGCGACACCGTCTTCGAGATCCAGAACCGGGTGCTCGAGAAGATGGTCGAGGTGAACGAGCTCGCCTTCTACAGCCCGCACCCTGATGTCGGGAAGTTCGAGCAGGTCCTCAAGCTCTGCGGCCATGTCATGGGCCGCTCGGTCGAGGACATGTCGTCCATGACCGCCTATGAGCTGATCGAGCTGACCTTCGAGTCCGACAAGGCTCGGCAGACGTTGATCTGCCCGGTCGCGCTGCACCTGCAGGGCGCCCCGCTGTCACGCGGACAGGGCGCCTTCGCGGTGGCGCTCAGCCTGTTCTATACGACCGCCATGGGGATCGGCGGCAACGAGGCGCTGGTGGACGCCATGAGCCGCTGCTTCCTCGACCACGGTGGAACGATGCTCACCAACTGTCCGGTGGCCGAGATCGAGGTCGAGGACGGCAAGGCCCGCGCGGTGATCCTGTCCGACCGGGCCGTGTTTCCCGGCGCCAGGATCGAGGCGCGCCACGCGGTCATCTCCAACGTCGGCGCGCGGAAGACTCTGGAGCTGGTCGGAGAGCCGACCATCCGGCTGGTGGATTCCCGGCTCGCCGCCAAGATGAAGCACTGGAAGATGGACGAACGGGGCTCCACGGTCACGTCCTGGCTGATCGACGGTGAGATGCCATGGGGCTCGGCCGGCTTCGACCCGCTGGTCACCAAGGCGCATCTGATGTATCGGGCCTACGACTCCTGGGAGGCGGCCAAGGACTACGTCGTGGCCATGATCAACAACGACACCTGGGGCGCCTTCGGCAACATGATCGAGATCCTGGACTACGGCGCGTGCGACCCCAACGCCGTCTCGCCCGAGGGCTACCGGGTGATCCGTGGTGAGGAGGCGATTCCCTACCCGTTGCGCAAGGAAGGCGGGCCGGAGGCCTGGGACGGTCCGATCCGCGATGAGATGCTGCGACGCCGCCACGACGTGATGGAGTCCATCGCGCCAGGGTTCAAGGAGCGCATCCTCGACGCCTACCAGTGGACTCCGGTTGACATCTGGCGGGTCAATCCCGCCGCCGTGTACGGCCAGGTGCTCGGCGGCGACTTCTCCGAGGACCAGTGGATGCTGGACCGGATGCCCTACCGCATGCCGATCAGGGGCCTGTACATGTCCAACTCGGTCTGGCCGCTCGGCCTGACCTGGATGGCCGCTGGCTACAACGCCGCCCAGGTCGTGGCCGAGGACCTCGGCGTCCGCAACCAGCCCTGGTGGACGCACCGGCCGGTGGCCTGGTTCCTGAACAACATTGGCCGGCTGTTGGAGCCCCTGGGCCGGGTTCCGGTGGGCGCGGGTAGGTGATGGTCATGGCAGCACAGCGCTTCGACGTCATCGTCGTTGGCGGAGGGCCAAACGGCCTGACGTGTGCCGCCTACCTTGCTCGAGCGGGCGCCAGTGTGCTGGTGCTCGACAAGCGGTTCGAGTGGGGCGGCACCATGTTCACCGACGACTACTCGACCCCGTTCCACTACAACATCTGCCAGTTCGGGCTGCCGTTCAGCGCCGACCTGCCGCCGTATGCCGACCTCGAGCTGGAGCGGCTGGGGGTCCGCCTGCTCGAGCCGCAGGTGTCCGCGGCCTTCGTCGCTCAAGGGCACGGGCAGCCCCTGGTCGTGCACCGGGACGGCAGCGGCCTGGACCAGCTACGGGAGCTCCTAAACGCCGCGCACAGCGTTGTCCCGCCCCTGCTGTTCGCGGCCCCCGTGCCGGTCGACCAGGTCGAGCAGGCCCTCGACCACGGTGATGGCAAGCTCGTCCTTGAGCTCGCGCGCTTCACACCAACCGGGCTCGCCGAGACGCTGAAGGACGAACGCGCCGCCGGACTGGTGCGCTACCTGTGCGCCTTGGTCGGGTTCAGCGCACCCGACGAGCAGCTCGGCGTCATCGGCGCCTTCGCCCTCAGCCGGCTGCTGTGCCCCACGCTGGTGATGGGCGGCTCGAAAGCGCTTCCGATCGGGCTGTTCCGCGCCGGGGTGAGAGCGGGAGCGCAATACCGAACAGTCGCGGACGTGGGCCTGATCGAGACCGGAGCCTCCGGCGGGCTCCGAGTCGCCTGCCAGGACGGCCGCGAGTTCGCCGCGCGGGCGGTCGTCTCGACCCTCGACCCCAAGACCACCTTCCTGGAGTTGGTCGACAGCAGCGCCGTCCCTGACGGCATCCGCCAGGCGGCCGAGGCCTGGCGGCTGGATCCCACCGGCCCGTTCACCGCCCACTTCGGGATCAAGGGGGAGCCGCCCCAACTGGCAAACGAGGACGCAAGCCGGGCGCTCTTCCAGGTCGTGGGGTTCCAGGACGCCGCCGCGGTTGACGAGCACCTGGTCACGGTGAGCGGCGGGCGCATTCCCGCAAGCCCCGCGGGCCACCTCACCGTCACCACCCGCCATGACCCGACCCAGGCCGCGCCAGGCCCCTACGGCCCCCTGCACACCCTTCGGTTCCAGACCATGGCGCCCTACCAGCACCCTGATGGGCCCTGGGAGCGACTCCGCGGCGAGTACCGGTCGCGGTGCTGGGATGTTGCGGTCGGCCACACTACGGGCCTGGACCAGGCACGACTGCTGTTCGCCTTCGCCGACAGCCCACGCGACATCGCGCGCCGCTTCCGTACCACCCGCAACGGCTCGGTGCGCCAGGGCGCGCTGGTGCGGGGTCAGACCTTCGCCGACCGGCCGCATCCGGGCTGCAGCACCACCAGGACGCCCGTCGAGGGGCTCTACCTTGGTGGTGGCGGGGTGCATCCGGGTGTCCCGGGCAGCCTTGCGGGGGGCTACAACGCCGCAACCGCCGTGTGCGGCGACCTCGGACTCGAGCGGTGGTGGCCTGAGCCACCCATGCTGCAGCACGCCCGCGAGGCGGGGCTCCTGCCAGAACCAGTCGCAACCTCTTGAGGACTCGCGGGTAGGCCGTGTTCCTGACACGGCCTACCCGCGCGTGCCCAGATGCTCGAGGAACCAGTCGCGAGCCGCGCCGCTGGACGCGTCGAAGTCCTTCACGTAGGCGTCGAAGTGGCCGCCGGGCAGCAGCACCAGCTTCTTCGGCTCGCGCGCCCGCTGGTAGGCCTCCAGCGCCAGGTCGGTCGGGGTCAGGTGGTCGCCGGCGGCGACCACCATCAGCAGCGGGGTGGGGCTGATGCGCTCCAGGTAGGCGCTTGGCTCGTACTCCATCAGCATCTCGACGGTGCGCAGGGTGACCTCGTTCCGCCACGCCGGCGCCCGGCTCTTGCCGGTCTCACTGAACCATTCCCAGGAGTCGGGGGTGGGTAGGGCCGAGACAGCCAGCGGGTCGGCGTCCACCACGGGCACCATCGCCGGGGCCTCGCCACGGAAGCGGGCGGCACGATCCTGGTCGAACGCCGCGCGGTTGGGGGCCAGGAAGTCCTGGCGCACCAGCCGCTGGATATTCCGCATCCCGCTGACCAGCGGGACCTGGGCGACGACGCACTTGACGCGCTTGTCGATCGCGCCGAGCACCAGTACGTGGCCGCCGCTGTAGCTGGTTCCCCACACGCCGATGCGGTCGGCGTCGACCTCCGAGCGTGTCTGGACATAGGTGATCGCGTGGCGGTAGTCGCGCACCTGTGCCCATGGGTCGATCTCCTGCCGGGGCTCGCCGCCGCTGGCGCCGAAGTTGCGGTTGTCGAACACCAGCGCTCCCAGTCCCCCGCCGGCGAACGCCTCGGCGAAGCTGTCGAGGTACATCTCCTTGACGGCGGAGAAGCCGTGCGCCATGACCACGGTGGAGACCGGACCGGTGGCCCCATCGGGCAGGTACAACCAGCCCCGCAGCCTCACACCCTCGGAGTCGAACTCGATGTCCTGCCGCATGGCCATCTCCCTTCCGTCAGGGGACACACCGCAGGGTGTACTGGACGGTCCGGACCTGGATCAGACCGTCGCGGAACACGAAGGTGTCGAGCCGTCCTCGATCTCAACAGAGAACAGAACGCCGCACAAGAGGCGCAACCGTCGTGCCATGCCACCTCGAGCTCGTCTGTCGCTCCTGCAGCCGAAGCTGATCGTGCGTGGGTCGACGGCCCCCGCTCGTCCCCGCGCCCGGGAAGCGAGGTTCTGACCCTTACGGGCCCGTAAAGAGCGTCAGCTGCATGCCGTCAGGGGCGCGGACCCGAGCGTTTCGATCCCCCCACGGCGTGGTCACCGGCGGCGCCACCTGCTCAGCGCCGGCCGCGACGAGCCTCCGCGCGATCGAGTCGCTATCGCTCACCTCGAGCGCGAGCCGGACCGTGCCGGACACCCGCTGACCCGCCTCGATCCGGTCGACCGTGGCGGCCTGCGCGTCGTCCAGCAACTCGAGCGTTGCTCTTCCGGCTTCGAGGAGGACGACTCGCCCGGTGTCCGAACTCCAGTCCGCAATCTGCCGCAGCCCAAGCGCATCCCGGTAGAAGGCGAGCGCCCCATCGAAGTCCGCCATCGTCAGGGCGACCCGCAGCTCTGTAACGTCTGGCATGTGTCCCTACCTTCCTCGATCAGCTGGCGGTCGGGCGAGCGGTCAACGACGAACGCTACACTTCGAGCCCTGCGACGATCGCCATGGCCCCACTGGAGGACGTCGACGAACAGCTCGCCGCTTGCAGAGGATCGCGATTCCGGCGTGGGGGCGCCTCGCCGCCCGACGTGTCAGCGAGCAGGCCGCCGACAGGCCATGAGCACCGGCGACGACCTGGACCTCGACCTGGTGGAGCGTGTGCTCGCCGTGGTCAGGCGGATCCCGCCCGGGCGAGTGCTCTCCTACGGTGACGTGGCCCGTCTCGCGCCCGCCCCAACGGCGCGCGACGTCGGCCAGGTCATGCTGCGGCACGGCGGCGACACGCCCTGGTGGCGCGTGCTGCGCGCCGACGGCACGCCAGTGCCACACCTGCGCGAGCAGCAGCTCACCCGGCTGCGGGCAGAGGCGACGCCGATGACCCCTTCCGGCGACGGCGTCGACCTGCGCCAGGCCCGATGGTCCGCGGCGCGGCTTCCGCCGGACCGCGGCGAGCAACCGTCGCTGTTCGACTGACCGGATCGCGAACAGCCGCCGCGACGAGGACCTCACCCTCCTGGATCGAGGCCTAGATCGAGGCTGCGGCGTCGGTGACCAGCTCGGCCAGGGTGGGGTGGACGTTGGCCACGCGCACCAGGTCGCGGTAGTCGGCCTCGAGTTGCATGGCGACGGCAACCTGCGCGATGACCTCGCTTGCGCCGACTCCGACCATATGGGCCCCAAGGATCTCACCGAACTCCGGGTCGACCACCAGCTTCAGCGCGCCGGCCGTCCTGTGGAGGGTGATTGCTCGCGCGCTCGTGGCCAGGTCGGCGAAGCCCACCGCGACCGCGATGCCGCGGGCGGCCGCCTCGGTCTCGGTCAGCCCCACGGCGGCAAGCTCCGGGCGCGTGTTGACGCTGCGCGGCAGCCGCTCCTCGCGCACCCGTACCGAGCCCCCGAGGGCGTTGGCGGCGGCCGCCTCGCCTTGGGCCCGGGCCCGGTTGGAGAGCCAACGGGGGCCGGTGACATCTCCAGCCGCCCACACCCCCGGCAGCTTGGTCTGGCACAAGGCGTCGACCTCCATGCCGGGGAGGTTGGGCTCGCGCGTGTCCGCGGAGAGCACCACTTCGGCCGGCGTGTCCGACGGCTCGCTGGTGAACACGATGCCGCGCTCCTCCAGCTGCAGTTGCAGGAAGCCGGCCATGTCGGCGTCCTCATCTGGCAGCGGGCGCTCGCCGGGGACGACCACCGCGACCTTGCTGCCGGCGGTCGCGAACAGGTCGGCCCACTCGAGCGAGAAGCGCGCGGCCCCCATCACCACGAGCGTCTTCGGCGGCTGCGGCAGCCCCATGACGGCGTCGTTCGAGATCATGCCCTCGGGCGCCACCGAGCGGGCACCCACGGCCACGACCGCTGGCACGCCTTCGTAGCCATCGACGCCACCAGCACCGATCGAGGCGACGCGGTCCTCGATGCCCACGTCCGCGTAGCTCAGCCGATTCCGCACAGTGGCCGCGACCGCCTCGGACGTCGAGGAGGCCCAGGTCTGTACCTGCTCCCAGTCGAGCACCGCCCGCTCCGCGCGCACGCCGAGTGCCGCGGCTTCACGCTGATCCTGGAGCAGCCCGATCGAGGTGTGGTAGGCGGCCGATGGGATGCATCCGGCATGGACACAGGTCCCGCCGAGAAGTCCGCGCTCGATGAGCACCACCTGGGCACCGGCCCGGCGCCCGGCAAGGGCGGCCGCCACACCGGCGGGCCCGGCCCCGACCACGACCAGATCAGCGATCGTCTCCACCTCCCGACAAGCCGGCAAGCTCAGTGGTGGCGTCCCACGCCGGCCGGCCAGATGCCGTGCGTCGCGCCGCTGGCCGCCGCGGCCCGCAGCGTGGCGCGGATATCGACCAGGCGTGGTCCAGTGCTGGTGACGGCCGCCGTCGCCAAGCTGTCGCGCACCACCAGCTCGCGCTCGCCGTCGAGCGCGAGCGTGCGTGCCCCCGCGCCAACCGACACCGGCTCACCGAGCTCCAGGCGCCGCCAGCCAGCCACCGCCACCTTGGCGACCATGCCCGGGGCGATCGTTGCCATCACCTCGTGACCCGGGCCCAGCTCCACATACAGCGCGGCTGGCTCGTCGGGCCCGAGGGGGTCCAATTGGCCGCCGATCGCCGACAGCCCCACCGACCATGGAGCGGCGCGGGTCAGCACCAGGGCTCGGACGCGCCCTGGGTCCCAGACGGCCCGCGCGCCGACGAAGGCATCCACGCAGGCGGCAGCATCGATCAGCGCAAAATCGGTGGCCTCGCCCGCGGTGACCTCGACGCGCTTGGTGCGCGGGGCCACCTGCCCGGCCGCGACGGCGCCACCCGCCACCAGCCCGGCGGCCAAGCCCGCCACTGTGCCGTCGACCATGGTCGGAACGACGTTGTTGGTCCCTGTCGAGATCGCCACCAGCGGCACGTCGCCGCACCCGGCGGCCACCGCCCGGTTGGTGCCGTCGCCGCCCAGTGTCACGATCGCGCCCACACCCGCCGTGGCCAGCAGGCGGGCGGCGTCGGTGGAGTCCGATGCCAGGCCGTGCGCCCGGTGGGGAAGCGCGTCCATCGGCACCGGCGGCGTGGCGCCACCGACCGCCGCATCGACGATCCCGGCGTTGTCGGCCAGATACATCACCAAATCCACCCCGGCCGCGGCCAGTCCGTGCAGTACCCGGCGGACGACGGCCGCTTTCTCGTGGTTGGGCACGATCGACGCATGCGCGGTCAGCCGTCGGATGTCGCGCCCCGCGGCCGGGTTGGCAATCAGGCCGACTGTGGTGTTCACGCCAGTCGTCCGGCCAGCGCCTGCAGGAACCGGGCCGCGGGCGCGCCGTCCACGATGCGATGGTCGAAGGTGAGCGACAGCCACATCGCGGGGCAGACGGTCACCCGGCCGTCCACCACCGTCGGCTTGTCCACGATGCGGCCCACGCCGAGGATTGCGCACTGGGGTGGGTTGACGATCGGGGTGAAGGCGTCGGCCCCGAACGCGCCGAGGTTGGAGATGGTAAACGTCCCGCCCTCGACCTCGTCGAGCGCAAGCGTTCCGGCCTGGGCCTTCTCCGAGAGGCGCACACGCTCGCGGGCGATCTCGCCCAGTGGGCGGGTGCCGGCGTCTCGGATCACCGGCACGATGAGCCCGTCCTCGAGCGCCACCGCCACCCCCATGTGCACCGCCTCGGCGACCACGATGCCCTCGTCGGTGAGGGTCGCATTGAGCAACGCGTGCTCGGGCAGCAACCTGGCCACGGCCTCGACGAGCAGGTCGGTGTACGTCAGGCGGACGCCGGTGGCGGCCTCAAACCCCGGCGCGAGCTCCTGTCGGCGGACGACCAGGCCATGGACCTGGATCTCGCGTGAGATCGTCACCTGGGCCATGGTCTGCAAGCTCTCGCTCAGCCGCTCGGCCACGACCCGGCGAATGCCCTCGAAGGGAACCACCCGCCCGGCGGCGGCCGGAGTGGTCGGGGCGGCGGCGAACGCCTCCACGTCGTCGGTCGTGACGCGCTTGCCCGCCGCCGAGGGCGGCACCTGCGCGATGTCAATGCCCAGCTCGCGGGCTCGGCGCTTGGCCGCCGGGGAGGCGAGTACCTCCCCCCCAGCGGCTGGCGCACGCGCCGCCCCGACGCCGCTGGCTCCCTCAGGTGGTGCCACGACAGCTGGGGCCGCCGCCGGCGCCGTCGCGATCGGAGCCAGGTCCTCCGCGCTCGGGAAGGCATCGCCCGGTTCGCCGATCAGTGCGAGCAGAGCGCCCACAGGCAGCTCGGCCCTGCTGGCCGGGACGACGATACGGCCGAGCACGCCCGAGGCCGGCGCGGGGATGGTGGCGGTGATCTTCTCGGTCGCCAGCTCGCACAGCTCGTCGCCCTCACGCACCTGGTCGCCCTCGACCTTGAGCCACTTGGTGACCGCGCCCTTCTTCATCGCCATGCCGAGCTTCGGCATGCGCATTTCGGTGATCATGGCGACCTTCCTACAACGTCGCGCGTACCGCCTCGGCGATGCGTTCCGCGCTCGGAACGTAGACGTCCTCCAGGACGGGCGAGAACGGCACTGGCGTGTGCGGCGCGGTAACCAGCTGCGGGGGCGCGTCGAGGTGGTCGAACGCCCGGGTGGTGACCAGGGCGGCGATGTCGGTGGCCATGGAGCAGCGCGGGTTGTCCTCGTCCACGACCACCAGGCGACCGGTCTTGCGTACCGAGGCAAGGATCGCTTCGTCGTCCAGGGGTGACAGGGTGCGGGGGTCGACGATCTCGACCTCGATGCCCTCGCCTGCCAGGGCCTCGGCCGCTTCCAGCGAAAGCTGGACCATGCGTCCGATGGCCACGACCGTGGCGCCATCTCCCTCGCGCTTGATGTCGGCCGTGCCGAGCTTGACCACGTAGTCGCCCTCCGGCAGCTCGCCCGTGATGTCGTACAGCAGCTTGTGCTCGAAGAAGATCACCGGGTCATCGTCGCGGATGGAGGCCGCGAGCAGGCCCTTGGCGTCCGAGGGGGTCGACGGCACGACGGTCTTGAGCCCGGGCATGTGCGTGAATACCGAGTAGTGGCAGCCCGAATGCTGGCCGGCGGCGCGGAAGCCCGCCCCGATCATGGTGCGGATCACCATCGGGACCTTGGCATGGCCGCCGAACATGTACCGGAGCTTCGCGCCCTGGTTGAAGATCTGGTCCATGCACACGCCGAAGAAATCGACGAACATCAGTTCGGCGACCGGGCGCAAGCCGGTAGCGGCCGCACCGACCGCGGCCCCGATGAAGCCCGACTCCGAGATCGGGGTGTCGAGCACCCGATCGCGGCCGAACTCCTGGACCAGGCCCTTGGTGACGCCGAGCACCCCGCCCCAGGCGTCGTCCTGCTCGAAGCCGGAGACGGTGGCGCCGCCGGCGACATCCTCGCCCATGAGGATGACATCCGGGTCGCGAGCCAACTCCAGACGCAGGGCCTCGTTGATCGCCTCGCGGAAGGTGGCGGTGCGGGTAGCGACAACCATGTCTTCGACCCTCCCGGTCAGCGGTACGAGACGTAGACGTCGGTGAGCGTCTCCTCGGGTGCCGGCAGCGGGCTCTTCTCGGCGAACTCGATCGCCTCGTCGATCGAGCGCTCTGCGCCCATGGTGACCTCCTCGAGGTCCTTGGGCGTCAGGAGCCCGCGGTCGGTGGCCTGCTTGGCGAACCAGGTGAGCGGGTCGTGCTCGCGATAGGCGGCCGACTGCTCGGCCGTGCGGTAGGTCACCTGGTCGCCTTCGAAGTGGCCGAAGTACCGCCAGGTCTTGGCCTCGATGAGGCTTGGTCCGTCGCCCCGGCGGGCACGCGCCACCGCCTCACCGGCTGCTTCGTAGACGCTGACCACGTCGTAGCCGTCGACGGACACGCCCGGGATGTTGTAGGAAGCCGCGCGGTCGGCGATGTTGCTGGCCGCGCAGTGATAGCCGACCGGTGTGGACTCGGCGAACCCGTTGTTCTCGGCCACGAAAATGACCGGCAGCTTCCAGATCGCGGCGAGGTTCATCGCTTCGTGGGTGGTGCCCTGCTCGGCCGCGCCATCACCGAAGAAACAGGCGGTCACCGCGCCCGAGCCCTTGCGCTTGGCGGCCAGCCCCGACCCGCAGGCAAGCGGCGGACCTCCGCCCACGATGCCGTTGGCCCCGAGCATCCCGCGCGAGACGTCAGCGATGTGCATCGAGCCGCCCTTGCCCTTGCAGCACCCATCGGCCCGGCCGAACAGCTCGGCCATCATCGGAGCCACCGGCACGCCCTTGGCGATGCAGTGCCCGTGTCCACGGTGGGTGGAGGTGATGAAGTCACGGTCGTTCAACTGCGCGCACACGCCGACGGCCACGGCCTCCTCGCCGGCGTACAGGTGGACGAACCCCGGGATGCGGCCGTCAGCGAACAGTTTGGCCACCCGCTCCTCGAACGCCCGGATGGTCACCATCCGGTCGTAGATCCACAAGGCCTTGTCGCTGGTGAGCTCCATCAGCCACCTCCTGACGTCCCACGGCTGCGCCATCGACGACGCCTGCGCCGCAAGCGCCGTACCCGCTACGCAGCGACGCACTGGCTAATCGGCTTGTGTCGGCCCCTGTCCTGGCGTCTCAGTCTCGACGACCCGAACGGCGCTGACAAGGAGGGGAACGGCGTCGCAGCGTCCAGGACCGACCGGCCCCAGGGCGGCCCAGTAGGGGGGCGGGGGGCAGCCATGCGAGGCTGACGCGGGCAGCGTGGTTGCCGGCGAGCCGCGGCGGCGGCTGCGGCCAGACCAGGCACATCTGGCCGCAAAGCAGGCATCAATTTGCCGCGAGTATCTGGCGATGCAGGTCGAGCAGTCCCGGTACTTCCTCCCGCTCGACCCGTCCCATGCCGCACTCGGTGCAGATCCCCCACTCCCCGATCCCGGCTGGTGACTCGGCGAGATAGCGGTCGATGAGGCGGATCTGCTTGGCAGTCGTGCCGGGTTCCTGGTCGGCGGGGTGGTAGGGGACGACCGCGAAGTACAGCTCGGTTCGCTCGTCGGCGCGCAGCTCCCGCAGCGGCGCGAAGTAGTCTGCATCGCGCTGGTACTGGGGAACGGTGAACGCCGCGAAGCTGATGGCGCGCGACACTGCCGCGGACACCTCGTTCAGCACCCGCACCTGCATGGCCAGTGACGTTGGCTCAACCAGGTGTCGATGGCCGTAGTCGCCATAGCAAAGATGCATCCCGGCGGGAACCCGGATGGGAACCTGGCCGATGCACCGCGCGAGTCCCGCCACGATCTCATCGAAGGCGCCCGGCGGCGGCGCGCCTCGTGCACCCTCCAGGATGCCGAACTCCACGGCCACATCCCACTGCACCGCGATCCGGTCATGCGGCACGAGCGCCAGCAACTGTTGGAGATCGCTGAACAGCGCGCGCTCATACGAGCCCAGTAGCTCGTCCTGGTGACCGGCGGCGATCCACGACCTGACCGGCGCCAGCGGTGTCGGATACGCAACTTGGAACCGCACGCCGGGCGGGATGACTCCATCCGCGCTGAGCCGGCTGAAGATCTCATATGACTCGGCATATGCGCTGGCGTAGCCGAGATCCGGCCATTCCAGGCTGTCGGGGCTAATGCCCTCGGCCAGACGTATCTTCGGGAGCCGCTGAAAGTCTCCCGGCTTGCCGCCGTCCTGATCCGGCACGAACGCCGGGCTCTGTCGGAACTTCTGCAGCTGGAAGAAGATCCAGCTCCCGCGGTCTCCAGTCTCCCCGTCGGGTAACCGCCGCAGGCCAGCCGGCACACGGGAAGCTATCTCGCGCATGACGGTCTCGGCGTCGGGCAAATTGACACTGCCGTTGAAGTGAACGCAACTCGGCGGCATCTCAAAGACTCCCTATCGGTTCAGTACTGTGCTGCCATGGCCCCCGCCGTCGTCTCGATTCCGGTCATGCACGCTCCTCTCCGGCGGCGTCTGCGGGCCGTGGTCCCAGCCTGTCAGGCATCGCAGGGCGGGACCATCCCAGGCGGGTGGGATATCCGCGGCCCTGCCCGATGGGCGAGAATGGGCAGGTGACCTCGAACTGGGCGATCACTCGCTGCCGCGACCGGCTCACCCGGTTGGCCGGCACGCGCCTAGACTCCGCTTCGTTTCGGCAGGAGACCGTCCGCGAGCTGAAGCAAGTGATCGGATTCGATGGCTGGTGCTGGTCGTCAACTGATCCGCTAACCGGCGTGCCTACCACGGGCCTCGCCGTCAACCCGGCGATGAAAGGCGCTCAGCGGCAGCTATTCGAGCTGGAATACGGCGCCGGCGACGTCAATGACTATCGTGGTCTGGCCCGCACCAAAGGACTGGGGCGACTGTTCGCCGCCACCGGCGGAAATCCGGGGCAGTGTCGCCGCTGGTCCGAACTGCTGGGCCCCAGTGGAGTCGGCGACGAACTGCGCGCCACGTTCGCTGAACGTGGCAAGTGCTGGGGACACCTGGTGCTGTACCGCGGCAGCGACAGCCGGCCGTTCACCGGCGCCGACGCCGCCGTGCTCGGGCCGCTGCTGCGGGATTGGGCGGCGCGCCACCGGCACGAGGTGCAGGCAGCGCTGGCCTCCAGCCCGCCCGCCAGCAGCCCCGAGGCCGAAGCCGGCCAGGCTGTCGTGCTGCTGGACGCATCCCACAAGCCCGTGGCGCACTCGGAACTGGCCGCCCGGCTGCTCGCGACCCTGCCCCACCGCCCGGAGCGCGGCGACCCGCCGCTGGTGGTGACCGCGCTCGCCGCCTGGCTGACCGCCTGCGGGCAACGGGCCGCCAGCCCGCCGGTGCCGGTATTCGACACCACGGGCCGGTGGCAGATCGTGCAAGCGCACAGGCTCGACGGCGCCGTCGCACCCGACACGATCGCAATCACCCTCGCGGTCGCGACACCGGCCCAGCTCGCCCCGCTGGCCATGGCCGCTGCCGGCCTGACTCCCCGCGAACAGGAGATCACCGCCCTGGTGCTCGCGGGCCTGCCAACCACCGAGATCGCCGCCGCGGCACACATCGCCCCCTGCACCGTGCAGGACCACCTGCGCGGCGTGTTCCGCAAGCTCGCGGTCGCGGACCGCCACCAGCTTACTGCCCGGCTGCTACACCGGCCCATCGGATGATCTGCAGGAACGCCCGCTGAGTGGAGTCAGCCTGCACCCCGCCCGCAGCGCAGCGGCACGCCCTCGCCCGCGGGTCACACCACCGACGACACCACGCCAGACACTGTCTGCGATGTAGAACGCAGCTGGAACGTCAGTGACGCATCGCGCTGCGGCAGTGCGGGGCGCGTGGAGTGCGGAAATTCATTCATGCAGCTCGCTGGTTCGCCCGGCCGCCTTGTAACGTCAGACGCCGGCGCATCGGTTTCCTCCTGATCCCCAGCGGAGAGGAGCACGATGGCGTTTCGTCGCCTTGTCACCGTCCTGGTCGCGACGGCGGCGATTGTCGCCACGCTGGTCATCCCCGCAAAGGCGGCGCGGGCGCCGCAGCCCCCGTCGGGAGTGCAGGCGCGAGCGCTGTCGCGCTCCCAGATCGCCGTCAGCTGGAGCGCCGCGGCGGGCGCGTCGGGCTACCGGGTGCTGCGGGCGACCACCAGCGGCGGGCCGTACTCGGTAGTGGGCACGGCCTCGGCGCTCTCCTTCACCGACAACGGCCTGCAGGCGGCGACGACCTATTACTACGTGGTCGCCAGCACCGACAAGAACCGCGTCTCGCCCTACTCGGCGCAGGCCAGCGCCACCACCGCGCCGGCGCTGGCCGCGCCGTCCAACTTCAAGGCCAACGCCGGCGCCTCGGGGATGGAGCTGTCCTGGGACCCGGTGGCTGGCGCCTCCCGCTACGACGTGATCAACGTGGTCCTGCCGTCGGACGACGAGGTGGTCCTCGGCAGCACCACCGCGACCCATTTCACCCACGCGACGGCTGAGCTCGGACACTGGTACCAGTACAAGGTTCGCGCCGTCGGGCAGGGCGCCACGGCCGACTCGGCAGTGCTCTACGTGGGGATGGGGGCGCCGACCCGGACGACCCTGTCGGTGTCGCCCAACCCGAGCGAGGACGGCCAGAACGTGGTCCTCACCGCCACCATCGAGGCGGTTGATCCGAGCGACCTGCTGTTCACCGGCGACTCGGTCGAGTTCTTCATGGACGGGGCCTCGGCCGGCCGCATCGACCTCGGCGGCCTGTGGGCACCCCACCGGGCGATCTTCCAACTCTACGGCGTGCCGGTCGGCAGGCACGTCTTCTACGCGGAGTACCGCGGCGAGGACTCCACCAAGCTGGGCGCGAGCGCCTCGGCGTCGGTGGCCCAGGAATCCGTCCCCGCCTACGGCGGGGTCTCCTTCGGGTCGGCGCAGGTGTACCCCTACGGCTTGGACTCGTGGCTGACGAGCGCTGCGGTCGCCGACGTCACCGGCGACGGGCTCGCCGACGCGCTGATGACGACCGGTATCCACGGAGCCGGTGTCCCGGACGCGGACTTCAAGCTGCTGGTGCTCGCCCAGCAGCCCGATCACACATTGGCGGCTCCGCGGGTGCTGCCAACCCACGCATCCAGCTTCCGGGCGCCCATGCGGATCGCCACAGGCGACCTTGACGGAGACGGCGACACCGACGTCGCGGTGGCCGGCGACAGCGGGGTCGACGTCTTCCTCCAGGGTGCCGGCGGGCTGGGCGAGCCCACCCTGGTCGAGACCGGCTCCCTCGCCGTGGACGTGCGCATCGCCGACGTGGACCGGGACGGCCACAACGACCTGGTGGTCAGCCGCGAGGACCAGGCCGGGATCGCGGTCTACCCCGGCCAGGCCGGCGGCGGCTTCGGAGCCGCGACCGTGGTCGGCACCCAGGGCAACGGGCAGATCGAGGTCGGCGACGTGAACGGCGACGGGCTGCCCGACATCGTGGCGCGGCAGACCTTCTCCTTCTCCGTCTACGAGCAGACGGCGGGGGGCGGCTGGGCGCCGCCGGTGGGTCACGACCTCGGCGCGGGCACCGGCGGGATGGCGGTCGGCGACCTGAGTGGCGACGGTCGAGCGGACGTGGCCGTGACCATGGACGCCAACGATCCCGACTCCCGGATCCTCGTCTACCACCAGAACGACTCCGGCGGGCTCGACGACCCCGTCGTCTACGGCGTGTACGACATCCCGGAGCCGGCGGTCCTGGCCGACGTGAACGCCGATGGGCGGACCGACCTGGTGACCGCCCACGGCGGCTGGTGGTGGGCGGGAGTCCTGCTGCAGCGGCCCGACGGGCTGCTCGGCCGCGAGCAGCGCGCCCGCGTGCCCGCGCCCAACGCCAGCCACTACGATCATCGCGGCATTGCGGTCGGTGACCTCACCGGCGACGGCAAGCCGGACATCCTGCTGGCCGACTACATCCACGGCATCGAGGTGCTGCCCCAGTCGTAGCCGGGCACCGGGTGGTGGGTCCCGGCTCGCGGCTGTCCGCGTGTCAGAAGTCGATCGTGGCCGTCACCAGCAGATACCGCCTGACGAAGGGTCACGATCCGTCCTCGCTTGCCTTCGTCGGCGGAGCACCCACGGCCCTGCCTGCAGTCCAGTGACCGTGCGCTGCTGGCGGCGCTGAGCCGGCCGCTCCCACGGACGCGCTGGTCGGTCCAGACGTCATCATCGGCGGGCGTGTCTGCCACCCAGGCGCCGACGATGGTCTGTCACGGCGCCATGCTGGCGACGGCGCTGCGTTCGACGTATCGGGCGGTGCGGCCCGGCTACCACCTCAACAAGTGGCATTGGAACACGGTGACGCTGGACGGGTCGGTTGACGACGACGAGGTCACGGAGTGGATCGATCATTCCTACGAGCTCGTCGTGGCCAAGCTGCCGCGGACCAAGCGCGCGGCGCTGTGCCCGGAGTGATTGGTCGTCGTCCAGCGCCAGCACCTGGTTGCGGAGGCGCCGCTCGGTGGCGGCCGATGAGTCTTGCCGGCGTGGCGAGTCAGTATGGGTGCGGATCGACAACCCTCTGAAAGGGGCATCCATGACCGAGCCGAAGACGCACACCCTCGAGGTGCCGGGCGCGGTGCTGCACTACGACGTCCGCAGCAACGACTCCAGCACCGAGCCGGTCCTGCTGCTCATCGGGTCACCGATGGGCGCCGCCGGGTTCGGCACGCTGGCCGGGCGTTTCACCGACCGTACGGTCGTGACGTACGATCCCCGCGGGGCGGAGCGCAGCAAGCGGACCGACGGCGCCTCTGAGTCGACACCCGACGAGCATGCCGACGATCTGCACCGGCTGATCTCCGAGCTGGACGCCGGGCCGGTGGATATCTTCGCCAGCAGCGGTGGCGCCGTGAACGCGCTGGCCCTGGTGGCCAAGCATCCAGAGCAGGTCCGGACGCTGGTGGCCCACGAGCCGCCGGCCTCTCAGGAGCTGCCGGACCGGGAGGCGGTCCTGGCCGCGTGCCAGGACATCCGTGCGACCTACCAACGCAGCGGCTTGGGGCCGGCGATGGCCAAGTTCATCGCGCTCGTCAGCCACCAGGGCCCGATCCCGGACGGGTTCGCTGACCAGCCCGCTCCGGATCCCGCCCAGTTCGGGTTGCCGGCCACCGACGATGGCTCCAGGGACGACCCGCTCGTCGGGCAGAACATCGTGTCGTGCAACGCCTACCGGCACGATTTCGACGCGCTCCGCGCGGCGTCGACCCGGATCGTCGTCGGCGTCGGGGCGGAGTCCGGCGAGATGCTGCCTGGCCGCGCGGCTGTGGCCGTGGCCGAGCGCCTCGGGCCGACGCCCGTCACCTTCCCGGGCCACCACGCCGGGTTCCTCGGCGGCGAGTACGGCATGACGGGCGAGCCGGAGGCCTTCGCCACCACCCTGCGCAAGGTCCTCACCGAGTGATGGTCTTGCTCCCTCTGCTCCATCGACCGGCGCGGACCGCGGTGGACGAAGGGACGCCCTCCCCCAGACGCCGAGCGCTTGAGCGACCTGGCAGAAAGAGCTGGCCGCCCTATCCCCTTTGGCCTCAGCGTCGTGAGAAGCGCACGGCTGCGACCAACCCGAACACGATCACGATCGCCGCGGACCAGACGAGGGAGAGCCCGACGTAGTACGCGGTGGTGTGGTCGAGCAGTGCCTCCACCTGGGGCCCGCCGGCCAGCCCGCGGACCGCGTTGACCATCTGCGTGACCGGCTGGTGCTCCGCGACGGGCTGCAGCCAGCCCGGCATGCTGCTGACCGGCACATAGGCGCTGGACACAAACACCAGCAGGGTCATCAGCACCGACATCCCCTGGGCGGCCTGCGCGGTGCCTGCGACCAGCCCGATGGTGATGAAGACCCACTCGAAGGCGAAGCTGAACAGCACGCACAGCCCGAAGGCGGCCAGGCCGGCGGTCACCGACCCGTGCGTGCGGAACCCGACGGCAAACCCCAGGGCCGTGCCGACGACCAGGCTCCAGGTCACCAGGGCCGTGTCCGCCAGGCAGCGCCCGGCCAGCACCGCCGCGCGCGGGATCGGCAGGGACCGCAGCCGGTCGAACAAGCCCAGCTCGACGTCCTCGGCCACCCCCGCGGCCGCGCCCATGCCCGCGAACAGAATGCCGGTGGTGACAAACCCGGGCACCAGAAAGTCGACGTAGGGCAGCCCGCCGGCGTTGATGGCGCCGCCGAAGATGTACCGGAAGATGACCAGGAAGATCGCGCTTTGGACGGTGGCCAGGACGATGAGCTGCGGCGTGCGGACGAACTTGCGGACCGTCCGCCGCGCCACGGCGACGGCGCTCGGCCAGAACCTCGCCCCCAAGTTGACCCGGTCCCGCGCCGAGCTCAGGGGCGAGCCGGTGATCACAGATGCGTTGGCCATGACAACTCCGTTCGTTCAGGCGGCCTCAGGGCCAGTCGAGGAATCGGCGGGGTCGGCCGACCTGCCGGTGAGGGTGAGGAAGACCTCATCGAGCGTGGGGCGCCGCAGCGAGATGTCCTCGATGGCGACGCCGCCGTGATCCAGGGCACGCATGGTTTCCATCAACCGGCGCGTGCCGTCGTCCACTGCGACCGACACCCGGTGGGTGGCGAGGTCGGTCCTGGGGTCACGGCCGACGGTCGACAGCGCGGTCGCCACGCTCGACAGCGCCTCGGCGTCGCGGACGTGCACCTCGATCACGTCATCCCCGGCAAGGGTCTTCAACTCCGACGGCGTGCCGGCGGCGATCACCTTGCCGTGGTCGATGATGACGATGTCCGCCGCCAGCTGGTCGGCCTCGTCGAGGTACTGGGTGGTCAACAGCACGTCGGTGCCGGCGGCGACCAGCTTGCGGATCGCGCCCCACAGCTGGATGCGGCTGCCAGGGTCAAGGCCCGTGGTCGGCTCGTCCAGCAGCAGCAGGCGGGGCGCCCCGACCAGGCTGGCGCCCAGGTCCAGGCGGCGGCGCATCCCGCCGGAGTAGGTGCGAACCAGCCGGTCGGCGTCCTCGGTGAGCTGGATCTGCTCCAGGACCGCGCTGGCGGCCGTCCGTGCCTGCTTGTGCTTGAGCCCGAACAGACGGCCGACCATCTCCAGGTTCTCCCGCCCGGTCATGGCCGGTTCCACCGCCGCGAACTGGCCGGCCAGCCCGATCACCCGCCGCACCCACGCCGGCTGGCGCAGCGCGTCGATCCCGGTCACCTGCAGGCTGCCCGCGTCCGGGCGCAGCAGGGTGGCCACCGCCCGAACGAAGGTGGTCTTGCCCGCACCGTTGGGCCCCAGCAGGGCAACCACCCGGCCGGGCTGGGCCACCAGGTCCAGCCCGGCCAGGGCCTGGGTCCGGCCGAAGTGCTTGGTGAGGCCACGGGCCTCGAGGGTCGGGGTCACTGAGCGTCCTTTCTTGGAGAGTGGGTCAGTGAGGGCGTGATCGCGTGCTCCTCACGGGGTGTTACCTCGACTGGGTTTGGTTCGACATTGCTCTGTCGGATGGCGACGGAGGAAGGTAACGATGGACGAGCGCGACTGGCTGGCGGAGCGGTTCCAGGCCCACCGCCCTCACCTGCGGGCGGTGGCCTACCGGATGCTCGGCTCGCTCGCCGAAGCCGACGACGCCGTCCAGGGAGCCTGGCTGCGGCTCAGCCGCAGCCGCACCGACACCAGCGAGGTCCACAACCTGGGCGGCTGGCTGACGACGCTGGTCGCGCGGGAGTGCCTGGACATGTTGCGCGCGCGCACCTCACGCCGCGAGGAACCCCTGGGCGTGCACCTGCCTGAGCCGGTCATCAGCCGCCAGGACACGATCGACCCCGAGCAGCAGGCGCTGCTGGCCGAGGGGGTCGGGCTGGCGCTGCTGGTGGTGCTGGACACGCTGGCGCCCGCCGAGCGGCTGGCGTTCGTGCTGCACGACATGTTCGCGGTGCCCTTTGAGGAGATCGGCCCGATCGTGGGGCGGTCGGCGACCGCGGCCAAGATGCTGGCCAGCCGGGCCCGCCGCCGGGTGCAGGGCGCGAACACGGTGCCCGACGCCGATCTGGCCCGCCAGTGGGAAGTCGTGGACGCGTTCTTCGCCGCCGCCCGCGACGGTAGCTTCGACGCGCTGGTGGCGCTGCTGGACCCCGAGGCGGTGGTCCGCCTGGACGGCGCCGCCCGGGCGGGCATCTCGGTGGTGCGCGGCGCGGCGGCCGTGGCCGAGCAGGTGCTCACCACCGGCGGCTTCTCGCGGCTTGCCCGCATGGCGCAGCCGGCGCTGGTGAACGGAGCGGCGGGCGTGGTCATGACCGCGGAGGGACGGCCGTTTGCGGTCATGGCCTTCACGGTCAGGCAGGGGAGGATCGCCGAGATCGACATCCTCGCCAACCCCGGGCGGCTCGGCCGGCTCGACCTGGCGGCCCTGGACGGCTGACGAGCCGACCCTGGCGGATTACGCGTCGGATATGCTGCGGAGGGATCGAGCGGTCCATTGGCCCAGGCTGACCTCCCAGACACGGCGGGGCGCCGACCCCCTGGGCATGTCGTAGTGTGGCTTGGAGACCGTCAGAGGAGGCCGGCATGCGATCGGCGATTTCGATCCTGACGCGGACCGCTGCGGCTGATGCCGGCTTGGTCAGGCGCATGACCTGGGCTGAGGACCTGGTGACCCTGGCCCTGACGGCCTGGCTGATCGGCGGTCTGTTCCTGGACGGCTGGGCACACACCACGCGGCCACAGTTGGAGACGTTCTTCACGCCATGGCATGCGGTCTTCTACTCGGGCTTTGCTGCGACCGCCGCGTGGATCTGCTGGTCGGTCTGGCGCCGCCGGGGCGTCCCGGCCGGCTACGGCCCGGCACTGGCGGGCGTGACGATCTTTCTGGTGTCCGGCGTGGGCGACATGCTGTGGCACCTGGCGTTCGGGATCGAGCGGGACGTCGGCGCGCTGCTCAGCCCGACCCACCTTGGCCTGTTCACCGGTGCGTTCCTGATCGTCACGGCACCGCTGCGGTCACAGTGGGCCGACCCGGGCACCGGTCGCGGCCATCGCGCCGGGCTGCTGCGACTGCTGCCGGCGATCGGCTCGGTCGCGCTCGCCGGTAGCCTGTGCGCCTTCATCTTCATGTACCTGCATCCGCTCTACGACAACGACGTCAGCCTCGGGCGCCAGGCCTTCCTGCAGATGGACTTCACCACCGCGCAGTACGGCTACGTCAATCGCGAGAACATCATCGCCGGCGTCCCCGGCTTCATCCTCAGCACCGTGTTCCTGTTCGCTCCGCTGCTGTTCCTGCTGCGCCGCTGGCAGGTGCCCGCCGGCGCGGCCGTGGTCGTGCTCGGGCTGCAGTCGCTGCTGATGCAGGCGGTCACGGGCTTCCAGGACGCCGGCCTGGCCGAGCTGGGCCTGCTCGGCGCGGTCGCGGTCGCGGTGCTGCTGCGGCTGCTCGACCCGTCGCCTTCCACCATCGGCCGCGTGCGGCTCTTCTGCGCCGTCGGACCCGTGCTCTTTTGGGGCATCTACTTCGCCGGCATCGGCCTCAACGACCACGGCCTCGGCTGGAGCGGCGAGGTCTGGGGCGGCACCCTGGTCTGGAGCGGCCTGACCATGCTGGCCCTCACCCTGCTCATGTGGCCCCCCGCCACCATCGCCGAACCCTCACCGCCGGTCAGAAGGCCCACCGAGGTGGACCCCACCGGTGTTGACAGCCCAGGTCGCCGGGGGTTGTAGGACATCAGGGTCGGGCCGCCAGCTGGTGGCGACTCCTGCGGGGTGCGGTCGGCCGGCCCCGAGTACGGGCAGTGCCGATCGGCGTCGAGGCGCCCTGGCAAGCACCCGCGATGACACAAGCTGCAGCGTGCCGCGGTGGCGCCCCGCCGTGAGCGGTTGCGACGCAACGACCCTTGTCGATCCTGGCTGTCCTGGCGTCTTGCGGGTATCTGTGAGTCGGGCGGTATCCAACTGGGCGATGTCCACGAGCCGATCGCAACGCAGGTGGCCACTGGACCAAGCGTCGATGACCAGTTCTGGCGGCAACGGTGCTGCCTCGGCATCTGTCGGCCGGTCAAAGGAGGACCAACGCATGCGCAATCGCAGACAGCTTTCGCGTCTCTTGCCAACGCTCCGCTCGGGCCAGCGGGAGCGTGGACTGGCGCAACTCCAGGCGGCTCGTGTCGGGGCGGCCGCGGTCGGGGCGGCGGCCGTCGGGGCGGGCGCTGTGGGCGCCTTGGCGATCGGCCGTCTGGCGGTCGGTCGTGCGGTCGTGCGGCGCCTGAAGATCGAGGAGCTGGAGGTGACCCGCTTGCATGTCCATCAGCTTCGTGTCGACGAGCAGCCCACGACCACCCAACCCTGATCCGTCCCGGCTGCAGACCGCCGGGGGGCCGAACCTCCGTTCATCCAGGCGGCGACAACGGGGCCGCCGAGCAGCGTGCGTCGACTCCGTCGAGCAGCGCCGGCAAATGGGGGCCACACCACGCTGGTCTACGGCGGACGGCCCTGCCGCTGCGGCGCACGCGCTGCGACAGCCGTTCCAGCAGGCGTCGATCGAGCTGTGCGAGCTCGGAGGGGACGCGGTCGCGCTGGGCGCGGCGACCCTCCCGATCGCGCGCCTGCTCGCCGCAGGTGACATACGCGACTGAACGGACGCCAGCGTCTCTGGCCCGAAGCTAGCGGCGGCGGAGCAACCCACCCGGGCCAACTTCGCTCCGACCTCGCTCCACCCGACGCTTCGCTGACGGCGAACCGGCCAGGACGATGACAGGTCGGTGGGTCAGGGCCTGGTCGGCATGCCACCAGGCGGCCACGCGACCCACGGCGGTGGGTGGGCGTCTGAGCAGCGCGCTGAAGAAGCGGACCATGGTGGCGTGGTGGCGCATGGGGCCGACCAGGATGGTCTGGACGCGCCATGCGCGCAGGACCGCGACCAGGCTGGCGCGCACGGCCTGAGTCGATGGCGGCGGGGGCTGGCCGTTGCGGATCGCCTCCATGACCCGCGAGACCGCCGTGGGGACTGGTCCGAACTGGGCGTGGCCGGCGGCATCGGCGCCGACGAAATACCCCTCTGGGATCCGGAACCGCATCCCGGAGGCGGCCTGCCAGAGCATCGGCGCGACGGTGGGTAGTGCGCGAACGGGGCGACCAGGGCGACGCTGCCCGGGGGGACGCGCCGCACCGTGGCCGACGCGAACAGCGGGGGCACTGCGAGCGGTGTCGACGGGGCCGGGGAACGCGGCAGCAGCGCAAGCAGCGCGAGCGCGACCGCCGCCGCCCCGAGCAGCCTGCGGTGCGGGCTCGGACAGCTGAGGGCCGCGTCGAGGAACACCGCGACCAGCAGTCCGGCGAGCAGAAAGGCATACAGCATGAGCCGGTTGGGCATGACGTTGTCGAGCACCGGCACGGCCTGGATGGCCCGCCACGGCAGGTGGATCCGGGTGATCCGCCCGGCCACGTGCAGTCGTGGCCCGAAGGACGCGACCGTAAGGCCGAGGGCGAGCAGGCTCGTGAGGCGGACCAATGGCCTGCGCCACCAGCGGACCGCGATGCCCCCAACCAGTAGCAGCAGCGGGACGCCGAGGTATCCGTCCCATTCGGTCCCGTTGCCGGTGAAGCGATCGGAGACCGCCACAGCCCCCGCCGGGGCGAATCGCTGCAGCCGGGTCGGGACGACGAGGTTGGCCAGATCGGTCACGGCGACGCCGGGGTGCTGAATCGGCGTCTGCGGCCGGACCGGCCCCCGGAACTGCACCCACAGCGGCCAGGCGACCAGCGCCAGCCCCACGACCGCCGCGATGACCAGCGTCTTGCCGGCATAGGGAGCGTGCGCCCGGGCCCGGCGCGGGTGGAGCAGCAGGAGCAGGCACAGCGTCGCGGTGGCGACCAGCAGCTCCGAGGCCAGCAACTCCTCGGCCGTCAACAGCTGCGCGGCCGCCACCACGCCCAGCGCCACGCCGAGCAGCCAGGGCGCGAAGCGCTGGCGGACCAGAACCTCATCGAGCAGGGCCAGCAGCAGCGGCGGGCTGACCGCGAGGATCAAGTGCAGATGTCCCAGCGAATGGGCCAGCATGTACGGCGAGAACCCGTACAGCAGCCCGCCGGCGCCGGCGGCGAGCTGGCTGGTGACATAGCGGCGAAAGACCAGGTATGCCGCCCACCCGGAAAGTGGCAACGCCAGCGTCACCAGGAGGTTGTAGGTGAACGCCGGCCCCAGCCACGCGGTCAGGCCGGCAAGCGGCGCGCCCGGCAGCAGCAGCGAGGTGTTCCACATCAGGTTCACGCCGGCCGGGACGTTCAGGTACTGGCTGTAGAGCGGATCGTGCCCGTGGGCGATGGCGACCTGGTCCCATTTCAGGAACCACACGAACAACCACGGGTCGCCCAGGTTTCCGATCGTGGCCGCTCGCGGCGCCGCCCAGGTCAGCCGGAACTGCCAGACCGCAGCGCGAGGAACACCACCAGCGTCACCGCCGGCGGCAACGGCAGCATTCGGACCAGCCCGCCCGGCGCCCACCGGCGACCCGTCCGCTGGCGGGTCGGCAGCAGCCGCGCGATCGCCCCCACGCTCTGGTCCCTTCGAGCGGGGCCCGCGGGCCCGCACTCCTCCAGCGGCGCTGTCGCCGCTGGAGGGACCCAACACGGTCAGCGATGAAAGCGGCATGAGGCCGCACCCGCTGGCCATCCGCAGGATCAGGCGACGTAGCTCCGGCGCCGTCGACGGTCGACCGGGCGGGCGGTGCGGCTGGGGCCAGGGGCGGCTGCCCAGCTCCCGATGCCAGCGCGGCGGCATCCCCAGGCCGGCGCGGTCATGGGGTGACGACCAGCCGGATGGGGTTGCCTTCCTTGGTGGCCAGCTGCCGAACCCCGCGGCCGACGTCCTCCAGCGGCATGGTGTCGCTGATCGAACCGGTGACGTCCAGACGTCCGTGCGAGACGAGCTCCACGAGCTCGTCCAGGTGCCGCTTGGCATAGCCGAGGTGTCCCAGCAGCGACTGCGAGGCCAGCCCGAACACGACCCCGGGGCCGAGCTGGATCGGGTCCAGGGACAGCCCGATCATGAGCAGCCGGCCGGACCGCCCCAGGCAACTTGCGGCCTCGGCGAGCACGGCGTTGGCGCCCACCAGGTCCACGGCCAGGTCGAGGCCCTGCCCGTCGGTGCGCCGCAGCACCTCGTCGTCCACAGCCGCGGCACCCGGGTCCAGCGCGTGGTCGGCGCCCACGGCCAGCGCGCGCGCACGAGCGCCCAGGTTGGGGTCGACGGCGATGATCGGCGCCGCACCCACCATGCGGGCGATCTGCACGGCGTGCACGCCCAGCCCGCCGATGCCCCACAGGCCGACCGCCTCGCCGGGGCGCAGCGCCGCGCGGTCGACCAGGCCGGCATAGGGCGTGGCGACGGCGTCGGCGAGGATGGCGGCCTGCTCGAACGGCAGCTGGTCGGGAATCGCCGTCAGCGTGCCGTAGGGCACGGCGACGTACTCCGCCCAGGCGCCATCGTAGAAGGAGCCCATGATCTGGAGCTGAAGGCACTCGTTGGGGCGGCCGCGGATGCAGTTGCGGCACTGCCAGCAGGGCCGGCCACCGGCCATGACGACGCGCTGGCCGGGTCGTCAGCCGGGCACGCCCGGCCCGACCGCCTCGATGACGCCCGCGGCCTCGTGACCCGGGGTGACCTCGGGCAGGGGGGCCGGCAAGGAGCCGTCGATCAGGTGCACGTCCGACAGGCAGATTCCGCAGGCCCTGACCCGCACCAGGACCTCGCCGGGTCCGGGCTCGGGGACGGGGACGTCCTTGACGGCGAGGCTGCGGCTTGTGGCGTCAAAGCGCGCCGCGCATGGAGGGCATGGAGTTCTCCTGGTTGGATGCGGGCCGCACCGGTCCTGGTCATACCCTCGGCTTCCCAAGGCCAGGGCTGCACCGCCGTGCTCATCCGGTTGACCCCAGGAGCGCCGTGGCTGGACGAAACTCCAGCTCACGGTCGTCGATGGGTCCCTGGAACAGCGCGGCGTCCTTGCGGTAGTGCTGCTGGAGCCGCCACGGCGCCCGGTCGCCCTGCAGCGGAAGGCTGGCGAGCGAGCGGAGGATATAGCCGGAGGTCATCTCGATGAACGGCGCCGTCTCCATCGGCTCGGGTGGCAGCCGTGGCGTGACGATCGCGTCTCCGCGCTGTGCCATGGTGGACAGCAACCGGGCGACATATCGGGAGACGAGGTCGACCTTGAGGGTCCAGGAGGCGTTGGTGTAGCCCAGCGCGAACGCCAGGTTGGGGACTCCGTCGAGCATCATCCCCTTGTAGGCGACGCGCTCGGGGACCACCACCACCCGGCCGTCGACCGTCAGTTCGATGCCGCCCAGGACCAGCAGGTTCAGCCCGGTGGCGGTGACGATCACGTCGGCGTCCAGAGTCGCGCCGGAACGCAGTCGCAGGCCGGTCGCGGTGAACGCCTCGATGTGATCGGTCACCACCTCGGCCTTGCCGGAGCGGATCGCGGCGAAGAAGTCACCGTCGGGCACCAGGCACATGCGCTGGTCCCACGGCGCGTAGGCCGGGGTGAAATGCGTGTCCACGTCGTAGCCAACTGGCAGACGCTTGACCGCGCCGTTGCGGAGCAGCGCCCGCGCCAACCTCGGACGCCTGCGGCACAGGGTGTAGAGCGCGGTCGCGATCCCGATGTTCTTGCGCCGTACCGCGGCGTACGCCCGCCGCTCGGGCAGCAGCTTGCGCAGCAGCTCCGCGACCCGGTCGCGGCCCGGCAGCGACAGGATGTAGGACGGTGAGCGCTGCAGCATGGTCACCCGCGCGGCCGCCTCCGCAAGCGCCGGAACCAGCGTGACGGCGGTCGCGCCGCTGCCGATCACGACCACCCGCTTGCCGGCGACGTCGAGGTCAGCCGGCCAGTGCTGAGGATGCACGACCACGCCGGCGAAGTCGTCACGACCGGGCCAGGTCGGCGTGTGGCCCTGGTCGTACCGGTAATAGCCCGAGCACAGGTAGAGGAAGCCGCAGGTCAGCGTGGTGCGCATCCCCGAGGGGGCGTGCTCGACCGTCACCCTCCAGCGCGCTTCCTGGCTGGACCAGTCGGCCCGCACCACGCGGGAGTGGTAGCAGATCCGTCGGTCGATGCCATACGCCGCGGCGGTCTCCCGGACGTACCGCAGGATCTCCTCACCGCCGGCGATCGCCCTTGCCCGCGTCCACGGCCGGAAGGGATAGCTCAGGGTGAACATGTCGGAATCCGACCGGACTCCGGGGAAACGGAACAGGTCCCAGGTCCCGCCGCTGGCGCCGCGCGCCTCCACGATCGCGTACGACGTGCCGGGGGCGTCCGTCTGCAGCCGGCAGGCGGCACCGATCCCGGACAGACCGGCGCCCACGATGAGGACGTCCACGTGCTCGGCTCCGGTCATGTCCCCGGGACGGGGGTTCGTCGGGGTCACGGCGCGCTCCCTGTCAGTCCGCGGCGGCCTCTACGACAGGATGCACTGGGAATTCGAGGTGTGCACACGTTCGCCCGATGATCTGATCGCTTGTTGCGAAGACGAGGTTGGGCTCGCCCTTCATGTCCGCCATCATGTGGCGCCAGCGAGGTGAGGAGGCCCGATGATCCGCTTCGGCTCGGTGATTCGCTGGTTCCGTTCGATCGCAACGACCTCCGCGCCCGACGACCCGGCCGGATCCGGCAGAGGGTTCGGCACGGAACGCGACCCCGCGCGGCTCGTGTTCTTCAGCGATGCGGTCTTCGCCATCGCCGTCACCCTGCTGGTCCTGGAGATCCGCCCGCCGCGGGACACCCGGCACCTGCTCCACGGCCTCGTCGCGCTGTGGCCGTCCTATCTGTCGTACGCCATCACCTTCCTGCTCATCGGGCAGGTGTGGGCCAACCATCACGTCATGTTCGACCACATCCGCAGCGCCGACCGGACCGTGCTGTTCCTCAACACCCTGCTGCTGATGGACATCGCGTTCCTGCCGTTCGCCGCCGCCGTCTTGTCCGCCGCCCTGCGCACCGGACACGGGCAGCGCACCGCGGTCGTCTTCCACGGCATGGCGTTCGAATTGGCGGCCATCTTGTTCAACGCCATCTGGGACTACGCGCGCCATGATCAGCGGCTGCTCGGCGCCACCATCGATGCCGCGGGGGCCAGAGCCGTCAGCCGGCGCTTCCGGCTCGCCCTGGCCTGGATCGGCACCGGAACCCTGCTGGGCGCCCTGCTCCCCGTCCTGGGCATGGCCGTGATCGCCGCATTCGTCGCCTACTACTGGCTGCCGATCCGGGGCGAGATCATCCGCGCCAGGCCCCGGCGCCACGGCGGTCAGTAGGATGTCCGACATGGCTGAGCGGTCGCCGGATGCGGCTTCCCCGGTGTCGGCCGACGACGTCGAGGAGCCCGTCGCGGCTGCGCGAGGCCGCGGACTTGGCGGCCAGGCTCGGCCCGCTGCTGACCGGCTTCACCGGCGAGCACGTCGGCGAGGCGCGGCTGGCGGCCCGGACGGTCGCTCATCGGCACGGTCGGTGGAGTGGACCTGCTGTCCGTCCAGCCTCGCCGCTCACAGTGCCGGCGCTCGGCGGTGGAAGTCAGTCACCTCCTGGAAGGCGGCGCCGACGCGGAAGAGGCTCGCCTCGGCGAACGGGCGGCCGATGACCTGCATGCCGACGGGCAGGCCGTCGTGGTCGAAGCCGCACGGCACGTTCAGCGACGGCAGCCCCGTGAGCGACGGTACGCCGGTGAACTGCATGATCGCCGACAGCATGTCCTCCTCGACGCCGTCCTCGATGACCACCGTGGTCGCGCCGACCGGGGTCGCGGTGAACGGCAGCGTCGGGCAGATGAACACGTCCACGGTCTTGAACGCGTCGAGGAACTCACTCCGAAGCAGGCTGCGGTAGCGCTGCGCCTGCAGGTACTGGGTGGCGAGCAGCAGCTCACCGACCTGGAGCAGGGTTCGGACGTCCTCGCCGTAGTCCTCGGGGCGCTCGCGCAGCCAGGCCTGGTGGTATGCGCTCGGCTCACACGACTCGACGGTGAGCTGCGCCGAGATATTGCCCTGGATGTTGTCGATCTTGACGTCGACCACGGTGGCGCCGAGCCCCCGCAGGGTGTCGAGCGCGCCGGTGACCGCCTCATGCACCGCCGGCTGAAGGTGGTGGAAGAAGTACCCGGGGACGATGCCGATGCGCAACCCCTCGACCCCGCGGCGCAGGTCGGCGGTGTAGTCGGTGACGGGCACGGTGGCGCTGGCTTGGTCCTTGGGGTCGTGCCCGGCGATGGTGGCGAACATGACGGCGCAGTCCTCCACCGTGCGGGTCATCGGCCCGGCGGTGTCCATGCTCCAGGCGAGCGGGATGATGCCGTGGTTGGAGACCCGGCCGATCGTCGGGCGGATCCCGACCAGCCCGTTCAGCGCCGACGGCAGGCGGATCGAGCCGCCCGTGTCGGTCCCGATCGAGCCGTAGCAGGTGCGCGCGGCGACCGCCGCGCCGGAGCCGCCGCTGGAGCCGGCGGGGAAGCGCTCCGGGTCCCATGGGTTGCGCACGAAGCCGTAGTGCGGGTTGGCGGAGGTGCCGCCCCAGGCGAACTCGTGCATGTTCGTCTTGCCGATGATGATCGCACCGGCGCCCTTGAGCCGGGTCGTCACGGTGGCGTCCTCGTCGGGCACCCAGTCGGCCAGCACCTTGCTGCCGGCGGTGGTGCGGCGCCCCTTGACCGCGACGTTGTCCTTCAGCGAGACGGGGATGCCGTGGAGCGGGCCGAGGCGGTGACCGGCGGCGAGCATCCCCTCCGCCGCCCGCGCGACCGCACGGGCCTCGTCCTCGAAGACGGTGATGTAGGCGCGCAGCCGGCCGTCGGTCGCGGCGATCCGGTCGAGGCAGGCCTCGACGAGCTCGACGGGGGAGACCTCACGCCGGTCGACCAGGCTTGCCGCCTCGACCAGCGTGAGGCCTGTCAGCTCCTGATGCGTCGGGCTCATCGCGGTCACTCCTCCCCCGTGTCGGCGAGCGGGTGCGTGAAGGTCGTCGCCGGCGTCACCGTCCAGTGCTCCAGACGGCTCATCTTGCGGGAGAGCTCGTTCGCGTCGGCTGTCCAGGCGGCGAGGACGCCGGTGACGCTGGCCGCCTCGCCCTCGCGCAGCGGAATGCCGGCGATGCGCGCGAGCGCTCGGACGCTGTCCTCGTCGATGCCGGAGGGTCCTGTGGACATACGCTCCTCCTCCCTTGCCCGGCTGGCTCGCGGCCCGCCCCGGACGTGTCAGATGCCCATGTACTCGCGCTGCAGGTCCTTGTCCTCGAGCAGGTGGCCGGGTTGCAGCTCGCGGACGATCCTGCCCTTGTCCATCAGGTAGGCGCGGCCGGCGAGCTGCGCGGCGAAGTCGAGGTTCTGCTCGACCAGGAGCACCGCGATGCCGCGGCGCGTGTTGATGCCGCGGATCACGGCGACGATCTCGTCGATGATCGACGGCTGGATTCCCTCTGACGACTCATCGAGCAGCAGCACGCGCGGCGCGGTCACCAGCGCCCGCGCGAGCGCGAGCAGTTGCTGCTGCCCGCCGGACAGGGCGCCGCCCTTTGCGCGGCGCCGGGCGGCCAGGGCCGGGAACTCGTCGAACACCTCCGCGACCAGCGCGCCGCCGGCGCTTCCGCGGGTTGCCCAGGCGGCGACCCGCAGGTTGTCGAGCACGCTGAGGTCGGGGAAGATGTCGCGCCCCTGCGGCACGTAGGCGATGCCGCGCCGCGCACGCTCGTGCGGTCGCAGCCGTGCGAGCTCTTCGCCGGCCAGGCGGATCGACCCGCCCCGCAGCGGCAGCGTGCCGATGGCCGCGCGCAGCATGGTGGTCTTGCCGACGCCGTTGCGACCGAGGACCGCGACGACTTCGCCTTCGCGAACCTCGAGCGTCAGGTCCGCCAGGACCGGGGTGAGGCCATAGCCGGCGTGCACCCCGTCAAGCACCAGCATGCTCACGCCTTCCCAGGTAGATGTCGAGCACCCGCTCGTCGGCGCGCAGCTCGGCGAGGCTTCCCCGGGCGAAGACCCGTCCCTCGTGCAGCATGGTGACCGGCACGTCGAGGCGGCGGACGAACTCCATGTCGTGCTCGACCACCACCACGCTGGCATGCCGGCCGAGCTCGGCGACGAGCTCGGCGGTGCGGGCGGTCTCCTCCCGGCTCATGCCGGCGGTCGGCTCGTCCAGCAGCACCACCCGCGGCGAGCCGCCGAGCGCCATGCCGATCTCCAGCCACTGCTGCTCGCCATGGGAGAGCGTCCCCGCGAGATCGTGCGCGCGTGCGGCGATGCCGAGCCAGCCGAGCAGCGCGAGCGCGCGCTCGGCGGCCCGGCCCGGGTCTCGCGCCTCGGCGTATGCGGCGAGCCAGAGGTTCTCCAGCGTCGTCAGGTCCACGTAGATGCTGGGGACCTGGAGCTTCACACCGAGGCCGCGGCGGGCCCGCCGGTGCGCGCTCGCGCGGGTGACATCCTCGCCGTCGAGCAGGATCCGGCCGGCGTTGGGCCGCTCGCGTCCGGTCAGCAGCGCGAACAGTGTGCTCTTGCCGGCGCCGTTGGGGCCGATCAGGCAGGTGACTCCGGTCGCGGGGAAGCTCAGGGTGACGCCGTCGACCGCGGCGAGTCCGCCGAACCGCTTGGCGACGTCGACCGCTTCGAGCGTCGCGCCGCCGCGGAGCCCGGGCGGCGCCGCGGCGCGTCGCGGCGATATCTGCGGGGCTGGTGGCTGGCGCAGGGCGGGCAGGAGGCGGCGCGCCAGCCCGCCGACCGCCGGGACGAGCCCGCTCGGCACCAGCAGCACCACAGCGATCAGCACGCCACCGAGGATCAGCGGTGTGGCCTGTCCCTGCCCCCCGCCGAGCGAGGCGGACAACTGCTGGACCGCGGCGGCGCCGACGAACGCGCCGAGCAATGACGTGCGGCCCCCCACCAACACCCAGATGACCACCAGCGCTGCCTGTTGCAGACCGAACACGACCGGGTTGACGAACAGTCCCCAGGCGGCGTAGCCTGCGCCGGCGAGGCCGGCGATCGCGCCGCCGAGCACGAACACGGCGAGCTTGACCCGCCGGACGTCATAGCCGAGCAGCAGCGTGCGCTCCTCGTTGGCGCGCATCGCGGCGACGACCCGGCCGAACGGCCTGCCGGACAGCGCGTGCAGGCCGAGCGCGACCAGCGCGGCGACCACCACCCACATGGCGAGGAGCTGGCGGTTGGACAGTGGCGTGGCGAGCTGCCCCGGCCGGCCGTAGGTGAGCGGCGGAATGCCGGTCATGCCGTTGTAGCCGCCGAGCTGGGCGCGGCCAACGTGGTACTGCGGGCCGGCCGTGCTGGACATCACCGTCAGCAGCACCAGCGTGGTCGCCAGGGTGATGATCGCCACGTACACGTCGCCGACGTTGCCGTAGAACATGAAGTAGCCGAGCAGCCCCGCGAAGGCCGCGGCGGCGGCCACGGCGATGGCCACGGCGCTGAACGTCTCGCCGGTCCGGTCGATCAGGTCGATGGCGGCGATGCCATAGGCGTAGCCGCCCACCCCGAAGAACGCAGCCTGGCCGAAGCTGAAGATGCCGGCGCGGCCCCAGACGAGCGTGAGCGAGAGGGCGAGCAGACCGTCGATCGCCCACAGGGTCCATTGCAGGGCCTGGAACTCCGGGAGCAGTGCCGAGGCGCCGACCAGCGCCGCGAGCGCCACCGCGGCCGCAAGCGGGCGCGCGCCCCTCACCGGCGCCGCCCCGTCAGGCCCCGCGGCAGCACGCGCAGCAGGACGACCGCGGCGAACAGCAGGGCTCCCTGCCCGAGAAAGGGAGTGGTCAGGTAGGACACGGCGTGCTCGATCCCGCCCAGCACCCCGGAGGCGGCGACCGTGCCGGTGATCACCTGGGGGCCGCCCACGATCACGGTCATGAACGCGCGTGCGATGTAGGCCTGCCCCATGCTGGGCACCACGCCGGCGAGTGGCGCCAGCAGCGCGCCGCCCGCCCCCGCCAGCGCCGACCCGAACGCGAACGACCACATGTTCATGCGACTGGTGTTCACTCCGACCGCAGCGGCCATCTCGGGGAGCTGCGTCGCGGCGCGGGCCATCACGCCGTAGCGAGTGCGGGTCAGCACCAGCCACACCAGTGTGGGCAGCAGCAGCCCGGCGCCGATCAGCACCAGCGAATACTCCGACACCGAGTAGCGGCCGAGCTCGAAGCTCGACAGGGGGGTGGGGATGCCGTTGGTCGCCGGCCCGTAGAGCAGCACCACCGCCTGTACCAGGATCAGGCTGAGCCCCCAGGTGGCGAGCATGGTGTCGGCCAGGCGGCCGTACAGGCGGCGGATGAGCAGCCGCTCGACCACCAGCCCGAACGCGCCGACCACCAGCGCCGCCACCGGCATCGCCAGCCACAGGCTGAGCCCGGCGCGCACGCCGCTCAGGGTGGCGAACGCGCCGAGCATGAGGAACTCGCCATGGGCGAGGTTGATGATGCGCATCATCCCGAAGATGACCGCGAGCCCGACCGAGATCACGACCAGCAGCGCGACCGTGGTCAGCAACGTCAGCGCCAGGCTGGCGAGCTGGTCGGGGTGCATGAGGTCTCCTCGATCGGGCTCGCGGACGGGGCTCAGGCGGCTGGGGTGAACTGCTGGTTGGTGTTGGGGTTCTTGATCAGGTCGCAGGTGGACTGCTCGTAGGATGGCGGCACCGCCTCCTGCGAGCCAATGATGGTGAATCCCTTCTGGTCGTTCGTCCGGGCGAGGTGCACCGCGTGCACCAGGTGGTGCGACGGTCCGTCGAGCTTGACCGTGCCCTCAGGGCCGGCGAAGGTCAGCCCCGACTCGAGTGCCTCGATGACCTTGTCGCGCTGGGTCGTGCCCGCCTTCTTCACCGCCTCGGCCCACAGGTGCCACCCTTCCCAGACTGTGGCGGCCGAGTCGGTGACGTAGGGATAGTCGTCGCCGTAGGCGGCGTGCCAGCGCTGCACGAACTGCTGGTTCTCAGGGTTGTCGAGCTCCTGGAAGTAGGGGTAGGCGACCACGATGTCCTTCGACTCCCTCGGCGAGAGCACGACCTGCTCGTTGCCGAGCCCGAGGGTCGGCGAGACGATCTTCATGCTGGTGCCGAGCCCCGCCGAGGCGAACTGGCGGTAGAAGGCGATGTGGTTGCCGCCGACCAGCAGCGACACCACCGCGTCGGGCCTGGCGCCCTGCAGCTTGTTGATGGTGGAACCGAACTCGCTGACGTCCAGTGGGATGAAGTCGGTGCCGATGACCTGGCCGCCGCTCTGCCCCGCGTACTTCTTCACCCAGTCCGCCGAGATGTGGCCGTAGTTGTAGTCGGCGGCGAGCACGTACAGCTTGGGTCCGAGGTTCTTGATCGCCCAGGGGATCAGCGTGGCGAGCTGCTGCGAGGGCACCACTCCGGTGTTGAAGACGTTCTTGTCGCAGACGCCGCCCTCGTACTGCTCGTTGTAGAAGTACAGCACCCGGTTGCGGTCCATGATCGGGCGGATCGCCTCGCGCGAGGCGCTGGTGATGCCGCCCATGATGACCACCGCGTGGTCCTGCACGGCGAGTTGGTTGGCGTACTGGGTGTACTTGTCGTTGGCGGACTGCGCGTCGTAGGAGACCAGCTTGAGCTTGCGGCCGAGCAGCCCGCCGGAGTCGTTGATGTCCTTGATAGCCAGGTTGGTGGCGTCGGTCATGGCCTTGCCGTAGATGTTCAGCGGGCCGGTCTGGTCCAGGACGCTGCCGACGACGATGTCGCCCTGGTCCTTGGCGGCCGTGCCGCCGCTGCCGCCGGAGCACCCCGCGACGACGAGCGCCGCCAGCGCGATCATGGTCGTCCAGGCGCGGGCGTGCCGCCCGCGCACGGGATTGCGAGCGGGTCGTGGCTGCTGGATCACCGTCTGCACCCCTTCCTGTCGGGAATCCGCCGGTCCTAGCGGCGCTCGGCCTCGATCCGGCGCAGTTCGGCGCGGCGGATCTTGCCGGTGGTCGTCATGGGCAGCGCGTCGACGAACTCGATGTGGCGTGGGTACTCGTAGGCGGCGAGCCGGCTGCGCACCAGCGACCTGATCTCCTCTTTCAGCTCCTCCGACGGCGTCGCGCCGTCGGCCAGCTTGATGAACGCCTTGACCACCTGGCCGCGGAGCTCGTCCGGCACGCCGATCGCCGCCGCCAGCGCGACCGCCGGGTGGTGCAGCAGGCACTCCTCGATCTCGGCTGGCCCGATGCGGTAGCCCGCCGAGTTGATGACGTCGTCGGCGCGAGCCTCGAACCAGAACCAGCCGTCGCCGTCGATGCGGCCGAGGTCGCCGGTACGCAGCCAACCGTCGACGACCTTCTCGCGGGTCGCGTCGGGCCTCTCCCAATAGGCAAGGAAGAGGACCGGGTCCGGGGCGCGCACGGCGATCTCGCCGACCTCTCCGGTGGCGGCCGGACTGCCGTCGTCGCGCAGCACGACGACGTCGTGGCCTGGGTAGGGCCGGCCCATCGAGCCGGGCCGCACCTCCCATACCGCGGAGGAGTTGCCGACGACGTAGTTCGCCTCGGTCTGCCCGTAGATCTCGTTGATCCACACGCCGAGCGCGTCACGACCCCACGACTGGAGCTCCTCGCCGAGCGGCTCCCCTCCGCTCATCACCGAGCGCAGCGTGCCGTGGGGCACGCGCACGCCGGCCTGCCGCATCAGCTTCAGCGCGGTCGGCGGCAGGAAGGCGTTGCGCACGCCGTGGCGCCGGATCAGGTCGGAGGCCCATGCCGGATCGAATGCCTGCCTGGCGGCGGCGACCACGGGCCGGCCGTGGTACCAGCTGGGCACGAGCGCGTCCATCAGCCCGCCGATCCACGCCCAGTCCGCCGGCGTCCAGAAGCGGTCACCGGGTTGCGGGAAGAAGTCGTGGGACAGGTCGAAGCCGGGCAGGTGGCCCAGGAGGACCCGCTGGCCGTGCAGCGCGCCTTTGGGTGGCCCGGTCGTGCCCGAGGTGTAGATCAGCAGCGCGGGGGTGTCCGCCTCGGTGGCGGCGACCTCCAGATCGGCGGAGCCGCTCCGGGCCAGCTCCCAGAAGTCGCGGTGCGGCGGCGTGACCTCCGGTCCGGCGACGACCACCTCCACCCCGCCGAGGTCCCTGGCGACCTCGGCGACGCGGTCCAACGCGGCCGCCTCAGTGACGACCACCCTGGCGTCACTGTCGCCGAGCCGGTAGCGCAGCGCGTCCGGGCCGAACAGCCCGCTGAGCGGCACCGCGATCGCGCCGAGCTTGTACACCGCAAGGTGGGCAAGGCCGGTCTCGAGCCGCTGCGGCAGCACGATCCCGACGCGGTCGCCGGCACCCACGCCCAGCCCGCGCAGCGCGTTGGCGAAGCGGTTGGACAGCTCGGTGAGCTCGCCGAAGGTGACGTCACGCTGTGCTCCGTCGGCGGCGATCTCCACCAGCGCCAGGTCGCCGGCCGGATGGCGGTCGGCGCAGGCGGCGCCCATGTTGAACCTGGCGGGAATCTGCCAGGCGAATCCCTCGCGCAGTGCCTCGTAGGTGACGCCCGGTCGGCGCAGCAGCACTCGGGCCTCCTTGCGTCCACGCCGGCGTGGCGGGCCGTGGCTTGTGGCGGGGGACTGTACGCACCGGCCTCGGAGCGCGGCTACGGAGCGAGCCTCCAAGGCTTGCGCCGCAAGCTTGGATGGTTCCTACGAGGCGGTGACGGTGAGGCAGCGGCGCGCCAGCAGCGCGACCTGGAGGTCGAGCTGGCGGCGGGGCGCCGCGAAGTCCTCGCCGAGCAGGCGCCGGAGTCGCTCCAGCCGGTAGTACAGGGTGTTGACGTGCAGGTGCAGCGCGGCGGCGGCGCGGGTGGGGCTGCACCCGGCGGCGAGATACGCCTCCAGCGTGCCGGTGAGCATCGCCCGGTGGCGGCGGTCGTGCTCCAGCACCCGGCCGAGCGTGGCCTCCACGAAGCGGCGCAACTGCGCCTCCCCGCCCTCGCGGAACAGCAGGGCGAGGACGCGGGACTCTTCGAGGTCGAGCACGGCAGGGCCCTCGCTGCCGGAGAACAGCTCGAGGATCTGCTGGCAGGCAAGGTAGTTGGGCTGGTACTCGGCGACCTGGACGCATGGCGGCGAGACCACGGCGCGCAGCGTGACGCCCGGGCGGCAGCGCTCGGCAAGCAGCCGCTCCAGGCGCTGGCGGTAGGCGGGCTCGCCGGTGCCGAGCAACGCGACCACCTGCCCGGCCGCCTCGGCGGCAAAGGTGCACCAGGCGCGCGTGCGCAGCGCCGAGAGCAGCTCGAGCCTGGCGCGGGCGAGCCCGGTCGCCCGCTCAGGCTCTCCGCCGACTCGCTCGCGCACGGCCACGAGCGCGAGCCGGTGCGGGACGGCGAGGTCCACGCCAAGGTCCAGCGCGCGCCGCCGCAGCGCCGTGTCGCGCGCGGCGCGCTCCGACAGCAACTCCGAGAGCAGCTCGCGTTGCAGCCGGTTCTCGACCTCGGCGACCGAGCGTTCCTTGAGCAGCTCGAGCGCCACCACGCGCGCCGCCTGCTGCACCAGCGGCCGCTGGTCCG